>NZ_JBEYVO010000037.1:0-117181 GCF_040644055.1 Streptomyces sp. NPDC047043
GTGCTCGTGACCGTCGCGGGCGCGTAGCGGGTGTCGCCGGTGAACTTGGCGGTGAGCTTGGTGTCCCGGGTGAGGTAGAGGGTGGCGGAGAGGTTTCCGGAGGAGTCGACCGTGCCGGACTTGACCAGCTTGTTGGGCTTGTCGGAGCCGTACGGGTCGGCGTAGATCTCGACGGTGCGGTTCTTGTACGTCGTCCCCAGGTGCGCCGTGAACTTCACCGGGGTGTTGTACGCGTACACCTTGCCGTTGTTGGAGAGGGTCAGCGCCGTCGCGGTGCGGGTGACGTTCACCGTTGCCGTCGCGGTGGCGGCCGCGTGGTACTCGTCGCCCGCGTAGCCGACCGTGTACGTGACCTTGTCACCGGCCGGCGGGGTGTCGGCGAAGGAGTACGAGCCGTCGGCGCCGACCGTCGCCGTGCCGAGCGCCTTGCCCGAGGGGGACTCGGCGTCGGTGCGGCGGACGGAGACCGTCGTGCCGGACGGGAAGGCCGCGTCCGAGGTCAGCTTGCCCGTGACCGTGAGGGCCTTGGCGCGGGGCGCGGTGGACGGAGCCGTCGCCGTGAGCGTGGTGTCCGTCTTCGTCGGGTTGTCGAGGACCCGGAGGGAGTAGACGTTCGAGTCGTTGTACGACACCGCGAACAGCTTGCTGGTGTCCGGCGCCCAGGCCAGGCCCGAGGCCGCGAGGGTGTCGGCGCCGCTGCTGCCACCGGTGTTCGGGAAGTCGTACTGGCGGACAGGGGTGGAGATGCCCGGCTCGAAGATGTGGACGTCCGGGTCGTACCAGGAGAAGGTGCCCCCGGCGACCGCGCCGTTCGGGGCGATGTCGACCGCGTTCGGATAGGCGTTGGAGGTGTAGCTGCCGTCCTCGGACAGGTCGGAGAGCTTGAAGACCTGCTGCTTGTACGGGGCGCCGCTGGCCGTGACGACGTCCTTGCCGTCCGGGGTGACGGCGAGGTCGCTGAGGTCACTGCTGCTGCCCGGGTCCCAGGCGTACGCGGTACGGGTCGCCGAGCCCGAGGACACGTCGAAGACGGCGAATTCGTTCGGGCTCTGCCCGGAGGCGCCCGCGACGACGGTGTCCGGGGCGCCCGGCGAGGAGGCCAGGATCGGGGCGTCGTTCCAGGTCTTGGTGGTGTCCTGGTGGAGCGTCACGACCGGGTCGGTGCCGCTGAGGTCGAGCGAGCCGATGTTGCCGGTGCCGGATCCGCGGTAGCCGAACCAGAGCTTGCCGCCGGCCAGGGCCGGGTATTCGGGCTGGGTGCCGTCGCCCGTCGGGTAGCGATGGGACTCGGTGGCCGTCGCCGTGTCGACGGCGACGATCGCGTCGGCGTCCTCGACGGCCGCGTACAGGGTGCCGGAGTCTGCGGAGAGCTCGAGGCCGCGGACGCCGGGCAGCGAGTCGATCGTGCCGACGACGGTTCCGCTGTAGTCGGTTGCGACGATCTTTCCGCCGCTCGGGTCGCTGATGAAGACCCGCTGGTGGACGCCGTCGACGACGACGTCGCCGGTCGAGGTGACCGGCAGGACGGTGCTCGAGTCGGCCAGCGCGGGCGCGGCCGACGCGACCGCGAGCGCGGCCGAGCAGAACAGGACCGCGAGCGCCGTCGCGGCCGGAAGAGTGCGTGTGCGCACGGTGGTTTCGAACCCCCCGGAACGAAAAAGAGCCCCTGCTGAACTGGGGAAGTGAGCGGAGCGTAGGTCACGCGGGTGACAGCAGTTGCAAAGGAGGGTCAATGGTGATCAAAAAGTCCACCGCGATGATCAAGGCGATCGGAAAGCATTCCGCGCCGTTCGGCTCCGGTCCCTCCCCTCGTGGGGACCGGCGCCGAACGGCGCGGATCTCGCGGGCTCAGGCGATGTGTCCGACGCCGCCGTCCCGTGGCTCCTGCGGAAACCGGCCGAGAACGTTCGGCGTCCCGGGATGTCTCCCCGGGCGCTGAGCCGATGGCCTGCGCGGACAGCGCGTGACGGGCTCGCTACTGCGTCGTGATCCTGCCAGCTGCGCCTCCCGGTGGGGAGGTTCCGGTTCCGGTCCGGACGCTTAAGTCGCAGGTCAGCCGTATAAAGTGAGTTTTCCGGTCCGGATGTCCAAACGCGGGGGGAGTAAGGGGTGGAGGCCTTGAGTTCCGACTCAGGGGCACGTACTGCCTTCGCGGAACGGCTCGCACTGCTCTACAAGGAGGCCGGCAACCCTCCCCTCACGCGCGTGGCCGAGGCGGTCGTACAGCTTCAGCGCGTGGACGAGCGGGGGCGGGCCGTACGGGTGTCCGCGCAGCGGATCAGCGACTGGCGGCGGGCCAAGAACGTGCCCGCGCAGTTCGCCGCACTCGCCGCGGTGCTCCATGTCCTGATACCTCAGGCCCGGCGCGCGCGACCCACGCCCGTTTCGCCCGGTTTGTACGACATGGTGCAGTGGCAGCGGCTCTGGGAACGTGCCGTGGCCGATCCGGCCGGGGAGCGGGCCGCGGCGTCCGCGGAGGTGGAGGAGGGGGCCCCGGCCGAGGCGTCGGCCGTCCCCGGTGTGTGTCCGTACCGGGGACTGGCGTCCTATCGGCAGGAGGACGCCCGGTGGTTCTTCGGGCGGGAGCGGAGCACGAACGCGCTCGTCGATCAGCTGCGGGCGGCGGAGAAGACCGGCGGCCTGGTCATGCTCGTCGGCGCCTCGGGGGCCGGGAAGTCCTCGCTGCTGAACGCCGGTCTGGTGACCGCGCTGCGGGACGGCGCGCTCGGCGACGAGCACGGCCGGGCGGCGGCTGCAGGTGTCGTACAACTCGTGCCCGGCAGTGATCCGCTCGCGGAGCTGACGCGGCGGATCCCGGAGCTCGCACCCGTGGTGTCGGCGGCGGAGGAGGCCGGTACGCCGCGGTTCACGGCCGCGGTCCATGGCGCCGTCACGGCGTGGATGGGGCGCGAGGGGGGCGACGGTGACCGTCCGGTGGTCATCGTGGACCAGTTCGAGGAGGCCTTCACCCTCTGCCCCGACGAGGCGAGCCGGCGGACGTTCGTGCAGGTCCTGCATGCCGCGTGCACGCCCGCCGGGCCGGACGACCCGGCGCCCGTACTGGTGGTCCTCGGTATCCGTGCCGACTTCTACGACCAGTGCCTCAGGTATCCCGAGCTGGCCGACGCGCTGCAGCACCGGCACATGGTGCTCGGGCCGCTGACGACGGCGGAGCTGCGCGAGGCGGTGACCGGGCCGGCCAAGGCAGTGGGGCTGGAGCTCGAACCGGGGCTCGCGGAGCTGATCGTCCGGGAGGTGAGCGCCGACGGGCCCCGCGGGGCGCACGACGCGGGCGTGCTGCCGCTGCTGTCCCACGCCCTGCTCGCCACCTGGCAGCGGCGGAAGGCGGGGAGGCTGACGCTGGCCGGTTACCGGGCGGCGGGCGGAATCCAGGGCGCGGTGGCCGCGACGGCCGAGCGGGCCTGGTCCGGGCTCGATCCGGCGGCTCGTACGGCGGCGCGGCTGCTGCTTCTGCGGCTGGTCCGGCTCGGCGAGGACACCCAGGCCACCCGGCGGCGCGGGACGCGGCGGCAGCTGGCGGAGGAGTCGACGGACCCCGGCAAGACGGAGGAGTCGCTCGAGGCGCTGGTCCGCGCCCGGCTGGTGACGCTGGACGCGGAGACCGTGGAGATCACCCACGAGGCGCTGCTGCACGCCTGGCCGCGGCTGCGCGACTGGATCGACGAGGGCCGCAACGACCACCTGGTCCGCCAGCGTCTGGAGGAGGACGGCCGCGCCTGGGAGGGCTCCGACCGCGACTCCTCGCTGCTGTACCGGGGTTCGCGGCTGGAGCAGGCCCGCAACTGGGCGAAGTCCGCGGGCGACACCCTGCTGACCCGCAGCGCGGTGGAGTTCCTGGCGGCTTCGGTACGGCTGCGCAGGCGCACCCTCGTGATGCGGCGCGGTGGGGTGGCGGCACTGGTCGTGATGTCGATCCTGGCCGTGGGCGCGGCGGTGCTCGCCTGGCAGCAGCGCAACGACGCGGTGTTCGAGCAGGTGGTCGCCGAGGCCGACCGCGTGCAGTACACCGACCCCTCGCTCTCCGCCCAGCTGGACCTGGTGGCCCATGACCTGCGGCCGGACGACGCGGGCACCAACAACCGGCTGATCTCGATCGTGAACGCGCCGCTGGCCACACCGCTGCTCGGCCACACCGGTGCCGTGTACCTCACCTCGTTCAGCCCGGACGGCAAGGTCCTGGCCACCGCCAGCTACGACCGGACGGTCCGGCTGTGGGACGTCAGCGACCGCTCGCACCCGAAGCCGCTGGGCAAACCGCTCACCGGACACACCAGTTGGGTGAGCACCGCGGTCTTCAGCCCCGACGGTCGCACCCTCGCCAGCACCGGCGACGACGGCACCGTACGGCTGTGGGACGTACGCGATCCCGCGCACCCCAAGCCGCTCGGCACTCCCCTGACCGGCCACACCGGCACGATCTACCTGCTCGCCTTCAGCCCGGACGGACACACGCTGGCCTCCGCCGGCGAGGACCACACCGTACGGCTGTGGGACATGACCGATCCGGGCAGGCCGAAGGCGCTCGAGCCGCTGACCGGCCACAGCGCCGCCGTGCGTTCCGTGGCCTTCAGCCCTGACGGGCGCCTGCTGGCGGCCGGTGGCGACGACAACACGATCATGCTGTGGAACATGGCCGACCCGCACCACCCGAAGGCGATCGACCGGGTGCTGAAGGGCCACACGGACACGGTGCACTCCTTGGCCTTCAGCCCCGACGGGCACACCCTCGCCAGCGGCAGCGCCGACGACACCATCCGGCTGTGGGACGTCACCGACCCGGGCCGGGCCGCCCAGCTCGGCTCGCCGCTGACCGGCCACACCGGTCCCATCTGGTCGGTGGCCTTCAGCCCCAAGGGCGGCATGCTCGCGGCCGGCAGCGCCGACAGCACGGCGAGTCTGTGGAACGTCAGCGACCCGGCCTTCCCGTCGCAGGTCGGCGAGCCGCTCGCGGGCAGCAGCGGCGAGATGTACGCCATCGGTTTCAGCCCCGACGGCCGCACCCTGGCCACCGGCAGCGGCGACAGCAAGGTCCGGCTGTGGTCGGTGCCGACGTCGGACATGGTCGGCGCCTTCGGAGCATTCCGCCCGGACGGGCAGGTGCTCGCCATGGCCGCGCGCGACGGGCGGATCCGGCTGTGGAACGTGACGGTTCCCGGCCGGCCCGTGGCGATGGGCGAACCGTTCATGCCCGCGGACGGCGGCCAGCGCCAGCTGGCCTTCTCCCCCGACGGCCACACGCTCGCCGTGATGAACGGACGCCGGAAGCTGTACCTGTGGAACGTCACCGACCCGGCCCGGCCGGTCTCCTACGGGACGCCCCTCACCCTGCGGACCCGCTTCACGGGCTCCGACGCGCTGACCTTCAGCCCGGACGGACGCACGCTGGCGACCCCCTACGACGACCGCACCATCCAGCTGTGGAACGTCGCCGACCCGTCCCGTGCCGTCAAGTTCGGCGCACCGCTGACCGGCCACAAGGGCTATATCAACAGCCTCGTCTTCAGTCCGGACGGCCGTACCCTCGCCAGCGGCAGCGCGGACGCCACCATCCGGTTCTGGAACGTCGCCGACCCCCGCCGTGTCACCCCTGTCGGCGCACCGCTCAAGGGTCACGGCGGCCCCGTCAACGTCCTCGTCTACAGTCCGGACGGCCGCACGCTGGCCAGCGGCAGCGATGACGACACGGTCCGGCTGTGGAACGTCACCGACCCGCGCGACGCGACCGAGGAGGGCAAGCCCCTGACCGGTCACACCGAAGCGGTCGTCTCGCTCACCCTCAGCCAGGACGGCCGCACGCTGGCGAGCGGCGGCAACGACAACACCGTCCGCCTGTGGAACGTGGCCGACCCCTCCGAGGCCGCCCCGATCGGGCAGTCGATGAGCCCCAACGCCAAGACCGGCAACTTCCTTTCGTTCAGCCCCAGGAGCCACATGCTCGGGGTGTCGAGCGGCGCCGACACCGTCCGGCTCTGGAACCTCGACACCGACGACGCCATCCGGCACATCTGCTCGACCACGCAGGGCGTCCTGACGGCGGACAAGTGGCACGAGTACCTGCCGCGGCTCTCCTACGAGCCTCCGTGCGGCACGTAGCGGGCGGGTGACGGGCGTAGATCCGGTGATCCAGATCACAACTCGCCGTGATAGCCGAGCAGGCGACTCCCGCTGCACCTTTCGTCTTGTTAGTCTTGGCCATAGCCCGATCGCTGGTGCATCCCCCGTCGCTAGCGGTCGGGCCCTTGTATGTCCGGCTCAGACCGTCGGTGAGCCCGGGACTTCCCCCTGCACGATGGCGGCCCAGGCGCGAAGGGCGTCGGCGTGCTCCTGGATCAACGACATCCGGGCCCCCCATTCCTCCCCGGCCTGGTGATTCGGGTGCGTGGTGATCTGCCCGGGGTGCTTGCGGTACATGAGGCCGGTGTCGCCGATGAACCATCCGTCCGTCAGGGCGTCGAGTCCGAGCAGCAGGCCCGTGTCACCGGAGGCCGGCAGGGCCATCCACCCGCCGAGCAGCGCCAGCAGATGGCGCCGCACGCACAGCGTGGCGGGGTGAATCCGAGGCCGGCGGTGCTCGGCCCAGAATCCGTACGCGCTCCCGCGCGGGAGCCGGCCGGGCTCCGGATCGCCGTCGAAGGAGACGGTGCTGCCGTCGTCGAGGAGGTCGAGCACTCGGGACGTGGTCCAGCCCACCGCGGGGTGCTCCTCCAACGCGGCGATGTCGCGCGCGAGAGCCCCGGCGGTGAGCTGGTCGTCGGCGTCCAGGTTCTTCACGTAGACACCGGTCGACCGGGCGAACGCCAGGGTCCGCGCCACGTGCGGGCCGCCACGTCGGGACGCCGAGATCCGGATGCGCGGATCGTCCGCGGGAAGATGCGCGGAGCTTCGAACGTCGCTTCCGTCCTCCTGCACACACCACTCCCATGACCAGCCGTCAGGAAGGTCCTGGGAGCGAAGGGACGCGTACGCCTCCGAGAGGAACCGCGCACCCTCTCCGTGCACAGGCGTGACAACCGAGATGATCTCGTTCATACGGGCCAGCTTACGAAGCGATCGCGAACGACTTCCGCGGCCCGTGGACGCCGGGTGGCGCAGGCCCTAGCGGTCGCCGCCGGAGGTCGCGAGCCAGTGCGCGAGCCTGCGTACGGTGGTCTCGTCGAGCCGGTCGACGATTTCCCGTACGGCGGCCAGGTCGTCCGGCGCCAGGTCGTAGACGCCGGCCTTGGCCAGGCCGGACATGAGGACCTGGCGGCGGCGGCTGTCCATGCGTTCGGCGAGCCTGGTCGGCTCCTCGGGGGCGGTGGACGGTTGCTGCGCTGCCGGCGCCGGCGCGGGAGCCGAGACGTCGTAGCGCTGCCAGCTGTCGCCCTTCGGGCCCCAGAGGCTCACCGCGAGGCTCTCCCCGCGGGCCCGGACGGTGTGGGCCATCTCGCCGAGCGCGTACTGCACGGGGGCGCGGTGCGGGGACTCGGCGCACACCTGCCAGGCCGTCGAGTCGGGTCGGTGGAACATCGCGACCCAGCGTGGGGGGCCTGACGGTTGCGGGCTCTGGGGACGGGTCTCCACTGCGTTCACCCCTTCATGCACCTCTTCGGAAGCCGCTCGGCGGCACGGGGACCATAACTGACGACCCGTCAGTTATCCAGACCCGCACGCTTCTGTCCTCTTCACGGCCGACGTGGCACCCTGCCTCCGCCCGCGAGCCGAAAAGACCTCCAGCCGAGGAGACCTCCAGCCGAGGAGACAGAGATGAGCGCGCCCGAAGACGGCCATGGCGCTCGCGCCCGGAGCGCCTACGACCGCGCCCTCGCCGCATGCCGGTACGCCGGAGTGGACGCCGCCGCGGCCGAGCCGGTGCCGAAGAGCCCCACCGAGCGGGCGGCCAACGCCCTGCGGCTGACCGCCCGGTTGCTCGACGGGCTCGCGGCGGGCGCCCCCGACCCGGCCGCGGACGCCCGCTGCGCGCGCAATGCCGCGGCCGCGGCCGCGCTCGCCGCTCAGGTGGCCCGGTCGCACGACGGGAACGAGGCCGCCGCCCACGCACTGCGCGCCGCCCTCGCCGCCTCGCAGGCCGCCGCGACCGCGGCCGGCGGCACGGCGGCAGGACGTGACGCCGCCCTGAACTCCGCCGCCGACGACGCCGAGGAACGCGCGGTCGCCGCCGCCCGGGACGCGGGCTGGATCACTGGTTCCAGCTCTCGTCGTACGGGTCCTTCGGCGTCGGCACCGGTTTCGCCGACGTCACCTCGAGGTACGGGATCGGGCCGTTGTTGACGGGATCCTTGGTCTGCCTGGCGGTGTAGGTGCCGGTCACCTCCAGCCACTTGTCCGGCTCCAGGACCGGGGGGATCCTGCCCGTCAGGGCGATCTTCACCGGCTGGGCGTCGGCGGCGCAGCAGTTGAGGGCCATGCGGACCAGGTAGGGGGCACCAGTGCGGTCCAGGGCGACGAAGCCCGTGATCTTGATCTGGCGGCCGGTTATGGAGCGGCCGTGGTCGTAGACCGCGCGGCCCGCGTAGTCGACCACGCCGAGGCGGAGCGGCCCGGCGGCGGGCAGGGAGTTGTAGCCGTACGGCTGCTGCAGTGCCGTACCGGTGCGCATGGCGCTGTACGAGCCGAGGGCCGGCGGGGCGACCAGGATGAGGGCGAGGAGGGGGAGGACCAGGAGCCACGAGACGCGGGGCTCGCGGTGGACATGGCCGTCGCCGTGATCGTGGCCGTCGCCGTGGTCCTGGGTGTGCCCGTCGCTGCCCTTCCCCTTCCCTCCCCGCCACTCGTACCAGACCGTCGCCAGCGCCGCGGCGATCAGTACCGCGCCCGACAGCAGCAACAGCGGTTGCAGGCCTGCCTTGACGTAGCGCAGGTAGAGGTCGGTGAAGCCCGCGTGCAGCAGGGCCGCGCCGGTGAGGAACAGGACCGCCGCCTGTGCCTGGCGGTTCACAGGAGCACCGCCCCGGTCAGGACCGCGCCCGCGATGGCGAGGGCGAAGGTGGCGGGGGCGAAGCGCAGGGCGAAGCCGCGGCCGAAGGTGCCCGCCTGCATGGCGAAGAGCTTGAGGTCGATCATTGGGCCGACCACCAGGAACGCCAGCTTGGCCGTGAGCGAGAACTGGGTCAGCGAAGCCGCTACGAACGCGTCCGCCTCCGAGCAGATGGACAGCAGTACGGCGAGGATCGCGAGCGCGAGGATCGCGACGACCGGATTCTCGGCCGCCGTGCGCAGCCAGCTCGCCGGGGCCACCGCCTTCAGCGTCGCCGCGGCCATCGCGCCGATGACCAGGAAGCCGCCCGCGTGCATCACGTCGTGCCGGACCGAGCCCCAGAAGGCCGCGCCCTTGCTCTGGCCGTCGAAGTGCGGGCGCTCCGGCAGGCGCAACCAGTCGGTCCGGCCCAGGCGTTGCCACAGCCAGCCCATCACACAGGCCACGAGCAGACTGCCGACGAAACGGGCCAGGACCATTTCGGGGTTGCGGGGGAAGGCGACCGCGGTCGCCGTCAGCACGATCGGGTTGATGGCGGGGGCGGAGAGGAGGAAGGCGAGCGCCGCGGCCGGGGTCACGCCGCGGCGGACCAGCGCCCCGGCCACGGGTACGGACGCGCACTCGCAGCCCGGCAGCACCGCGCCCGCCATCCCCGCGACGGGGACCGCCAGCGCGGGCCGCTTCGGCAGGGCGCGGGCGAAGAACGACGCCGGTACGAACACGGCGATCGCCGCCGAGAGCAGCACGCCGAGGACGAGAAAGGGCAGCGCCTGGACCAGCACGGCCACGAACACCGTCATCCAGCTCTGCATCACCGGTGCGGAGAGTGCGCCGCGGATGGGTCCCTGCAGCAGCACCAGCAGGAGCAGCACCATGGTGAGGATCAGCGGGGACTTCGACTCGCGCTGTCCGCCGCCGGCCGTCTTCCCGTGCGGCTCCGGATGATGTTCCGCAGGCCGGTGGCCTGCCGGATCGTGGCCTACCGGCTCATCGCTGTCCGCCCCCGTGGGGGCTGCTTTGGTGATGGCCACGGGCGAGGTACCTCCGGTGGTGCGCTGCGGAAGGGCGCTGGTCTTCCTCCCCTTCAGTACGGCGGGGAGGCGGTGGATGTTCAGTGACCGTGCACGATCGTTGCTGGAACCACCCGTCTCGTTGAGGCAGTCTTTCCCCTCGTGGGGAGCGTTCCGAATCAAGGGCAGCCGAGTGGTGATACGTCCGCGCACATGGTGGTGTGCGGTGACGACGGCCTGGCGCACCGGCTGGCCGCCGAACTGCGGGGTGTCTACGGCGAGCAGGTCACCCTCGTCGTCCCGCCGTCCGAGCGCGGTGTCCTGCCGCCGGTGGTCGGGCGGGCCCGGGCCACGACCGCGGCCCTGATCGACCGGGTGAGCGCGGCCGTCAACCGGGGGAACGGCGCGGCCGCCGCCGAACCCGTCGGCAACGGCCATGTCGTGGAGGCCGCCGAGCCGGTCGAGTCCGTGCTCGCGGACGCGGGCGTGGAGCGGGCCGCCGCGCTGGCGCTGGTGTACGACGACGACGAGACCAACATCCGCGCCGCCCTCACCGCCCGCCGCCTCAACCCC
This sequence comes from Streptomyces sp. NPDC047043, assembly GCF_040644055.1. Taxonomy (NCBI): domain Bacteria; kingdom Bacillati; phylum Actinomycetota; class Actinomycetes; order Kitasatosporales; family Streptomycetaceae; genus Streptomyces; species Streptomyces sp. NPDC047043. The sequence goes on from NZ_JBEYVO010000037.1 coordinate 10,582, forward strand.
CGGCTGCGGCTGGTCCTCAGGCTCTACAACCGGCGGCTCGGGCAGCACATCGAGGAACTCCTCGACCAGGCGGCCGCGTTGGCCGCGGGCGACGGGGACGGATCCGGCTTCGACGCCTCCACCACCGTGCTGTCCGACGCCGATACGGCCGCGCCCGCGCTGGCCGCCACCGCCGTCGCCGGCACCAGCAAGGTCGTACAGACCGACGGGCTGCTGCTGCGCGCGGTGGAGCGGACGCCGCGGCCCGGGCAGGTGGCCCGGCCCGGGCTGGCCACCTTGGCGTTGCTGTCCCCGGACGGTGCCGAGACCGGCGGGGAGCATGGGCCGGAGCTGCTGCCCGACGCGGCGGCGGTCCGGGCCGCGACCGGCCGCGGCAGCGTCGTACTGGAGCAGGTCTCGTACGCCGGGCCCGAACTGCCGCCCGCCCGCGGGGCCGTGGCGTTCGCGTCGCTGTTCTCGCGGCGGCTGCGGTGGTCGATGGCGGGCATGGTCGGATGCGTGGTCGCGCTCGCGGTGGCCTTGTGGCTGGTGACGGGGATGCATCCGCTGAGCGCGTTCTATCTGACGCTGCTCGATCTCTTCGCCATCGACGACCCCGCGATCGGCGCTTCCGTCGGGCGTCAGGTCCTTCAACTCCTCTCCGGTCTGGTCGGGTTGCTGCTGCTGCCGGTGCTGCTGGCCGCGGTGCTCGAGGCGCTCGGGACCTTCAGGACCGCGTCCGCACTGCGCAAGCCGCCACGGGGGCTGGGCGGTCATGTGGTCCTCCTCGGGCTCGGCAAGATCGGTACGCGGGTGCTGACGCGGCTGCGGGAACTGCACATCCCCGTGGTGTGCGTCGAGTCCGACCCCGACGCGCGCGGGCTGGCGACGGCGCGGCGGTTGCGGGTGCCGGTGGTGCTCGGGGACGTCACGCAGGAGGGTGTGCTGGAGGCCGCCAAGATCCACCGTGCGCATGCGCTGCTCGCGGTGACCAGCGCGGACACGACGAATCTCGAGGCCGCGCTGTACGCCCGAAGTGTGCGGCCGGATCTACGGGTTGTGCTGCGGCTGTACGACGACGACTTCGCGACCGCCGTGTACCGGACGCTGCGGGCCGCGCATCCGCGGGCGTCCACCCGGAGTCGGAGTGTTTCTCATCTGGCTGCTCCTGCGTTTGCCGGGGCGATGATGGGGCGGCAGATTCTGGGGGCGATTCCGGTGGAGCGGCGGGTGTTGCTGTTCGCCGCGGTGGATGTGGGCGGGCATGCACAGCTGGAGGGGAAGACGGTCGCGGAGGCGTTTCGGGCGGGGGCGTGGCGGGTGCTGGCCCTCGATACGGCGGCAGTCGGTGACCGCCGCCGCCAGGAAGAACCCGCGGCGGAGGAGGCGTACGAGGACGCACGGCGGTCGGGGCTGGTGTGGGATCTGCCGGACAACTACGTGCTGCGGGGGTCGGATCGGGTGGTGCTGGCGGCTACGCGGCGGGGGTTGGCGGAGTTGCTGGGGCGGCGGCCGCGGGAGCGGGCCGGGGCCTGAGAGGCACCCGGAGCTGGGGCGGTGGGTGGCTTTCGCGCCCGCGCCCGCGGGGTGCCGCCTGCGCCCACGCGCGCCGCCCCAGCGGCACGACTGCCCGCAGGCTAGGACAGTGTGCGACCTCCCAAGTGCCGCTCCGCGAAGTCCAGTTCGAGCCGTACCTGCTTGATCCGCTCGTCCACCACCAGCGAACCGTGCCCCGCGTCGTAGCGGTACACCTCGTGGGTGGCGCCCTTCGCCTCCAGCCGCTTGACGTAGTTCTCGATCTGGCGGATCGGGCAGCGGGGGTCGTTGACGCCGGCCGAGATGTAGACCGGGGCCTTGACCTCGTCGACGTAGGTCAAGGGGGACGAGGCCTCGAAGCGTTCGGGGACCTCCTCCGGGGTGCCGCCCAGCAGGGTGCGGTCCATGGCCTTCAGGGCTTCCATCTCGTCGTGGTACGCCGTGACGTAGTCGGCGACCGGGACCGCCGCGATGCCCAGCGCCCAGGCGTGCGGCTGGACGCCGAGGCCGAGGAGGGTGAGGTAGCCGCCCCAGGAACCGCCGGTGAGGATCAGGCGGTCGGGGTCTGCCAGGCCCGAGCTCACCGCCCAGGCGCGGACCGCCTCGATGTCCTCGAGCTCGATCAGGCCCACGCGGTGCTTCAGGGCGTCCGTCCAGGCGCGGCCGTAGCCCGTGGAACCGCGGTAGTTGACCCGCACCACCGCGTACCCGTGGTCGACCCAGGCCGCCGGGCCCGCCGCGAACGCGTCGCTGTCGTGCCAGGTCGGGCCGCCGTGGATGTCGAAGACCGTGGGCAGCGGGCCCGTCACGCCGGCCGGCTTCTGGACCAGGGCGTGGATGCGGCCGCCGGGGCCGTCCACCCAGACGTCCTCCACCGGCACCGAGCCCGGGGACTTCATGCCCGGCGGGTCGAGGACGACCTCGCCCGTCGTCGAGCGGACCGCCGACGGCTCGGCGGCCGAGGACCAGAGGTACTCCACGCTGCCGTCGGGGCGGGCGGTGGCGCCGGAGACCGAGCCGGGCGGGGTGAGCATCCGCTCCAGGGCGCCGCCCGCGAGGTCGTAACGGAACAGCTCGCTGCGGGCCTCGAAGCTGTGCACGATGAGCAGGCCCGTGCCGTCCGGATACCACTCGGCACCGACGTCGCCCGGCAGGTCCAGGGCCAGGTCGGTCTCCTCGCCCGTCGCCACATCCCACACCAGGGGCTCCCAGCGGCCGCGGCGCTGGTGGCCGATGAGCAGACGGGTGTCGCCGTCGACCGGCGCGAAGCCCAGGACCTCCAGGCCCAGCTCCTGCGTGCCGCCCTTGGTGTCGTCGAGCTCGGCGACCGCCGTGCCGTCGGGGCGCAGCACACGCAGCGCGGAGTGCATCGCGTCGCCGTGCTCCGTGTGCTCGATCGCGATCAGCGAGCCGTCGTGAGAGAGGTCGCCGACGCCCGCCGACTCGCGGTGGCGGTAGACCTCCGCGGGGTCCTCGCCGGTGCGCACGAGATGGATCGTCGTACCGTCCTCGTCCGTGGAACGCCCGACGATCGCCGTGCGGCCGTCGCGGCCGAGGGCCAGGCCTGCCGGGTAGGAGGCCTCCAGGCCCGGGGCGGCGAGCTCGTCCGGCCCGCCCTCGAAGGGCTGTCTGCGCCAGACGCCGAACTCGTCGCCGTCCTTGTCGTCGAACCACCAGATCCAGGCGCCGTCCGGGGAGAGCACACCGTCCGTCGTGCCGTTCGGCCGGTCCGTGACCTGGCGTTGCTCGTCCGTCGCCCGGTCCCAGGCGTACAGCTCGTAGGTGCCGGTGGCGTTCGACACGAACAGCGACCGGTCGGGGGCGTCCTCCGCCCAGTCGGGCAGCGAAACCCTCGGCGCCCTGAAGCGCTTCTCCCAGTCCGGCATCTGTTCGTCCCGCTCCGGCGCGGCGGGCCCGTTGCTCTCAGTCATGGCCCCATACTGCCTGCTCGCTGTGACAATGCGCCGACGGGATCCCCAGCCTGTGGACAACTTCTACCGGTCGCTTACCAATCCCCTCCTGAGCAGGACGGACGGCGTCGGCCCGGACCGATTGTCAGTGGCGGGGTGCAGACTCTTTCGACATGACCGATCTGCGCAAGACAGTCGAGAGGTTCTGGGCCGCAGCCGAGGCCCGGGACTGGGACGCATTCGCCGACACCCTGGCCGAGGATGTCGTCTACACGCTGCCGCAGACCCGCGAGCGGATCAGCGGCCGGGAGCGGTACGTGCAGTTCAACCGGGAGTATCCCGGTGACTGGCACCTGCGGATCGAGCGGATCGTCGCCGAGCCGGAACAGGTCGTCAGCTGGCTGCGGTTCACGGTCGGGCTGGAGGAGATGTACGGCATCTCCTTCTTCACGGCGGACGCGTCCGGCCGAATAGCCGCCGTCACCGACTTCTGGCCGGAGCCCTACGAGCCCCCGGCGGGCCGGGACCACCTGGCCGAGCGGTACTGAACCCCGCGGCCCGGCCCCGCGAAGCGGCCCCGTACCTTTGAAGGCGTGTACCGGTTTCTGCTGACGCCCCGATGGTGGGGGATCAACGTCTTCGTGCTGCTCGCCATCCCCTTCTGCATCTTCATGGGGTCCTGGCAGCTGAGCCGGTTCGAGGACCGCGTCCAGGACCACCGCGACGCGACCGAGCAGGTCACGACGGACCGGCACGAGGCGGCCCGGCCGCTGAAAGAGCTGCTGCCCGTGGACAAGGCCACCTCCGGCAGGCAGGCCACCGAGACCGGGCGGTACGGCAGGCAGCTGCTCGTTCCGGACCGCCGACTGGACGGCAAGCGCGGCTTCTACGTGCTGACGCTGCTGCGCACCGACGACGGCAAGGCGCTGCCCGTGGTGCGCGGCTGGCTGCCGGGTTCCGCGGACGCCTCGAAGGCGCCCGCCGTACCGAAGGGTGAGGTCACCGTCACGGGTGCCCTGCAGGCGTCCGAGACGCCGGGGGACAACGGGGTGAGCGCGCAGGGCGGGCTGCCGGACGGGCAGACCGCGGCGATCAGTTCGGCCTCGCTGGTGAACCTCGTGCCGTACGACGTGTACGACGCATGGGTCACGCTGGACAAGGCGGACGCCGGGATGACAGCCGTGCCGGCGACTGCGCCGGCGGACTCCGGGCTGGACCTGAAGGCGTTCCAGAACCTCGGCTACACCGGCGAGTGGTTCGTCTTCGCCGGGTTCGTGGTGTTCATGTGGTTCCGGCTGCTGCGGCGCGAGATCGAGTTCGCGCGGGATGCGGAGATGGGGTTGGTGGCGGAGGAGGCGAAGGTCACCGTCTGACGCCGGGGGCCGCAGCCCCCAGCAACGGCGGGGAAGTCACGCCCCGGCCAGCACCCCGGTGTAGATGACCGTCCCCGCGCACGCGTTGGACACCGACGCCGAACCCGACGCCGAGCCCGCCGCCGGCGTGTACGACACCGTGACGCTGCCGTCCGCCGTGCCGTCCTCCGTGAGCATCTGCGTCGTCACACCGCTGTCCGTGCCGCTGGACGTGGAGCCCGAGCTGCTGCCCGCGTCCGGCGTTGGCGTCGGGCTGGCGGTGGAACCGCCGTCCGTGGTGCCGCCCGAATTGCCGCCGGTGGTGGGACAGGTGTCCGACGGGACCCAGGCGAACTGGATCGCGTAGGTCGCGCCGGGCTGCAGGACGAGCGAGGCGACCTCGCTGGAGGGGTCGGGCAGGCTTGCCGCCGCGTCTCCGGCGGCATGGCGGGCGACGCCGATCTTCGAGGAGTCCGCGGCGCCCTGCGCGAGCGGGGTCACCGAGCCGGGAGCGTCGACGCTGCAGGCGGTGGTGGAGGTGTTGGCGACGACGAAGCTGCCGTAGACCGCACCGGAGGAGTCCGGGGAGCCGACCGTCGGGCTGGGCGCACCGAGCTGGGCGGCCGTGCACACCGGGGCCGTGGCGCTGGTGGTCGAGGGGTCGCCGCTCGAGCTGCCGCTCGTGCCCGTGCCGGTGCCCTTGCCCTTGCCGTCGCCCTTGGTGTCGCCCTTGCCCTTGTTCTCGACCTTGCCGGAGTTGCCGCCGGCAGTGCTCTCACCGCCGCCGGCGTTTTTTCCCTGGCTCGCCCCGCCCTGGGCCTGCGAGGCCTGACCGACGGCCGACGGGTTGACGTCGGAGCCGGTCGCGTTGGACACGTGCAGCAGGGCGGGGACGGCGGTGCCGATGAACAGCGCGGCGGCCGCCATGCCGACCATCGCCTGCCGCTTGCGGGCGCGCCGGGCGGGCACGGCCCGCCGCAGGTGGTCCAGCGTGCCGTTGCGCGGCTCGACCGTCTGCACCGCCTGGTGCAGCATCCTGCGCAGGGCCAGCTCGTCCGAGTCGAGCCCCTCGGGGTTCTGGTCGTCGGGGCCGTGGTTCACAGTTCCGTTCCCAGCGTGCGATTGCCTGTGGTCTTGCAGTCGTGTCGGCTCATGCCAAGCGAAGGGCTCATGTCTGTCATGGGAGTCACGTCCCTCACGGTCCCTGTTCATGCCGGCGCCTCCATCGCAATACGGAGGGCCGCGATGCCGCGGGAGCCGTACGCCTTGACCGAGCCCAGCGATATGCCGAGCGTCTCGGCGACCTGGGCCTCGGTCATGTCCGCGAAGTAGCGCAGCACCAGGACCTCGCGCTGGCGGCGCTGCAGCCCCTTCATCGCCTTGATGAGGGAGTCGCGCTCCAGCTGGTCGTACGCACCCTCTTCGGCGCTCGCCATGTCGGGCATCGGCTTCGACAGGAGCTTGAGGCCCAGGATGCGGCGGCGCAAGGCGGAGCGGGAAAGATTGACGACCGTCTGACGCAGATAGGCGAGCGTCTTCTCGGGGTCGCGGACGCGTTTGCGTGCGGAGTGCACGCGGATGAAGGCCTCCTGGACGACGTCCTCGCAGGAGGCGGTGTCGTCCAGCAGGAGGGCGGCGAGACCGAGCAGCGAGCGGTAGTGCGCGCGGTAGGTCTCGGTGAGGTGGTCGACGGTCGTCCCGGCCGCCGCGATGTCCTCGGCGCCGTCGCGCTGGTTCGGGATGCGGGTGGGCCGCGCTGCGGGCATGGGCGCGATCACCGGCATGCCGCCGGGCGTACCGGGCATGCGGGGTCGGAGGGACGGGCGGGGCGGCCGTAGGGCCGTGCCGCGCGTCGCCGCAGAGAAGTCGAGTACCTCAGCCACGCCAGTTGGACACGTTTCCCCCCGTCAGGGTTGTACGTGCCGGGCATCACTTTTGCGTCAGCCACTCCCCCATCGCATGCACCCCGTGCCGCAACCGGCTGTCTCGTGTCAGGCAGCACTACTGACCGTGCGTCAAACGCCCTCATGCCTACCCGCTCTTCCCCTATGTCCTGAATGATCGAGGTGTCCCCACACCTCATAGCGCATCCCCGCACCCCCGAAGGGCGTTCGCAAAGACGCTCCCCGCCCTTCGCGCGGTTGCGGAGAGCGGGGAGGAAAATCTTCGGATGCCTTGGGGGCCCGGGGCAAGTGGTACGGACCATTAGCCGGGCCACATGTCGCCCACAGATCCTACAAACCAACCGGCCCACGGCCAGGGGTTTTCCTGCAGTAACCCCTTACTTGTACATGTGTTGCACGCAACACGGCACGTCATGGGAGCGCGACCACCGTCACAGCCCGTCACCTGAACTCGGTCGCCACCAGCTCCGCGATCTGTGCGGTGTTGAGGGCCGCACCCTTGCGCAGGTTGTCGCCGCAAACGAAGAGTTCGAGCGCCGTGGGGTCGTCGAGCGCGCGCCGCACCCGGCCCACCCAGGTCGGGTCGGTGCCCACGACGTCGGCGGGCGTCGGGAACTCCCCGGCGGCCGGGTCGTCGAAGAGGACGACCCCGGGGGCGGTGGCGAGGATCTCGCGGGCCCCGTCGACGGTGACCTCGCCCTGGAAGCGGGCGTGGACGGTGAGGGAGTGCGTGGTGACCACCGGCACCCGTACGCAGGTCACGGCGACGGGCAGGTGGGGCAGGCCGAGGATCTTGCGGGACTCGTCCCGCACCTTCATCTCCTCCGAGGACCAGCCGTCCTCGCGCAGGGAGCCGGCCCACGGCACCACGTTCAGCGCGACCGGCTCCGGGAACGGCCCGGTGTTGTCGCCGACGGCCCGCCGTACGTCACCGGGGCTGGTCCCCAGTTCCGTACCGGCGACGAGGGACAGCTGCTGCCGCAGGGTGTCCACACCTGCGCGCCCGGCGCCGCTCACGGCCTGGTACGAGGAGACGACCAGCTCGCGCAGCCCGAACTCGGCGTGCAGCGCGCCCAGGGCCACGATCATGGACAGCGTCGTGCAGTTGGGGTTGGCGATGATCCCGCGCGGCCGGCGACGGGCGCAGTGCGGATTGACCTCCGGGACGACCAGCGGCACGTCCGGGTCCATCCGGAAGGCGCCCGAGTTGTCCACGACCACCGCGCCCTTGGCGGCGGCGACCGGCGCCCAGCGCTCGGACACCTCGTCGGGTACGTCGAACATGGCGACGTCGACCCCGTCGAAGGCCGCCTCCGTCAGGGCCACCACCTCGACCTCCTCGCCGCGCACGGCCAGCTTGCGGCCGGCCGAGCGCGGCGAGGCGATCAGACGGATCTCGCCCCAGATGTCCGCGTGCTGGGACAGGATCTGGAGCATGACCGTGCCGACGGCCCCGGTCGCTCCCACGACCGCGAGCGTCGGTCCAGCGCCTGCTGTCACCTTTCCGCCTGCCCCACGATGCCTGGCACGCACGCTCGCCGCGTTGCCGGAGTGCCCACGTGACTCCGCCACGCGGACACTCCGGCGCCTTGCGATCGCACGCACCAGACGCCGCGCGGCCCGCCCTCCGGGCGAACGACGGGAAGGTGACGGCAGGCGCTGGTCATCGCCCGGTGCCTCCGTAGACAACGGCCTCGTCGCTGTCGGAGTCGAGCCCGAAGGCGGAGTGGACCGCGCGCACGGCGTCCGGGACGTCGTCGCCACGCGTGACGACCGAGATGCGGATCTCGGAGGTCGAGATCAGCTCGATGTTCACGCCCGCGTCGGAGAGCGCCTCGAAGAAGGACGCCGTGACCCCGGGGTTGGTCTTCATGCCCGCGCCGACCAGGGAGATCTTGCCGATCTGGTCGTCGTAGCGCAGCGAGTCGAAGCCGATCGCGGTCTTCGCCTTCTCCAGGGCGTCGATGGCCTTGCGGCCCTCGGTCTTGGGGAGGGTGAAGGAGATGTCCGTCAGACCGGTCGACGCGGCCGACACGTTCTGCACGACCATGTCGATGTTGATCTCGGCATCGGCGATGCTGCGGAAGATGACGGCGGCCTCGCCCGGCTTGTCCGGCACGCCGACGACCGTGATCTTGGCCTCGGAGGTGTCATGCGCGACACCGGAGATGATGGCCTGCTCCACCTTCTGGTCCCCAATCGGCTCACTGCTGACCCAGGTGCCCTGCAGTCCGCTGAAGCTGGACCGGACGTGGATCGGGATGTTGTAGCGGCGGGCGTACTCCACACAGCGGTGGAGCAGCACCTTCGAGCCGGACGAGGCCAGCTCGAGCATGTCCTCGAAGGAGATCCAGTCGATCTTCTTCGCCTTCTTCACCACACGCGGGTCGGCGGTGAACACGCCGTCGACGTCGGTGTAGATCTCGCACACCTCGGCGTCGAGGGCGGCCGCCAGCGCCACCGCGGTGGTGTCGGACCCACCGCGACCGAGCGTGGTGATGTCCTTCTTGTCCTGGCTGACGCCCTGGAAGCCGGCGACGATGGCGATGTTGCCCTCGTCCAGCGCCGTACGGATACGACCGGGCGTCACGTCGATGATCCGGGCTTTGTTGTGGACCGAGTCGGTGATGACACCTGCCTGGCTGCCGGTGAAGCTCTGGGCCTCGTGGCCCAGGTTTTTGATCGCCATGGCCAGCAGTGCCATGGAGATACGCTCTCCGGCGGTCAGCAGCATGTCGAACTCACGCCCGGCCGGCATCGGAGACACCTGCTCGGCGAGATCGATCAGCTCGTCCGTCGTGTCGCCCATCGCGGAAACGACGACAACCACCTGGTTGCCGTTCTTCTTCGCTTCCACGATTCGCTTGGCGACGCGCTTGATGCCTTCGGCATCGGCTACGGAGGAGCCTCCGTACTTCTGCACGACAAGGCCCACTTGCGCTCCTCGCTCGTCCCGTATCTTTCCGCAGATACGCATCCGTACTGCGGTCGGCTCAGTTTATCGAGCGCCCGAAATCCACCCACGTGGAACCACATGGTGAGACCGGCCGCTCCAGCACGGACCCTGCCCCGGCCCGACGTGAACACTCCGCAAAGTGGGCCAGGTCACCCGTTGACGCTCTGAGTAGCCGCCCGATAACTTCGCGTCGTCGTCGCCACACCAGGAGCACACGGCTCCATCGGGACTAGCGACGCGAAGGATTCTCCTTCCTTGACGACTGCGACCGTTTCCGAGATCCAGCACGTCACACCCGCCGACCTCTTCGAGGTCCGGCCCTTCACTCCCCACTGCGAGGTCATCCTCACCGCCGCCGACCACGCCGTGATCGGCGTCTCCCCCGGCAACAGCTACTTCTCCGCGAGCCGGATACAGGACCTGGCCCGCTGGGGTCTCGCCCTCTTCGAGCGCGTGGACTTCGTCTACACGGACCTGCACGTGGCCGAGATGTACGAGGCGTCCGGCTATACGGCCGACGACGCGCGCCGCAAGGCGGTGAAGAACCTGCGCGGCGTGCGGGCCAAGGTGCTCGGCGCCGTCCGGGCCGCCGACCCCGGCGGCACCCGGCTCAGGGCGCACGCCATGTCGGACTTCCGCGACAACACGGCGTACCGCGAGATCCACGAGGACCTGCGCACCCGCCTGACCTCCGACGACGAGTTCCGCACGACCTGCGAACAGCTCGTCGAGGCCTTCCTCGCGACCAAGGACCGGCAGGTGACCGTCCGGCAGCGCGAGGTCTGCATGGAGTACGTCACCGCGGAGGCGCCCCTCTTCCTGGACACCCCCGCCATCCTGGGCGTCCCCTCCTCCCTCAACTGCTACCACCAGCTCCTGCCGATGGCCGGGCTGCTCTACTCGCCCGGCGCGGGGCTGCGCGCCTCCCGCAACCAGGGCCACGCCATCGTCACGCCTGCCGAGGGGGACACCGATGTCCGCTGACCTGCTCATCGACTTCCCGTTCTCCTGGCGCGGCGACCAACTCCCCGCCGAGGTCGAGGAGTTGCGGTCCACGACCCCCGTACGGCGCGTGCGCACCATCGCGGGCGACGAGGCGTGGCTGGTGTCGTCGTACGAACTGTGCAAGCAGGTCCTGGAGGACCCGCGGTTCAGCCTGAAGGACACCTCGGCCCCGGGTGTGCCCCGGCAGTACGCGCTGACGATCCCGCCCGAGGTCGTCAACAACATGGGGAACATCACCGGCGCCGGACTGCGCAAGGCCGTGCTCAGGGCGCTCAATCCGAAGAGCCCGGGGCTGGCGGAGTGGCTTCGGTCCTACGCCGGTGAGCTCGTCGACGGGCTGGTGCGCGAGGGCGCTCCCGTGGACCTGCGGGGCGGTTTCGCCGATCCGTACTCGTCCGGCATGCACTGCCGCATCCTCGGCATTCCGCAGGCGGACGCGCCGCGGCTGATGCGCAGCCTGGACATCGCGTTCATGAACTCGGCCTGCCCGGTCACCGGGGCCCGGCTCAACTGGGACCGCGACATCGCGTACATGACCGAGCGGCTGGACGACCCGTCGACCACGGGTCTGATGGCCGAGATCGCCGCCCTGCGCGACGATCCCGACTACGCCCATCTCACCGACGAGATGCTCGCGACGGTCGGCGTGACGATGTTCGGCGCGGGCGTCATCTCGACCTCCGGCTTCCTGACCATGGCGCTGGTGTCGCTGATCCAGCACCCGGAGCTGCAGGAGGAGCTGGTCGCGGACCCCGGGAAGATCCCCGCGGCCGTCGACGAGCTGCTCCGTATCAACCTCTCCATCGGCGACGGACTGCCGCGGCTCGCGACCGAGGACGTATTCCTCGGAGACGTGAAGGTCGCGGCCGGCGAGCTGGTGCTGGTCCTGGTCGAGGGCGCGAACTTCGACCCGGCCGCCTTCCCCGACCCGCACACCGTCGACCTGACCCGTGCCAACAGCACGGCCCACCTCTCCTTCGGCGGCGGCCGCCACTACTGCCCCGCCACCGCCCTCGGCCGCAGGCACGCCGAGATCGCCCTGGAGACCCTGCTCGAGCGGATGCCGCGGCTGCGGCTGGCGGTGCCGGTCGAGCAGCTGGTGTGGCGGACGGGATTCATGAAGCGGATTCCGGAGCGGCTGCCGGTGCTGTGGTGACCGTCTGAGCAGCGGACTCGGCGATCGGCCGCCGCCGATCACTTTCGGTCGTCCTTAAATTTCAAGCACTAGGGTTCGCCTGTGCGCGTACTTCTGGTGGAAGACGATGAGCCGGTCGCCGAGTCCCTGCGCCGTGGGCTGATCCGCTACGGCTTCGAGGTCGAGTGGGTCACGACGGGCGGCGCGGCGCTGAGCCACAAGGATCCGTACGACGTCGTACTCCTCGATCTCGGGCTGCCCGACACCGACGGCCTCGACGTGTGCAAGGCGCTGCGCGAGCGCGGTGACGTGCCGATCATCGTGATCAGCGCACGCAGCGACGAGACGGACCGGGTGGTGGGCCTGGAGCTCGGCGCGGACGACTACGTCTCCAAGCCGTTCGGGGTCCGGGAGGTCATCGCGCGGATACGAGCGGTGATGCGGCGCGTGCAGCCCCGTACGCCGGAGGAGGCCGCGGCAGGTCCTGACCGGTACGGGTCCCGGCTGACGATCGACCGCAAGGCGGCCCGGGTGCACGTGGACGGCGAGGAGGTCGCCCTCGCGCCCAAGGAGTACGACCTGTTGTCCTTCCTCACCGAGGAGCCGGGCGCGCTGATGTCCCGGGAGCAGATCATGGAAGCGGTCTGGGACGCGAACTGGTTCGGGCCGACCAAGACGCTCGATGTGCATGTGGCGGCGCTGCGGCGGAAGTTCATGGGGATCATCACCGTCGAGGCGGTGCGCGGGGTCGGCTTCCGGCTGGAGATCGTCAAGGACGCCGAGGCGTCATGAACCGCCAGCTCATCCGCAGTTACATCCTGCTCGTCGCCGTCGCCATCCTGCTGTTCACGGTGCCGGTGGCGTTCACGCTCACCAAGCAGCTGCGCGACGACACCGAGCTGTCGGTCAAGCGCGAGGCGACCACCATGGCGCTGCTGCTGGCCAGTAGCGACAAGTCCTCGTGCGGGGCGCTGACGAGGATGGCAGAGGCGTACGCCTTCGAGACCAAGGACAAGGTCCAGGTCACGACCACGGACCGGTGCGCGGCGGACGTGCCCCGTCCCGCGGGGGACGCGGCGCTGACGAAGGCCCTGGAGAAGGGCGAGCCGACCACCGACTGGGGCTCGGACTTCATCTGGGGCAGGGACCTGGTGATCACGGTGCCCGCCAAGCAGGGCGACCAGGTCGTGGGCGCCGTACGGATCGTGTACTCCACGTCCCATCTCACCCACAGGCTGTGGACGATCTGGGGCTTCCGGGCGGGGCTCGCGGTGGCGGTGCTCGGGGTGGCGGCGCTGATCGGCGCGGTTGCCGCCCGCCGGATCACCGCGCCGCTGCGCGAACTCAACGGCATGGCGAGCAAGTTCAGCGACGGCGACCTGACCGCGCGCTCCCCGGTGACGGGACCGCCGGAGACCCAGACGCTGGCCCGCACCCTCAACCAGGGCGCGGAACGCCTCGACACGCTGGTGGCGTCGCAGCGCATCTTCGTCGCCGACGCCTCGCACCAACTCCGCACCCCGCTGACGGCGTTGCGCCTGTCGCTGGACAACATCGCGGACGGCGTGGACGACGAGTTCGTACGGGAGGACGTGGAGCAGGCGACCGCGGAGGTCGTTCGGATGAGCCGCCTGGTCAACGGCCTGCTGGTGCTGGCGCGGGCGGAGGCGAAGGTGACGGCGGCGGAACCGCTGTCGCTGCCGGACATCGTGCAGGAACGTCTGTCGGTGTGGAGACCGGCCGCCGACGAGCGTGGAGTCACCATCACGCTCAGGGGGAGTGCCGACGGCCGGCCGTCTGTGCTGGCCAGCCCCGGTCATCTGGACCAGGTGCTGGACAACGTGCTTTCGAATGCCCTGGAGGTCTCGCCGGACTCGGGCACCATCACCGTCCGCGTCGAGACCGCGGGCGACGAGGTGGTCCTCTCCGTCCTGGACGAGGGCCCGGGCATGTCCGACGCGGAGAAGTCCCGCGCCTTCGACCGCTTCTGGCGCGGCCAGGGCCTGACCGGGCGCTCCGGCTCCGGCCTCGGTCTCGCCGTCGTCAAGCAGTTGGTGACCGACGACGGCGGAACCGTGGCCCTGCGGGACGCGCCCGGGGGCGGGCTGTGCGTCGTCATCACCCTTCGGGCATCTTCGAAGAGTGGTGGTTGACGATCTTCCACGTGCCGTCGATCTTCTCGTACGTGTACGAGTAGCGGGCCTCGACGGTGCTCTTCTGTCCGGTCCTGGGGTCGGTGAGCGTGAACTCGTAGAGACCGGTGTCGATGGCCGAGTTCCTGTCCAGGACGTCGACGATCGTCTCGATCTTCTTGCCCACCGGCTTGTTCTGCAGGAAGTGCTCGAAGTAGTCGACTATCTCCGCGTGATCGGTTCTGACCTTGTTGGAGACGGTGGGCAGCAGGACCGCGTTCTTGGCGTACAGGTCCGCGACCTTCTCCGGGTCACCCGTCTGCAGGGCCTTGTTCCAGGTGTCGAACAGCCCGGCGATCTGCCGCTCGGTGGGCTTGGCCGCGGGCCTGGGTCCGGCGGTGGCGGCGACGGTGCCGATGGTGCCGAGGGCCACGACGGCGGTGGCGGTGACGATGGCTGCGCGCTTGGCCAGGGAAGGACGGGTCATCACTGTCTCCGGTTCTTGTTCCTGCTGGGGAAGTGACTCCAGACTCGCTTTCCGCCGGTTAGCGCCCGTGCAGCCGTCGTACAGCGCAGATCCAACACACGCCCAATTCACGTGGAGTGACCACTTGGCCACAACGGACCTACTGCTCGCGGGCATCGTGCTGCTCGGCTCCTGCGTGCAGTGGCTGACCGGCATGGGGTTCGCGCTGGTCGCCGTACCCGCGCTGGTGCTGTTGCTGGGACCGGCCGAGGGGGTGGTCCTCGCCAACTGCGCCGCCGGGGCCATCAGCGTCGTGGGCCTGGCCGGCGGCTGGCGTCACATACGCCCGGCCGCGATGGTGCCGCTGTGCGTCGCGGCGGCGTGCACGGTACCGGCGGGGGCGTGGCTGACCCGCCAACTCCCGGAGCCCGCCCTGCTGTTGGTGATGGGCGGGCTGGTGACGGTCGCCGTGCTGCTGGTGCTGCGGGGCGCGCGGGTACCCGCGTTGCGCGGAACGAAGGGGGCGGTGGCCGCCGGCGCGGTGGGCGGCTTCATGAACTCGGCGGCGGGGGTGGGCGGGCCGCCGGTGTCCCTGTACGCGGTCAACGCGGGTTGGACGGTACGGGAGTTCGTGCCGAACGCGCAGTTCTACGGGGTGGTGGTGAACGCGTTCTCGGTGGCGGCGAACGGGGTGCCGGACCTGAGCGGCATCCGCTGGACATGGATCGTCGGCGCGATGACGGTGGGCGCGCTGATCGGCCGGGTCCTCGCCGAGCGAATACCGGAACACCGAGCCCGCCTGCTGGTGCTGTCGCTGGCGCTGACGGGCGGGGTCACGGCCGTGGGCAAGGGGCTTTGGGGGCTGTGACGCCTGGCTGCACGGGTGAACGACGCGACGGAACTGATCCGCGCACCGACCGGACGGTGCGGCAGTTCACGGACAAGGTCGCGCAAACCACCGCGGAACTCCAGCAGCAGCTCACCGCACAGGCCGGTCAGGGCCAGGCCGGGCAACAGCCGCAGCCGGAGCCCGAGCAGGTGATCCGCAGGGTTCTGTGGGTCGACGTGCCGTCCAACAATGCCGGCTACTTGACCGGCCCCATCCCCAGCGGTCCCCCGATCTCCTCCTGCATCACCTTGCCCGCCTCGAACTCCAGTGTCTCGTCGCCCATCGCCGGCTGGTCGGTGTCCAGGCCGTCCAGCTCCTCCAGCGGCTGGTTCAGGCGGACATGTGCGACCACGGACTGGAGCGCCCGCAGGGTCGCCGACGCCGTCGAGCCCCAGTTGGAGAAGTAGGAGAACTGCCACCACCACAGGGCCTCCGTGGTGCGGCCCGCGCGGTAGTGGGCCATGCCGTGGCGGAGGTCGGTGATGACGTCGGTCAGGTCGTCGGAGATCCGGGCCGGGACCGGGGCCTTGCGGGGCTCGTAGGGGTCGAAGACCTCGGAGTAGATGTCGACCGGGTCCAGCAGACGGGCCAGGTTCTCGCGGAGTTCGTCCACGTCGGCGTCCGGGCCCGTGTCGGGCTCGTAGCGCTCGTCGGGGACGATGTCCTCGTGCGCGCCGAGGCGGCCGCCGGCCAGCAGGAGCTGGGAGACCTCCAGGAGGAGGAAGGGGACGGCCGAGTCGGGTTCGTCGCCCTTCGCCACCTCCGTGACGGCCACCAGGAAGCTCTCCACCTGGTCGGCGATCTGGACCGCGAAGTCGTCCGGGTCCTGCGTCGTGGCATGCAGCGTGGCGTCAGACATCTAGGAGTCGTCTCCCCTCGAAGGCGCGGCCGAGAGTGACCTCGTCCGCGTATTCCAGGTCGCCACCCACCGGGAGGCCGCTGGCCAGGCGGGTGACCTTGAGGCCCATGGGCTTGATCATGCGGGCGAGGTAGGTGGCTGTGGCCTCGCCCTCCAGGTTCGGGTCCGTGGCCAGGATCAGCTCCGTGACCGTCCCGTCGGCCAACCGCGCGAGAAGTTCTCGTATACGCAGGTCGTCGGGGCCCACGCCCTCGATCGGGCTGATGGCCCCGCCCAGGACGTGGTAGCGGCCCCTGAACTCGCGGGTCCGCTCGATCGCCACCACGTCCTTCGGCTCCTCCACCACACAGATGACGGAGGGGTCGCGGCGGGCGTCGCGGCAGATGTTGCACAGCTCCTCCTGCGCGACGTTGCCGCACGTCGCGCAGAAGCGGACCTTCGCCTTGACCTCCATCAGGGCCTGCGCGAGCCGCCGTACGTCCGTCGGTTCCGCCTGCAGGATGTGGAAGGCGATCCGCTGGGCGCTCTTGGGACCGACGCCGGGCAGCCGCCCCAGCTCGTCGATGAGGTCCTGCACCACGCCTTCGTACACGGACTGCCGTCCTTCCCGGGGTTCCTTACACGTACGTACGGTAGTTGGCGGACGCCTCTCTTAGAAAGGCAGGTCCGGTTACCTAAAAGGGCAGGCCCGGGATGCCGCTGCCGCCGCCCAGGCCCTGGGCCAGCGGGCCGAGCTTCTGCTGCTGCAGGTTCTGGGCGTTCTCGTTGGCCGCCTGGACCGCCGCGACGATCAGGTCCGCGAGGGTCTCGGTGTCCTCGGGGTCGACCGCCTTCGGGTCGATCTTCAGCGCGCGCAGCTCGCCGGAGCCGGTGACGGTGGCCTTCACCAGGCCGCCGCCCGCCTGTCCGTCCACCTCGGTCTGCGCCAGTTCCTCCTGCGCCCGCTGCAGGTCCTGCTGCATCTTCTGGGCCTGCTGGAGCAGCTGCTGCATATTGGGCTGGCCACCACCGGGAATCACGATCAGCTCCTGGTTTCGTACGGCTTTGCGGGCGGGCCCTTCCCGCCTGGCACGAGCCTACGTGGTCGCGGCAGCCATCGCCCCAGCACTCTTTCGAGTGAGTTGTCGCCGAGTCCTATACCTGATCAAGACCCACTTCCGGGCGGAATAGAGGTGAAACCCGGGGCTTCGCCACCCATTGGGCGGTAGGAAGGGTCCGGCACATCGGCAGCGGGTGTCACGCAACGTGTTCGGTCGCGGGCAGAGTCGTGATCAGGGCCGTGGTCAGGGTCGTGATCAGTAGGGAGTGCGGGTGGGTCAGCCGGAGATGCAGCCCGAGGGTCCGCCCCAGGACGGGCGCGACGAGGGTTCGGCCGGGTTGCGGCCGGGCGATCTGGTCGGGCGGTCGTTCCCGCTCGGCGACTGGGGCGAGCCGGCGGAGCGGCTGCACGAGCTGTATCTGTGGGTGGAGCGAGGGGCGCTGGACACGGCCGCCTGGTATCTCGCGGACCGGGTGTGGAAGCGGCGCGGGGCGCGGGTGCTGCGCGGCGGAGCCGCGTTGGGGGCCGCAGCCGGGGCCGCGCTGCCGCTGTTGGACCTGACCGGTGTCGTCGGCGGGGTGGCCCCGTGGGGGTATCTGGCACTGCTGCTCGCGGTGGCGTGCATGGCGGTGGATCGGTTCTTCGGCGTGACGTCCGGCTGGATAAGGGACGTGGCCACCGCGCAGGCCGTGCAGCGGCGGCTGCAGGTGCTGCAGTTCGACTGGGCCTCGGAGAGTGTGCGGGAGGTACTGGGGCCGGCGGAGGGCACGGCGAGCGAGGCCACCGAGCGGTGCCTCGGGGTGCTGCGGAAGTTCTCGGAGGACGTGACGGAGCTGGTGCGTACGGAGACCGCCGACTGGATGGTGGAGTTCCGGACGGGGTCGGCGCCGATGGGGATCCAGTCGGCGGTGGCCGCGGGCGGCCGGCAGGAGAACGGCGGCCTCAACGGGCGCTTCCCACTGCATCCGGGGACGGGCGCCCGCCCGAACATGCCCCGGCAGCGGCCGCCCGAGCCGAGGTGAGGGCGACCACCGGTGACGGCGGCTAGGGCTCTTCTGATGGATCTCCGTGGGAGAAGGAGCGGCGTTCGATGCGTGCTCCCGGCACGCCGAGAGGGCGTGCCGGGCGTCGCGACGCCGCGCAGATCCATCAGAAGAGCCCTAGCTGAGAAACAGCAGCTCCAGGCCGACCACCGCGTCCACCACGGCGCACCACTCCGCGAAGCTCGGGGCCACGATGCCCCTCAGCCGTTCCAGCCGCACGTGGGCGAAGTCCCACACGCCGTGGAAGAACCAGCCCGCCGCCACCGCGTACCGGCCGATGTCCGGATCCACCACGAGCCCCGACACCGCGAGCGTCCCGAAGACGACTGCCCCCGCGGCCTGCATCCCGAGCACGGTCCGCCCGTGCGGGGCTCCGCGCACCGTGCCCCACAGCAGCACGGCCATCGCGACGGCGAGCAGCACACCGCCCGGCGAGACCGCGTCCTGCGCCTGCACGGCGAACAGCGCCACCACGCCCGCGCCGAGCACGGGCCAGGTCACCCGGGGACTCCCGGCCTGGTTGATGACGACGTACAGCAGCGGCAGCAGCGGCAGGGTCTCCGCATAACCGGTGACGGCGTCCTCGCTCCCGTCGGCCCCCGAGCCGCTCGCGATCAGGGCGCCGGTGAGCGCGAGGGCGAGGACGGTCGGCCAGCGGCGGGCCAGGGCCCGGGCGGTCAGGGTCCGGTGGCTCGTGCTCGGCGTGGTCACGCGGCTCTCATCGGGCATGGCGGGTCTCCGGGTCATATACGGGGGTGGGGTATCTCGACGCCCTTCAGCCTGCGCTCGCGGGGCCGGCCCCAGTAGTGCCGGATGCGCACGTCCCCGTATGACATCTGTCATTCGGGCCGGGCCGCCCGCGACAATGGCTGTGTGGAGGAGGGGGCGAGGGGCCGCGGGGCGGGGCTGGCGAGCTTTCGGCGCTACACCTGGTGGGCGGTGCCCGGCACCGTCGTGTGCGTGATGGTGGTGTCGTACGGGAGTTGGGCGCTGGACGCCGACGTGCCGGGCTGGGCCCGGGTGCCGGTCGTGCCGGCCGTTGTCGTCGCGGCCGTGGCGAGTGCCGTGCTGCTCGGCGGGCTGCTGCACGACGGGGATCCGGTACGTCTTCCGGTGGGGTGGCTGCTGGTCGCGGGGGCCGCCGCGGTCGTGCTCGCCGTGTTCCCGCTGGCCCGCCACAACTACGGGCTGTGGGCGGTCGCGCCCGCGGTGACCGTGGCGATCGGCGCGAGCTACGTTCCGGCGCGCGCGAGATGGGTACTGATCGGCGGAGCCGTCGTCCTCGCGCTCGTGCCCGGCGGGGCCGTCAGCCTGGCCGCCGGGGACGGGGAGTTGGCGTACGCCGCGGCGTTCCCGGCGGGGCTGGTCGCGTTCACCGTGTGGACGGTGCTCGGGCCCCTGTGGGCGTGGCACGTCGCGGGGCAGCTGGACCGGGCGCGGCAGCTGGAGGCGGAGCTCGCGGTCAAGGACGAGCGGCTGCGGTTCGCCTCCGACCTGCACGACATCCAGGGACATCATCTTCAAGTCATCGCGCTCAAGGCGGAGTTGGCTTCCCGACTCACCGAGGCCGACCCCGCCCGCGCCGCCGCCGAGATGCAGGAGGTACGGCAGCTGTGCGCGGACGCCCTGCGGGACACCCGGGCCGTGGTGCAGGGGATCCGCCGTACGACACTGGACGACGAGATCGCCAACGCGACCCGGGTGCTGGCCGCGGCCGGCATCGACGCCCGGATGGACCTCGAACCGGCCGCCGTGGCAGCCGAGTTGGACGAATCCGTGCGCGGGCTGCTGGGGCTGGTCATGCGCGAGGCCACCACCAACGTCCTGCGGCACAGCCACGCCCGCGTCGCCGAGGTCGACTACCGGCTCAGCTGCGGGCAGGCCCGGCTGCGGATCGGCAACGACGGTGCCGACATCCCGCCGGGCGCCGCGGACGGCACCGGACTGCGCGCGCTCGCCGAGCGACTGCGGGCGGCGGGCGGGGAGTTGACCTGGGAGCGGCGGGACGGCGACCGCTTCGAGGTGACGGCCGCACTGCCCGTACAGGGGGCGCCCAGGTGATCCGGCTGCTTCTCGCCGACGACGAGGACCTCCTGCGCGGCGCCCTCGCCGCGCTGCTCGGGCTGGAGGCGGACCTGACCGTGGTCGCCGAGGCCGCCACGACCACCGACGCCGTACGGCTCGCCCTCGAACACCGGCCGGACATCGCCGTACTCGACCTGGAGATGCCGCCCGCCGACGGTCTGCGTGCCGCCGAGGAGATCCGGGCCGCCGGGCTCCCCACGCGGAACGTCCTGGTGACCCGGCACGCCCGGCCCGCGGTGCTGCGCCGCGCGCTGGCCGCCGGGGTCCGCGGGTTCGTACCGAAGACCACGCCCGCCGCCCGGCTCGCGGAGATCATCCGCGACATCGCCGCCGGCCGTCGCTATGTCGATCCCGACATCGCCGCGTCCGCGCTGACCGAGGACGACTGCCCGCTCAGCGACCGCGAGCTGCAGGTCCTGCGTGCGGCCCGGACCGGGGCGTCGATCGCGGAGATCGCCGCCGAGGTGCATCTGGCGCAGGGCACGGTGCGCAACTATCTGTCCGCCGCGATGTCCAAGCTGGGGGCGACCACCCGGCATGCGGCCGCCCATCGCGCGTGGCAGCAGGGCTGGATCTGAGCAACTCCCCTGCTAGGACTGCGGGTTCGGGAAGGCGACCGGGCTGCGCAGGCCCTTCGTGTTCACCGCCCGCACGCCGAAGAAGACGTTGTCCTTCGACAGGTCCACCTCGTACGTCGTGACGTCCCCGGCCGGGATCACGTGCGTCCACTCCGGCGCCGTCGTCTCGCGCCAGACGATCTCGTAGCCCGCGAGATCCGGTTCCGTGCCCCGACTCCACACCAGCTGCGTGGAGTTGGTCAGGGCGGACGTCAGGATCTTGGCTCCCCGGGGTGTGCCCGGCGCCTGGGCCAGGGTCCACAGGGCCGCCGCGTCGACCCTGGCGACCCGCTCGACGAAGTCGAAGTCGCAGAACTCCGGCAGGTCGCCGTACTGCTTGCCGCTGTCGTCGACGCGTACGTCCTGGTGCTGGTGGGCGAAGTCCTCGGCGGGCTCGGTGAAGCGGGCGGCCGGGTAGCCGCGCTCCAGGAAGGGGATGTGGTCCCCGCCGCGGAGGTAGCGGTCGCGGCGGTGGATGACGCGGACGTGCATGCCGGTGGCGTCGTTGTCCGCCACGTCCCGTACGAAACGGGCGAGTTGGCGGGACGGGGAGTCGTTCTCGCCGCCGACCGCCTTGCGGGTCGCCGCCTGCTCCGGGGTCTCCGAGGACGGGACGCCCTCCGCGAACAGACGGATCGTGTGCGGGTCCTTCGTGCCGTCGTCCGCCGTGGAACTGCCGACGATGTCGTTGGTGAACATCGCCTGGACATCCGTGCCGGCCGCCTTCAACTGCTGGGCCAGATACGTCGATCCGTACAGCCCCTGCTCCTCCCCCGCCACCGCCGCGAACACGATCGTCGAGGCCGGCCGCCGCTTCGCCATCACCCGCGCCAGCTCCAGTACGACGGCCACGCCGGAGGCGTCGTCGTCCGCGCCCGGCGCGTCCGACGTGGCGTTCATGACGTCGGTGACCCGGGAGTCGTAGTGCCCGGAGACGACGTACACCCGCTCGGGCGTGACCGAGCCGCGCAGGGTCGCGAGCACGTTGGTGATCTTCGTGGCGGTGGGGATGCGGGACGCCGGTTCCTGGACGTACGACTGGAGTTCGGCCGTCATCCGGCCGCCGGAGGCGGCGGCGTACGAGCGCAGTTCGGCAAGGAGCCAGTCGCGGGCGGCGCCGATGCCGCGGTCCGGGTCGTCCTGCACGGAGAGGGTGTGGCGGGTACCGAAGGAGACGAGCCTGCGGACCGTCGCTTCGATGCGATCTGCGTCCAACTCCCTTAACAATGCACGCAGTTCACGGGACGGCGACTGCGCTGTGGCCGGTGGGCCGCCGCCCTGTCCGGCGGCCTGAGCGGTGCCACCCACCCCCAGTGCGGCCGCGCTCGCCGCCGTCGCGGTCAGGACCGTTCTCCTCGTGGGACGCATGAGTCCTCCTGTGGCTGCCGACGCCTCCCCTCATCGTCATGGACACGCCACCTCGCCACAAGAGGCGCTCTCACTCCCCCGCGCACAGCCCCGAGGCCGCCGTCGACGAGCACGGCAGATGACCGCCCGCCCGGATGACGTTCTCGCTGACGCCCTCGCCGAGGTAGGCCAGGAAGGCGGAGGCCAGGGAGCCGGAGGGGGCGCGGTCGTAGGTGTAGGCGAACTCCACTCCGCGGTACGGGTAGTCGCTCCGGCCGTACTCGATGTCCGCCACGGAGGGTGCCGCGCCGTCGAGGGGGACCGAGCGCAGGCCGCGGTGGCCGGAGGCGAGGGTGAGTTCGGAGTAGCCGATGGCGCCCGGGACCTCGGCCACCTTGTTCAGTACGTCGTCCGTGGAGTCGAGTTCGCAGCGCATGACGGGCGCGGAGATGTCGTCCTTGTGGACGCAGTCCAGCGAGGTGCTGGGCACCCGCTCCCAGCTCTCCAGGACCCGGCGCTGGAAGATCTGCCGGGTCCCGGAGTCGGCGTTGCGGCTGACCAGCACGATCGGGATGTCGGGGAGGGAGGCGTCGACCTGCTTCCAGCGGGTCGCCTCGCCGCGGTAGATGCGGCGTACGTCGTCCAGGGAGAGGCCCTTGGCGGGCAGTCGGATGCCGTCGTTGACGACCAGCGTGAACACGGACAGCGCGACGCGTTGGCCGAGCAGTCTGCTGGTGGCGCCGATCGCGGGGCCGTCCGAGAAGGCGATCACATTGCGGGCGTCCTTCTTCGACTCGGCGCCGAGGGAGGCGAGTTCGTTGACGCCGGCCGAGCTGCCGCGCGCGTCCACGGTGATGTCGGCCTCCGGGCACTTCTTCTCGTACTGCCTCGCCAGCTCCTCCACCACAGGCTTGAAGGCCGTGGAGCCGATGACCCGCAGGGCGCCCTTCTCGCAGCCGATCGGCGGCGGGTTGTCGTCGCGCAGCACGACGATCGCCGCGAGGGCGAGGACGCTGAGCGTGAGCGTGATGGTGATCAGACGGGCGGCGCGGCTGAACAGGGGCGGTTTCTCGTCGGGCGTCGCGCTGCGGTTGGGGTGCACCTCGCCCTCGCGGATGCCGCCGATCAGCTGTATCGGATCGCCCACCCGGCCGCCGGACAGCAGCACCAGCAGCTTGAAGTGGTCGCCGTGGTTGAGCGGGACGCGCGGGATGCGCAGGCTGTTGCCGTCGTAGCCGAAGCCGCGGGCGGCGGTGAAGTGGTCCATCAGATGGTCGGTGTCGTCCGGCTGGGTGACCGAGACGCCGCGGATGGTGCGGTCGGAGAACACCGCGGTCAGGCCGTGGACCTCGGGGCTGGTGTAGTCGTCGCGGTCGATGCCCTGGGAGCCGTCGTTCTCGACGCGGAGCAGGACGAGGGTGGCGTCCGACATGCCGGGGGCCTCGTCGAACAGCCCCATGCGCACGTTGGCTCTGCCCAGGCGTACGTTGTCGCCGATCGGGTTGTCCATCTGCACGCGGTAGCCGACGCGCTTGCGGCGCGGCACCCGGCGCTCGTACCAGACCATGATCCCGGACGCGATGATGCCCAGGACCGCGGTGCCGACGGCCACGACGTTCTCTGCGCTCAGCCACTGCATCGCCGCACCGTACGGGTGTTGCGTGTGCAACGGCCTTACGCCAGTGGGGACTTGGGGTTACTGCCTGGTGTACGTCAGCTTCTCGCCGTTGCTGGTGTTCGTGCGCTGGAGGCTGCCGTCGGACAGCAGGCTGATCTCGGTGGCGTCGCCGGGCTTGCAGTAGCCCGAGTCGCCGGACGTCACGGTGGACGGGCCGATGTCCAGCGCACCGTCGCTGCCCGGGGCCGAGGTCAGCTGGGCCTGGAACACGCAGTGGTAGCTGCCGTTGCTGGTTGGGCCGTCGGCGACGAGGGACATGACCGTGTCGCCCACCTCGCCCTGCTGGATGGTGAGTTCGCGGGTGTTCTCGCCGTCGGCGTTGGTGATCGTCGTCGTCCAGGTGCCGAGGTAGCCGGCCGGGATCGCACCGTCCGAAGGCTTCGGCGAGGTCGGGTCCGCGGACGTCGGGGACGGCTCCGGTGTGCTCGGTCCGGGCGTCGGGGACGCGCTCGCGCTCGGGGCCGGGCTGGGCTTGTCGTCGGCCTTGTCGTCGCCGCCGTTCATGAGGGCGTAGACCGAGCCGCCGGCGCCGAGCGCGACGATCAGGGCGACGGCGACCAGCGCGACCGTGGAGCGACCGCTTCTCCGGGGCGGCTCCTCCGGGGTGACCGGCGGCCCGCCGAAGGGCGGGGTCGGGCCGTTGTAGGACGGGCCGTAGGGCGGGGTGGAACCGAGGCCGCCGTAGGGGCCGGGTTGCTGGGGGTAGCCGTAGGCGCCGGGCTGTTGCGGGTAGCCGTAGGCGCCGGGCGGTTGCTGCGGGTGCTGCTGCGGATAGCCGTACGCGGGGTGGGCGGGCGCCGCGGCGGCCGGCGGCGGCGTCTGGGTGCCCTGGCCCGCGACCATCGTGGGGAGGTGGTCGAGCGGGCCCGTGCCCGGCTGTCCGGGTGGCGGCGGGCCGGCGGGCGGGGCCGGTGCCGGTGCGGAGTCGTCGGCGGCGGGGGCGTGCTCGGGCGAGGCCTCGGGGGCCGACTGCTGCGGCGTCTCCGGCTTCTCCAGGGAGGGACCGGGCGTGCCCTCCTCCGGGTCCTCCGCGTCCAGCAACTGCACGGCGTGGCGGCCGAGTTGGGCCACCAGGGCGCTCGGCAGCCAGGGGTCGCGCGAGCGGCCGCCGGACACCGTGTCCTCGGCGCCGGTGCGCTCCAGGATCCGGTCGAGCGTCGGCCGGGCCGCCGGGTCCTTCTTCAGACAGTCCCGTACGAGTTCGGCGATGCCCTCGGGCACGCCCTCCAGGTCGGGCTCCTCCTGGGCGATGCGGAACATCAGGGCGTGCACACCGCTGTTGGCGGTGCCGAAGGGGAGGCTGCCGGTGGCGGCGTAGGCCAGCACGGAGCCCAGGCAGAACACGTCGCACGCGGGTGTGATGCGGTCGCCGCGCACCTGCTCGGGCGCCATGAAACCCGGCGATCCGACGAGCGCGCCGGTCCGGGTGAGGCCCCCGTCGGTGACCGTCTCCAGTGCTCGTGCGATGCCGAAGTCGATGACGCGCGGGCCGTCGATGGTGACGAGCACGTTGGACGGCTTGAGGTCCCGGTGGATGATCCCGGCGGCGTGGATGTCCTGGAGCGCGTGCGCGAGACCGGCCGCGAGGATGCGTACGGATCTCTCCGGCAGCGCCCCGTGGTCGTGCCCGACGACCTGCTGCAGGCTCGGCCCGGCGACATATCCGGTGGCGACCCACGGCACGGCGGCCTCGGTGTCGGCGTCCAGCACGGGTGCCGTCCAGTACCCGCCGACCTGCCGGGCTGACTGCACTTCCTGCCGGAACCGCGCCCGGAACTCCTCCTGCGCGGCCAGCTCCTCCCGGACCAGCTTGACGGCGACGGTACGGCCGCGGTCCGACCGGGCGAGGTACACATGCCCCATGCCGCCGGCACCCAGCCGAGCCAGCAGCCGATAGGCCCCGATCCGCTGCGGATCCCCGGCCCCGAGCTTCTCCATCGCAGGCCCCCCGAAAAGTCCCCCGATACGCCCCTGTGCAACAGATCCACGATAGTGCGGGCGTACAGGGCGGTGGACGGAGCGGTGTCTACGGTTCCGTAACAGCCGGAGTCACCTGTTCCAGCACCTTGGACAGACGTTCCAGGACGTGTACGGCTTCGGCGAGTTCGTCCTGACCGAACTCCTCGGCGAGCCGGTCGGCGAACGCCGCGTGCCCGGGGTTGATCCGGGCGATCGCCGCACGGCCCTCCTCGGTCGGCGTGAGGAGCTTGGCGCGGCGGTGGGCGGGGTTGGGCCGGTACTCGGCGAGACCGCGCCCGACGAGCAGATCGGCGATGCGCTGCACGCTCTGCCGGGTGATGCCCATGGCGCGGGCGATCCCGGCGACGGACAGCGGCTCGCCGAGCACCGCCCCGAGCACCTGCCACCAGGCCGCGGTGAGCCCGGCGGGCTTCGCCAGCTCCTCGGCGACACCGAGGAACTGGCCGTTGAGCCGGAACACCCCGAGCGCGCTGCGGCTGAGCAGCTCCTGGCGCTCCCGGCTCACGACGCGGCGGCCTTCTGCAGCACGGCGTACGCCTCGGCGTCCGAGTCGTGGAACAGCCGGTACCAGGCGTCGAGCACCTCGCCCTCGTACACCCCGAGCAGCCGGAACACCTCCCGCGCGAACGCGACGGGCTCGGTGGGCCCGGCGGTGATCAGCTTCCCGTCGGTGACGGCGTCGGTGTCGACGTAGCGCTCGCCACCCCGGTATCCGGTCGCGGCCAGGTAGAAGGAGACGGCGCCGGTGTGGTCCCGGTCGTCGAGCAGGCCCTCGCGCGCGAGCCCGGCGGTGGCTCCGCAGATCGCGGCGACGGGCGTACCGGCATCGAGGAATTCCCGCGCCTTCCGGGCGAAGGGTGCGAGGTCGTCGCTCGTGTCCCACAGGTCGGCGCCCGGGAGGATCAGCAGGGAGCTGTCGCCGGGGCTCAGCTCTTCGAGTGCGAGGTCGGGCAGGACCTGCAGACCCCCGATGGACCGCACGGCCTCGCGGCCGGGTCCGACGGTCCGGATCTCGTACCCGGCACGGGCCAGATACGCGGTCGTGTGGCCGGTCTCCCAGTCGGCGAGGGTGTCGTAGACGGCGAGGTGCACGGGCTTGCGGGTGCTGCTCATGACTCCTCCAACCAAGATGACAGGATACTGTCTTTTCGACAGCATACTGTCGTACGAAGATGTCGACAACCTGTCGCGGAAACCCCCGGACCGCAGACATGACGCCGATGTCCTCCGGCCGCAGCGGACTCCTACGCTCGCCCGCATGACCCCTCAGCCAAATCCCGAGGTCGGCGCCGCCGTGAAGGCCGCGGACCGTGCGCATGTGTTTCACTCCTGGTCCGCGCAGGAGCTCATCGACCCGCTCGCCGTCGCCGGCGCGGAGGGGTCGTACTTCTGGGACTACGACGGCAAGCGGTACCTCGACTTCAGCAGCGGGCTCGTCTACACCAACATCGGCTACCAGCACCCGAAGGTCGTCGCCGCGATACAGGAGCAGGCCGCACACCTGACGACGTTCGCGCCCGCCTTCGCCGTCGAGGCCCGCTCCGAGGCGGCGCGGCTGATCGCCGAGCGGACGCCC
The DNA here is from genome assembly GCF_040644055.1 of Streptomyces sp. NPDC047043. Classification (NCBI taxonomy): domain Bacteria; kingdom Bacillati; phylum Actinomycetota; class Actinomycetes; order Kitasatosporales; family Streptomycetaceae; genus Streptomyces; species Streptomyces sp. NPDC047043. Next base: position 38,070 of record NZ_JBEYVO010000037.1, read on the forward strand.
GGCGACCTGGACAAGATCTTCTTCACCAACGGCGGCGCGGACGCCGTGGAGCACGCCGTGCGGATGGCGCGGCTGCACACCGGGCGGACGAAGGTGCTGTCCGCCTACCGCTCGTACCACGGCGGCACCCAGCAGGCGATCAACATCACCGGGGATCCGCGCCGTTGGGCCTCCGACGGCGCGGCCGCCGGTGTCGTGCACTTCTGGGCGCCGTTCCTGTACCGCTCCCGCTTCTACGCCGAGACCGAGGAGCAGGAGTGCGCGCGGGCGCTGGAGCACCTCGAGACGACGATCGCCTTCGAGGGGCCGGGCACCATCGCCGCGATCATCCTGGAGACCATTCCGGGGACCGCGGGGATCATGGTGCCGCCGCCGGGCTATCTCGCCGGGGTGCGTGAGATGTGCGACAAGTACGGCATCGTCTTCATCCTGGACGAGGTCATGGCCGGGTTCGGGCGCACCGGTGAGTGGTTCGCCGCCGACCTGTTCGGTGTCGTACCGGATCTGATGGTCTTCGCCAAGGGCGTGAACAGCGGATATGTGCCGCTCGGCGGTGTCGCGATCTCCGGTGCGATCGCGGAGACCTTCGCCAGGCGGCCCTACCCCGGCGGTCTGACGTACTCCGGGCATCCGCTGGCCTGTGCCGCCGCCGTGGCGACGATCAACGTCATGGCCGAGGAGGGCGTCGTGGAGAACGCGAGGAACCTGGGCGAGACCGTCGTCGGCCCGGCGCTGCGCGAGCTCGCCGAGCGGCACCCGAGCGTCGGAGAGGTGCGCGGTGTCGGCATGTTCTGGGCGCTGGACCTGGTGAAGGACAGGGAGACCCGCGAGCCGCTGGTGCCGTACAACGCGGCCGGTGAGGCGAACGCCCCGATGGCCGCCCTCGGTGCCGCCGCGAAGCAGCACGGCATCTGGCCCTTCGTGAACATGAACCGCACCCATGTCGTGCCGCCGTGCAACGTGAGCGAGGCCGAGCTGAAGGAAGGCCTCGCAGCGCTCGACGCAGCGCTCTCGGTCGCGGACGAGTACACCGGGTAACCGCTCAGGCACCGCATCGGCCGGCCACGGAAACGTGTGAGCTACGCGGGTAAACAGCGGGAAGTCGAACGCGTAAGGTGGCGTGCTCGTAGATAGGTACGTGCACGCCACCCGATCGCGACGAGGAGACGCCCGACCCATGCCCGGCAGCAGCGGCGGCAACGGCGCCGTGACGCGCAGCACCCTGCGGCAGCAGATCGCCGACGCGCTTCGTGACGAGGTGCTGGCGGGGCGGCTGCAACCGGGTCAGGAGTTCACGGTCAAGGAGATCGCCGAGCAGTACGGCGTCTCCGCCACGCCCGTGCGCGAGGCGCTCGTCGACCTGTCCGCGCAGGGGCTGCTCGACGCCGACCAGCACCGCGGCTTCCACGTCCACGAGTACTCCTTCGCCGACTACCGCGGCATCGTCGAGGCCCGCAGCCTGGTCACCGACGGCATGTTCCACGCCCTCGACAACGGCCACGACTGGATGGGGCGGGCCGACGAGGCCCGGGCGATCGCCGCCCTGTCGGGGGTGCGCCGGCGCGGCGAGGAGGCACGGCGGGCCGCGGCCGCCGGGGACCTCACCGTGCTGATCGGCTACGACCTGCGCTTCTGGCGCGAGCTCGGCGCCCTCTTCGGCAACCCCTACCTCGCCGACTTCCTGAACCGGCTGCGCGTGCAGTCCTGGGTGTGCGCGGTGCAGCATCTGCGCCGGCTGACGGAGCTGCGCGGGGCGCTGTGGTCCGGCCACACCGATCTGGTCGACGCCCTGGCGAAGCGCGACACCGCCACGGCCCGTTCGATCGTCACCGCGTACAACAAGCACGCACTGGCCCTCATCGAGCGCCTGGCCGACGGATGACCGCCGCCCCCGCCGGGGACGTCGACCTCTCGGTCGTCGTCCCCGCCTTCAACGAGGAACAACGGCTCGGCCCCACCCTCGACGCCGTCACCCGCTACCTGGAGGAGGACGAGGGCCGCTGGGGCCGCTGGGAGGTCGTGGTCGCCGACGACGGCTCCACCGACTCCACCCGTGACCTCGTCACAGCCCGCGAGGACCCCCGCGTCCGGCTCGTCACCGGCCCCCGCCGCGGCAAGGGCGGCGCCCTGCGCCTCGGTGTCGCCGCCTCCCGCGGCCGCCGGGTGCTGGTCACCGACGCCGATCTCGCGGCGCCGATCGAGGAGCTGGAGCAGCTCGACAAGGCGCTCAGCGAGGGGAACTCGGCGGCGATCGGCTCCCGCCGCGTGCCCGGCGCGACGATCGGGGAGCGTCAGCACCGGTTGCGCGAACTGCTGGGCCGCGCCGGGAACTTACTCATACGCCGCATGTTCCTGCCGGGCGTGCGCGACACCCAGTGCGGCTTCAAGCTCTTCGACGGCGACCAGGCGCGCGAGGCCTTCGCCGCCTCCCGGCTCGGCGGCTGGGGCATAGACGTCGAGGTGCTGCGGCACTTGCGGCGCGCCGACCGGCAGATCGCCGAGGTCCCCGTCCACTGGTCGCACCAGCCCGGCTCGAAGGTGGGGCCCCTCGACTACGTCCGCTTCCTCGCCGAACTCGCCCGGCTGCGCGTCCGCACCCTGCGCCCGGCCGACCTCCTGGTCACGCTGCTGTTCCTGCTGATGGCGATGGCCCTGTACTCGGGCCGCCTGTTCGACCCGGACCACCGCTATCTCCCCGACTCCCTCCAGGACCAGAACCAGTGGGAGTGGTTCTTCGGCGTCACGGCCCACAACCTCGCCCACCTCCACAACCCGTTCTTCTCCGATCTGCAGGGCTTCCCCGACGGCGTGAACCTCATGGCCAACACGGTCATGCTGGGCCTGACGGTCCCCTTCGCACCCCTGACCCTGCTCGCCGGACCCGCGGTCGCCCTCAGCACGGTCATGACGCTGGGCCTGGCCGCCACCGCGGGCGCCTGGTACCGGCTCATCGTGAAGCGTGTCGTACGGCAGCGGGCCGCGGCCTTCGTCGGCGCCTCGCTGGCCGCGTTCGCGCCGCCCATGGTCAGCCACGCCAACGCGCACCCGAACTTCGTGGTCCTGTTCATGATCCCGCTGATCATCGACCGCGCCCTGCGCCTGTGCTCGGGCACCCGCGTGGTCCGCGATGGGATCGTGCTCGGCCTGATGGCCGCGTACCAGATCTTCCTCGGCGAGGAACCCCTCCTCCTCGCGGCGATCGGCATGGTCCTGTTCGCGGGCGCCTACGCCGTCGTACGCAGGGATGTCGCGAGGGAGGCCTGGCGGCCCCTGCTGAAGGGCCTGCTGATCGCGGCCGCGGTCTGCCTCCCGATCATCGTCTACCCACTGGCCTGGCAGTTCGCCGGTCCGCAGAGCTACGGCCACATGCCGCACGGCGACAATTCGGCCAACAGCCCCCTCGCCCTGCTCTCCTTCGCCGAGCGCTCCCTGGTCGCGGGCAACGCCGAGCGGGCGGGCGCCCTCTCCCCCAACCCGACCGAGCAGAACGCCTTCTACGGCTGGCCGCTGGTCCTGCTCGCCTTCGCGATCGTCGTACGGCTGTGGGAGAGCGCCCTGGTCAAGGCGCTGGCGTTCACCGCGGCCGGCGCGGCGGTGCTCTCGCTCGGCCCGACGTTCCGCATCCCCGGGACGGAGAAGGAGTACCCCGGCCCCTGGGCGCTGCTCGCCGACAAGCCGCTCTTCGAGTCGGTCATCGAGGGCCGGGTCGCGATGGTCTGCGCCCCCGCCCTCGGCATGCTCCTCGCGCTCGCGCTGGAACGGCTGTTGGCCACGCCCGGCCGGGGCACGCAGTACGTCGGCCTGCTGGGCGTCAGCCTCGCCCTGCTCCCGCTGGTCCCCGCCCCGCTGAAGACGGTGGAGCGCCCGCAGACGCCGGCCTTCTTCACCGACGGCTCCTGGAAGCCGTACGTCCGCAGCGGCGAGTCGCTCGTCACGGTGCCGCTGCCCGACGCCGGCGACGCATCGCCCCTGCACTGGCAGATCGAGGCGGATTTCGGCTTCAAACTGCCGGGCGGCTACTTCAACGGCCCCTGGGCCGACGGGCGCACCGGTATCTACGGCGCCACTCCCCGCTACACCTCGGGCATGCTGAGTGACATTCGCGACACGGGTGCGGTCCCGGTGCTCGGCAAGGAGTGGCGGGCGCAGGCGCAGCGGGACTTCGCGTACTGGAGGGCGGGAGCGCTGGTCGTGGCCCCGCAACCGCATGCGGACGCCCTGCGCAAGGCCGTTACCGAACTGGTGGGCCGTCCCGGTAAGTGGGTGGACGGCGTGTGGGTATGGGACCTGCACCAGAGCAGCTGACCCGAACGGGACGGGTCCGCGGCGAGCCGCACCGACTACCCTGCCTTGACCGTGTTTCTTGCTGTCCGAGGAGCCTTCTTTGGCCTGTGACCTGTGGCTGGTACCGCTCGTCGACGTGTTGTGCCACACCCCCGACAATCCGTTCGCCGAGGAACTCGCGCAGTACAACACCGTGCTCGCCGATGCCGGGCTGCCGCCGGTGCCGGTGTACCAGTACATGCCGGGCCTGTCCGGCGAGGTCGCCCCGGTGGCCGGCTTCGACTACGACGCGCTGCACTTCCTGCGCCGCGTGTATCTGCTCCAGGTGTGCGGGCTGCCGGTGACGCCGGTCGACGAACTGGGCGGTGACTACGAGCAGTTGCTGGAGATGTTCGAGGCCACGGCCCAGCAGTCGCACCTCGTCTGGCACTACGACCACGCCGGCGCGTACGTGCCCGTGGACTTCGCCCAGCCGCTGTCGAACGAAGAGCTCCTCGCGGGCGGCGGCCCGCTGGGCTCCGCCCAGGCCCTGCTGCGCGAACTGGAGTACGTCGCCCCGTCGATCGGCATCGATCCGGCCAACCCGCCGGCGGCACCCGAACCGCCGCGCTCCCCGACCCAGTTGGAGGAACCGGCGGTCCCGGCGCCGTACGATCCCAGCCCCTTCGCCCGTGAGCGGCACGTGTGGCTCGGCCTGCACGCGGCGGCGACGCGGAGTCTGGCGCAGGGGTCGATGATCGTCTTCAGCTGAGGGTCAGCCGCCGACCGCGGCGAGGCCCTTCTTCAGGTCGTCGAGGTTCATGACCGGGGTGTACGTGATCTCGGCACCCATGTCGAGGAAGAACGGCTCGGCTATCACCGGCATCTGGGAGCTGTCCTGCATGTCGAAGACCAGGTATGCGGTGCGCTTGCCGTGGTCGGTGGTGAAGTAGGCCGCCTCGGGCTTGATCTGTTCCAACGACTCCTGGACGAGTTTTCCCAGGGTGCCGTTCCGGATGGCCTCGTTCGCCTTCTCCGTGTCCATGGACGCCTTGAGCAGTACGCGCATCGCACTCACCTTCTCCTGATCGACGCGCACAAGTGCACAACACCACGGTATGCCCGGTATGCATTGATTGCCCTGTTGTGGGGTCCCGCCTACTCTCCCGGGAGCAGAGCCGGTGCCTCCGCGCGTGCGACGCGCGGGAGAGCGGGTGCGCGCAGTCTGACGTCATCGGATTCGACGAGAGGGGACGGCGATGATCCTGGTGACGGGCGCGACGGGGCATGTGGGCGGCGAGCTGGTACGGCAGTTGGCGGCCGCCGGGCACCCGGTGCGCGCGATGACGCGGCGGCCCGCCGAGGCCCGGCTGCCGGAGGGCGTGCAGGCGGTGTACGGCGACGCGGACGACCCGGAGAGCCTGGCGGCGGCGTTCGCGGGCACCGAGGCCGCCTTCCTGATGTCGGCGCAGGGCGTCGGCACGGCTCCCGGGCCGACCCACGACCTCGCCCTGGCCCGGGCGGCCGCGAAGGCGGGCTTGCGGCGCGTGGCGAAGCTGTCGGTCCTGGACGGCGGCGCGGGCACGGACGTGATCGCCCGCTGGCACGCGGAGGCGGAGGCGGCGGTGAGGGACGGGGGCTTCGCATGGACGCTGCTGCGCCCCGGCCGCTTCATGTCCAACGCCCTGCAGTGGGCGGGCCGGCTTCGCGCCGGTGACGAGGTGTCGATCCCCTTCGCGGACCGCCCTGCGGCGAGCATCGACCCGGCGGACGTGGCGGAGATCGCGGCCCTGGCCCTCACCACCGGCGAACACGGGGGCGCGACCTACGAGTTGAGCGGCCCCCAGTCCCTGACCCCGACGGAGGAACTGTCGATCCTGGGCAGCACCCTGGGCCGCGACCTCCACGCCCGCCCGGTCCCCGACGAGGCGGCCCGCACCGGCATGGAGCGCTACGGCTTCCCCCCGGAGGTCATCGACGCGATCATGCACCGCACCCTGGAGAGCGACCGGGGCGCGGAGGTCCTCCCGACCGTGGAGAAGGTGCTGGGGCGCCGGCCGCGGACGTTCGCGGAGTGGGCCGGCGCCCATGTGGCGGCGTTCGGGGGCTGACCTAGAAGACCGCCGTCCCGTCCTGCGTCAGCTTCCAGTTCGTCGCCGCGAACGTCGACGGGTCGATGGTGCCCTTCGCCGTGGCGTAGGCGATCATCAGGTCGCGGACCTGGTTGGTGGAGCTGTACGCGGTCTCCGCGTCGGCGATGTGCGGGTAGCCGCTGCCGCCGTTGGCACGGTAGTTGTTGACCGCGACGACGAAGACTTGGTCGTCCGGGACCGCCGCGCCGTTGTAGGTCAGGTTCTTGATGCGCGAGCCCTCGGCCGCCGCGATGTCGATGTCGTACGAGACTCCGGCCGCGGTGTCGTACATGTAGTCCCAGAAGCTGTTGGCGTTGGTGAGGGTCGAGGTGTCGACCTTCGTGCCGGACGGCACCTGGTGGTAGTACTTCGCCGCGAACTCCAGATAGTCCTTGAGCTGGGCGCCGGTGAGCTTCTTGCCGTACAGCGTGTTCTCGTAGATGTAGAGGCCCGCGACGTCGCGGATGGTCACGTCGCCCTTCGGGATGTGGGCGGTGCGACTGAAGCACGCGGCCACCGAGATCAGCGGGAGCGCGGCGTCCGAGGTCGACAGGCCCGACTTCACCGCCTCCATCTGGACCTGGTGGATGAAGTCGATGGCGGGCACGTCCTTCCAGCAGGCCTCCGCCGTCGACATGTCCTCGGTACACGTGCCGATCGCCGTGTTGACGTACTTCACGACCAAGTCGTGGTCGGCCTCGAGGAGTTCGGTGATCCTCGCGTCCTCCGCGACAGTGTTGCTGTTGAGCGTGGTCGCCGTCTTGCTGGTGACCTTCCAGCAGCCGTGGTGGAGTTCGAGCTCGAAGTCGAAGACGGAGAGGCGGTAGCCGTAGCAGTAGGGCTCGGACAGCAGGACGTCCTCGCCGGTCTCCTCGTTCTTCACCGTGTACGTCGGAACGTCGACGTGCGTGTGGCCGACGAGGATCGCGTCGATGCCGGGGACCTGCTCGGCGACCAGGTTCGAGGCGTTCTCCACGTACGGGAGTTCGTCGCCCCACGAGGTCGAGCCGTCCAGACCGGAGTGGTCGGTGAGGAAGACGACGTCACAGCCGAGCGCACGCAGCCTCGGCACGTACTTCTTCGCCTGCTCGACCAGGCCCGGGAAGACCATCTTGCCGCTGACGTTGTCCTTGTCCCACAGGGCGACGCCCGGGTTGGTCAGGCCGAGGATGCCGACCTTGATGTCCGGGGCGCCGGGCACCTTGATGCACTTGACGGTGTAGGGCGGGAAGGCGGGCCTGAGCGTCTTGGCGTCCAGGGCGTTGGCGCCCAGCAGCGGGAAGTGGCACTGCCGCTCGAAGGCGCGCAGGACGTCGATGCCGTAGTTGAACTCGTGGTTGCCGAGCGCGGCGGCGTCGTAGCGCATCTCGTTCATGGCGACGGCCATGGGGTGCTTCGGTCCGGGCTTGCCGTCCTTGCCAGTGATGGGGTCGACGTTCGCGTAGTAGTACGCGAGAGACGTGCCCTGGATGATGTCGCCCGCGTCGACGAGCAGCACCCGCTCCTCGCCCTTCTGGGCGCGCAGCTGCTTGACGAGGGTGGCGATGCGCGCGATGCCGTACGTGTTGCCCTTGCTGTCCGAGTACGCCTTGTTGGCGTAGTAGTCCCAGTTGAAGACGTGGCTGTGCAGGTCGGTGGTGCCCAGGATGGAGAACGACCAGGTCTTGGGGGCCTTTGCGGGCGTACGGTCGGCGGCCTGCGCGGTACCGGCACCGACCGCTGCCGCGGCGGCGACGGCGGCACCGGTGACGGCCGACTTCTGCACGAACTCCCGGCGGTTCATCGGACTGACGGGCATACGGGACTCCTGGTACTGGAGAGGAGCGGAGAGGGAGGCGGGACGGCGGCTACCCGCGTAGATAGTTGCGCCCCACCGCTTCCGCACGGAACCAGGAGCAAGCCATGGGCCGGTCAAGGAAATCCATGACCGGCCCAACAGCTTGAGAACAAACGGGACTTACAGGAACGAGTTGATCTCGATCGTCTCGTCCCGGCCGGGACCGACACCGATCGCGGAGATCGGTGCGCCCGACATCTCCTCGAGCGCCTTCACGTAGTTCTGGGCGTTCTTGGGGAGGTCGGAGAAGGACTTCGCCTTGGTGATGTCCTCGGACCAGCCCGGCAGGGTCTCGTAGACCGGCTTCGCGTGGTGGAAGTCGCTCTGCGAGTACGGAAGTTCCTCGACGCGCTTGCCGTCGATCTCGTAGGCCGCACAGACCGGGATCTGCTCCCAGCCGGTGAGGACGTCGAGCTTGGTGAGGAAGAAGTCGGTCAGACCGTTGACGCGGGTCGCGTAGCGGGCGATCACGGCGTCGAACCAGCCGCAGCGGCGGTCACGGCCGGTGGTCACGCCCCGCTCGCCGCCGATGCGGCGCAGCGCCTCGCCGTCCTCGTCGAACAGCTCGGTCGGGAAGGGGCCGGAGCCGACCCGGGTCGTGTAGGCCTTGAGGATGCCGATGACCCGGCTGATCTTGGTCGGGCCGACGCCGGCACCGGTGCACGCGCCGCCCGCGGTGGGGTTGGAGGACGTGACGAAGGGATACGTCCCGTGGTCGATGTCCAGCAGCGTGCCCTGGCCGCCCTCGAAGAGGACCACCTTGTCCTCGTCGAGCGCCTGGTTGAGCACCAGGACGGTGTCGGCGACATACGGCGCGAGCTTGTCGGCGTAGCCCAGCAGCTCCTCGACCACCTGGTCGATGGCGATCGCGCGGCGGTTGTAGAGCTTGGTGAGGACCTGGTTCTTGATGTCGAGGGCCGCCTCGACCTTCTGGGTCAGGATCGACTCGTCGTAGAGGTCCTGGACCCGGATGCCGACGCGGTTGATCTTGTCCGCGTAGGTCGGCCCGATACCGCGGCCGGTCGTCCCGATCTTCCGCTTCCCGAGGAAGCGTTCCGTCACCTTGTCCACCGTCACGTTGTACGGCGTGATGATGTGAGCGTTACCGCTGATCAGGAGCTTGGACGTGTCGACGCCACGCTCGTTCAGCCCGTTCAGCTCGGAGAACAGGACCGACGGGTCGACGACGACACCGTTGCCGATGACCGGGGTGCACCCCGGGGACAGGATTCCGGAAGGGAGCAGGTGAAGGGCGTACTTCTGATCGCCCACGACTACCGTGTGGCCGGCGTTGTTGCCGCCCTGGTAGCGCACCACGTAGTCGACGGATCCGCCTAGCAGGTCCGTCGCCTTTCCCTTGCCTTCGTCACCCCACTGAGCACCGAGCAGCACAAGTGCGGGCACGCGCGTACACCCCTTCCGGGCGGGGCATGTCCAAGGTCAGGGGCGTACGCGTAAGGTTCACCGCCGCGTGCACCGCGGCCGTCGTTGGCCGCAAACCGTCGGACCGGATGCCCCGGAATAGACGAAGCCCCTGGCGCAATAGCGCAAGGGGCTCTTGCACAAAGATGCTACCCGAGGAAGTGAGGCAGGACCGAGGTGGCGACTTCCGCGACTTCCGACCAGCTGCTGGTGGTCATCGATCCGGTGGCCCGAAGGACGGACGGGGAGTCGGTACGCATCGCAAAAGACGTGCTCAGCGCGGGTGCGCAGGCGAAGGTCTGCCTGCCGGAGGGTCCGGAGGAGTTCGCCCGGGCACTGGCGAGACGGGGCTCGCGGCGGCCGGTGGTGGTCGGCGACGACCGCGCTCTGGTCCGTGCGGTGTCCCTCCTGCACCGGCAGCGCGAGCTGGCCGGATGTGCACTGTCGGTGGTGCCGGTGGGCAGTGTCCTGGCGGTGGCGCGATCCCTGGGGGTACCCACGGGGGCGGTGGCGGCGGCGCGGGCGGTCCTCGACGGGGTGGAGCGGCGCCTCGATCTGCTGGTGGACGACAGCGACGGAGTGGTGCTCGGCACGCTCCACATCCCGCCGGTGACTCCGCAGGCGCAGACGCCGGATCCGGCGCTGGAGGTGGGACGCCCCTGGCTCCGTACGGCGCAGTCCCTCGTACGGACCCTGGTGCCGGCCCGGGAGGCCCAGGGCCCCGCACCCCGCCCCGCGCGGCTGCGGGTGGAGGTCGACGGCGTGACGCTGGTGGACCTGGACCAGCCGGTGGAGGCGGTGTCGGTGACACCGGGTGACTGCGGGCTGGCCGCGGTGGAGGTACGGCCGATGTCGGTGGGCGCAGAGGCCTCGCCCCTACGGGCGGAGGGGCGCACCGTCAGCGTCTCCGGGGCGGATTTCCGGTACCGGGCGGATGCGGGGGTGTGGGGGCCGGTGCGGAGGCGGACCTGGACGGTCTGGGAGGGGGCCTGGGGGCTTACGGTGCCGGGTTCTTCTTAGCGGGGCCTTCGGGGGCCCGGAAGCCGGTGGTGTCAAGCGTGCAGTCGAAGGGCTTGGGGATGTGGAGTGCCTCGCCGAACGGCTGGGTGCAGTGTGACTCGTAGCCCGCGACCGAAGGTGTCCAGAACACGGTCGACTGCTGCTCCTGCATGTCGAGGAGCAGGTAGATCGGCACGCCGGCCCTCCCATAGACCGCAACCTTGTCGGTCAAGTCGTCGGTGCGAATCGCCCGAGAGGTCAGTTCGGCGACGAACACCAGGGCTTCGCCGTCCAGGTGATTGCTCACCGTCTCGAACGCCTGCTGGTGTGCTGCGTGGATATCCGGCCCGTACGCACTCTCGTCGCCGGGGAAGACGTACAGGAACGGGCCGATGCTGAGGCGATGGTCCTGAGGAAGGCAGGGCTTCAGCTGGTCGCAGACCTGCTCGTCGGTCGCTCAGTCATCAACGTCATGATGCGCCCTCCCGCGGATGCAGACCAGCCGCAACTCAGCGTAGCTGATCGCTCACGCGCTCCTGATCGGATTCATCTTTCAGCGCCACCCCCGTGACCCCCAACTCCCGCCCCCTCCCCACCAACCCCGCCAACTTCCCCGCCGCCACCTCGTACGCCATCCCCAACGGCGGCCTGATGTTGCTCAGGCAGTTCCTGTCGGCGTCCGTCGTCACGCCCGGCACCGGCCGGTACGTGAGGTACGCGCCCAGGGAGTCCGCCGCCGACATGCCGGGCCGTTCCCCGACCAGGACGACCACCATCGCCGCACCCATCGTGTGCGCGATGTCGTCGCCGAGCGCCACTCGGGCCTGTTCGGCGAGCACCACCGGCGCGATGTTCCAGCCCGCAAGCCGCGCCGCCGTCTCCCGCACCATCGCCGCCGCATGCTCGTGCACCGCCCGGCTGGACAGCCCGTCGGCGACCACGAATACCAAGTCCCAGTCCCCGGTGGGGAGATGGGCGCGGTCCATGGGGTTCAGGCGGCGGCCCAGATCGGGGCGCTGCAGGTACGCCAACCGGTCGGGCGCCGCGCTGCGGACCCGCACCGTCGCCATCCCGGTCAGCCCCGCCGCCACCACGTCCGGCTCGAACGGCGAGTGCACCGCGTCCCGCGCCGCCGCGTGGGCGGACTGGAGTTCCAGCCGGTGCCGGGTCGGGAGGGCCGAGCCCGCGCGGCCGAGCCCGATACGGGCCTGGGTGTGCCGGCGCATCGCGGCCCACAGGGCCAAGTCGGCCGTAGTGTCGATGACTTGACTGCCCGTCATGCCGCCAGTTCCCTTCCGATCGCCGTCAGGGGATGCGCCCCTGACACGTCCCTGATCGCACCCCGTTCGTCCAGCAGCCCGATCGACGCGAGCCATGCCTCGAACTCCGGTGCCGGGCGCAGCCCGAGCACCTCGCGCAGGTACAACGCGTCGTGGTACGAGGCGGATTGGTAGTTGAGCATGATGTCGTCGCCGCCCGGCGTGCAGATCACGAAGGACGCGCCCGCAACGCCGAGCATGGTCAGCATGGTCGCCACGTCGTCGTCATCGGCGTCCGCGTGGTTCGTGTAGCAGATGTCCAGGCCCATCGGCAGGCCGAGCAACTTGCCGCAGAAGTGGTCCTCGAGCGCGGCCCGCAGGATCTGGCGGCCGTCGTAGAGGTACTCCGGGCCGATGAAGCCCACCACCGTGTTCACCAGCAGCGGGTCGTAGCGGCGCGCCACCGCGTACGCCCGCGCCTCCACCGTCTGCTGGTCCACCCCGTGGTGCGCGTCCGCCGAGAGCGCGCTGCCCTGGCCGGTCTCGAAGTACATGACGTTCCGGCCGACCGTCCCCCGGTCCAGTGCCCGCGCCGCCTCGTACGCCTCGTCCAGCCGCCCCAGCGTCACGCCGAAGGAGGCGTTCGCGGCCTGCGTGCCCGCGATGGACTGGAAGACCAGGTCGACGGGGGCGCCGCGCTCCATCAGGTCCACGCTCGTCGTGACATGGCAGAGGACGCAGGACTGGGTGGGGATGGAGTAGCGGTCGATCACCCCGTCCAGCAGTTCCAGCAGGTCCCGTACCGCCTTCGGGCTGTCCGTCGCCGGGTTGATGCCGATCACCGCGTCGCCGGAGCCCAGCAACAACCCGTCGAGCAGGGCCGCCGCGACTCCCGCCGGGTCGTCCGTCGGATGGTTGGGCTGCAGGCGCGTGGCCAGGCGGCCCGGGAGGCCGATCGTCGAGCGGAAGGCGGTGACCACCTGCACCTTGCGGGCGACGGCCACCAGATCGGCGTTGCCCATCAGCTTCGAGACCGCCGCGACCATCTCCGGCGTCAGCCCGGGCGCCACCGCCGCCAGCGACCCGGTGTCCGCCGACAGCAGCCACTCCCGCAGCTCCCCGACCGTCATCCCGGCCAGCGGTGCAAAGGCCGCCGCGTCGTGCGTGTCGAGGATCAGCCGGGTCACGTCGTCGGTCTCGTACGGGATCACCGGCTCGGTCAGGAAGGTCGCGAGCGGCACCTCCGCCAGCGCCCAGCGCGCCGCGACGCGCTCCTGGGAGCTGCCGGCGGCGAGGCCCGCCAGCCGGTCGCCGGAGCGTTCGGGGCTCGCCGCGGCCAGCAGGCGCGCGAGGGAGTCGAAGCGGAAGCGTTCGCCGCCGAGGGTGGACGTGTAGACGGTCATGGCGGCGAACGTACGAGCCGTGTGTTGCCGACAGATTGCGTCAGATTTCTAAAGGTCTGGTTGACAAACATTTAACGCCCCGAGACCCTTGCTCGACTCATTCGGCCTACAGAGTTCCGGTTCAGCACACCAGCCGATCACCAGGAGAGGGGCCAGCCCGATGGCAGTGGACGAGGGAGTCGCCCCGGCGACCGACACAGGCGGCGAAGGCACGGTTCACCGGCTGAAGCCCAACGCCGTGGGCCTGCTCGGCGTGGTCTTCATGGCCGTCGCGACCGCCGCGCCGATCACCGCGATGACGGGCAACGTGCCCTTCATGGTCTCAGCCGGCAACGGCATCGGCGCCCCCGCGAGCTATCTCGTCGCAATGGTCGTCCTGGCAATCTTTTCCGTCGGCTTCACCTCGATGGCGAAGCACATCACGTCGACGGGCGCCTTCTACGGCTTCATCTCCTACGGCCTCGGACGCACCGCGGGCCTGGCCTCGGGCCTCCTCGCGACGTTCGCGTACGCCGTCTTCGAACCGGCACTGATCGGCATCTTCTCGGTCTTCGCCAACACAACCCTGAAGGACCAGACGGGACTTGACGTCCCATGGTGGGCCTTCGCGATCCTGATGCTCGCCGTCAACGCGATGGGCACCTGGTTCGGCGTCAGCGTCGCCGAGAAGCTCCTCGTCGTCCTGCTCGCCACGGAGGTCACCGTCCTCGCCGCGATGGCGATCTCGGTCGCCCTGCACGGCGGCGGCCCGCACGGCTTCACCTTCGGCCCGGTCAACCCGGTCAACGCCTTCAAGGGGACCAGCGCAGGCCTCGGTCTCTTCTTCGCCTTCTGGTCGTGGGTCGGCTTCGAGTCGACGGCGATGTACGGCGAGGAGTCCCGCGACCCGAAGAAGATCATCCCCAAGGCGACGATGATCTCGGTCCTCGGCGTCGGTGTCTTCTACGTCTTCGTCTCCTGGATGGCCATCATCGGCAACGGCGAGGCGGAGGCCGTCAAGGCCGCCTCCTCCGCGAACCCGCTCGCGCTCTTCTTCAACCCGACCGAGCGCTACGTCGGCCACTGGGCCGTCGACGTCATGCAGTGGCTGATGATCACCGGCTCGCTCGCCTGCGGCATGGCCTTCCACAACTGCGCCGCCCGCTACATGTACGCGCTGGGCCGCGAGGGCGTCCTGCCGTCCCTGAAGAACACGGTCGGCCGCACCCACCACAGGCACGGCTCCCCGCACATCGCGGGCCTGGTCCAGACGGTGGTCTCCGCGGTCCTGATCGGCGCGTTCTGGGTCGCGGGCAAGGACCCGTACAACGCCCTCTACGTGCTGCTCGCGATCCTCGGCACGATGGCGATCCTGATCGTGCAGGCGGTGTGCTCGTTCGCCGTGCTGGTCTACTTCCGCAAGAACCACCCCGAGAGCCGGCACTGGTTCAAGACCTTCGCCGCCCCGCTCATCGGCGGCATCGCGATGCTCGCCGTGGTCGTCCTGCTGGTGTCCAACATGGGCGTCGCGGCCGGCACCGAGTCCGGCTCACTGCTCCTGAAGGCGACCCCGTGGCTGGTGGCCCTGGTCGCGGCACTGGGCATCGGCTACGCCCAGTACCTGAAGCGACGCTCGCCCGAGCGGTACCTGCTGCTGGGCCGGACGGTGCTGGAGGAGACCAAGGAGCGGTAACTCCCGACCCCGACTCCTAGTTGCCGAACAGCTCCCGGCGGTGCACCCGCCACCGCTCCATCATGGCCGCGACCTCGCCCTCGACGAACTCGAAGAAGGCGAGCGTCTCGGCCATGCGGCGTCCTGCGGGGGTGTCGGCGCCGAGGCTGCTGACGCCTTCCCGCAGGGCGACCTCCCAGCGCTTGATGATGGCCTCGCGGTTGGTGAGGGCCTCGTACCACTGGTCGCCGTGCACCCGGTAGCGCTCGCGGCGCGAGCCGGGCTCCCGCTCCCGCGAGACCATGTGCGTCATGGTCAGGTAGCGCACCGCCCCGGACACCGCAGCCGGGCTGATCTGCAGCTGCTCTCCCAGCTCGGCCGAGGTCATCGAGGCCTCGTCGGAGGAGAGGAGCGCCGCGAAGACACGGGCGGGCATGCGCTGCATCCCGGCCTCGACGAGCTGCGCCGCGAAACTCTCCACGAACTTCGAGACCGCCTCCGGGTCACGCCCCGCCTCATCAGCCATGGTCACCACCCTATCCGGGCTTTATACGCTTCCTTAACTTCACAAATTTCTGAAAGAAGCGTACGTTCTGAACCATGACGAAGGCAATCAGCGTCTCCGGGCTCCACAAGTCGTTCGGGAAGACGCATGCGCTCGACGGCCTCGACCTGGACGTGGAGACCGGCGAGGTGCACGGCTTCCTCGGCCCGAACGGCGCCGGCAAGTCCACCACCATCCGCGTCCTGCTCGGCCTGCTGCGCGCGGACTCCGGCGCCGCGCAGGTGCTGGGCCGCGACCCGTGGCAGGACGCGGTGGAGGTGCACCGCCGGATCGCGTACGTCCCCGGCGACGTGACCCTGTGGCGCAACCTCTCCGGCGGCGAGGTCATCGACCTCTACGGCCGCCTCCGCGGAGGCCTGGACGCGCGGCGCCGCGCCGACCTGATCGAACGCTTCGAGCTGGAGCCCACCAAGAAGGGCCGCACGTACTCCAAGGGCAACCGCCAGAAGGTCGCCCTGGTCGCCGCGTTCGCCTCGGACGTGGACCTGCTGATCCTGGACGAGCCGACGTCGGGCCTGGACCCGCTGATGGAGGAGGTCTTCCAGCGCTGCGTGGAGGAGGAGCGGGACCGGGGCCGGACGATCCTGCTGTCCTCGCACATCCTCAGCGAGGTCGAGGAGCTCTGCGACCGCGTGAGCATCATCCGCAAGGGCCGCACGGTCGAGTCCGGCTCGCTGGCCGACCTGCGCCACCTGACGCGGACGAGCGTGACCGCCGAACTGGCGGGCCCGCCCAACGGGTTGGCGCACCTGCCCGGCGTCCACGACCTCGACGTACAGGGAAAGCGGGTCAGGCTGCAGGTCGACACGGACAAACTCGACGCCGTGCTGCGGCAGTTGAGCGAGTCGGGCGTGCGGTCGCTGACCTCGACGCCGCCGACGCTGGAGGAGCTGTTCCTGCGGCACTACCAGGACGAGGTGTCACGATGACGAGCCTCGCCGTACGCATGACCGGCGGTTCCCGCCAACTCGCGGGCACCGCGACCCTGTTGCGCTTCGCCCTGCGCCGCGACCGGGTGATGATCCCGGTCTGGGTCGGCGTGAACGCGCTCATGGTCCTCTCCATGCCGAACACCCTGAAGAACCTCTACGGCACCCCTGCCGAACGCACGGACCTGATCCACCAGGTGGCGACCAACGCCTCCTTCCGCGCGCTGATCGGCCCCGTCTACGACACCTCGATCGGCGCGCTGACGGCTTGGCGCGTCGGCGTCTACGCGGGCCTGCTCGCCGCCGCGATGAGCCTGATGATCGTCGTACGGCACACCCGGGACGAGGAGGAGAGCGGGCGCCAGGAACTGGTGGCGTCCGGGATGGTGGGCCGCCGGGCCTCACTGACAGCGGCGCTGCTGGCTGCAGCGGTCGCAAATGCCGTACTGGCACTGCTGGTTGCGGCCGGCCTGGCCGGCCATGGCGCCACCGGGGCCCTGACCTTCGGGCTCGGACTCGCGGCGGTCGGCATGGTCTTCGCCACGATGGCGGCGATCGTCGCGCAGCTGACGGAGAGCGCGAGGCTGGCGCGCGGTCTGACGGCGGGGGTCCTGGGCGCGGCGTTCGTTCTGCGCGCGGCCGGCGACTCCGCGACGGACGACGGCTCGTCCGTCCTGACCTGGCTGTCGCCGCTGGGCTGGCTGGAGAACCTGCGCCCGTACGCCGACGAACGCTGGTGGGTGCTGGTGCTGTTCGCGGCGGCGGTGCTGCTCCAGGCCGCGGTGGCCTACGAGTTGGCGGGCCGCCGGGACATCGGCATGAGCTTCCTGCCCACCCGCCCCGGACCGGCCGCCGGACGGCTCGGCACGGCGGGCGCGCTGGCGTGGCGGCTGCAGCGGGGCAGCGTGTTCGGCTGGAGCCTCGCCTTCTTCGTCGTCGGAGTCGTCTACGGCGGACTCACGGACGGCGTGACCGACCTGGTCGGCGACAACGAGAACGCCCGGAAGATCTTCGAGCGGATGGGCGGCCAGAGCGGCCTCACGGACGCGTTTCTGGCCTCGATGGTCGGGATGATGGGCCTGATCGCAGCGCTGTACGTCGTCGGTTCGGTGCTGCGCCTGAACGGCGAGGAGACCTCGGGCCGCGCGGAACCGTTGCTGGCGAACGCGGTGGGACGACTGCGGTGGGCCGCCGGACACCTGACGATCGCCTTCGGCGGCTCGGCCCTGATCATGCTGCTGGCGGGGGCGGGCTTCACCGTCGGCTACGGCAAGGAGATCGGACCGATCCTGGGGGCGTGCCTGGTGCAGGTCGCCGCGGTGTGGGTGATCGGCGGGGTGACGGTGCTGCTGTACGGGGTGCTGCCGCGGGGGGCGGTGGCGGCGTGGGGAGTCGCCGGGGCGGTGCTGCTGATCGGCTGGGTCGGTCCCGCACTGGACGTACCGCAACCGGTGCTGGACCTGTCCCCCTTCGGCCATCTGCCGAAGCTGCCGGGCGGGGGGATGGAGTGGGCGCCGGTGCTGATCCTGCTGGGGCTGGCGGTGGTTCTGGTGGCCGGCGGGCTGGCCGGACTGCGGCGGCGGGACATGACGACCTGAACGGCGGGAACCCCAAGGCGGCCTGCGCACGTCACTCCCGGACATGGGGCAACGTACGGAGGCCGCCGCGGGGTGTGTGACCGCGGCGCTCGGCGCGGGCGCGGGACTCGCGGTGTGGTCCGTCGACGTCAGGGACCGGCTGTGGCGTTTCGAGGCGGCCCCCGACTGGAGCGTCCTCTACGCCGAACTGCCGCTGGCGATCCTCGGCGGAACCGCCGCCGCGCTGGGTGTCTGGGCTCTGCTCCGACGTCTCAGACCGCGACGCTGAGCCCCTCCAACCCGCGGATCACGAAGTTCGGCTTCCGCGCCGGTTCCTGGGCGAGGCTCAGGGCCGGGGCCTTCTCGAGCAGGGCGGTCATGGAGGCCGCCAGCTCGATACGGGCCAACGGCGCCCCGATGCAGTAGTGGATACCGGCGCTGAAGGAGATGTGCGGGTTCTCCTTGCGGGTGAGGTCCAGCTTCTCGGGCTCGGAGAAGACGTCCGGGTCATGGTTGGCGGAACCGAAGAGCATGGCGATCTCCGCGCCCTGCGGAATGGTCGTCCCGTCGATCTCGATGTCGTCCAGCACCCACCGCTCGAAGAGCTGGAGCGGGGTGTCGTAGCGCATGAGCTCTTCGACGGCGGAGGGCACGAGGGAGTGGTCGGCGCGCAGGGCGGCCAGCTGCTCCGGATTGCGGAACAGGGCGTACCAGCCGTTGACGGTGGCGTTGACGGTCGCCTCGTGGCCGGCGTTGAGGAGCAGGACCGCCGTGGAGATCATCTCCTGCTCGGTGAGCCGGTCGCCCTCGTCGTGGGCGGCGATGAGCCCCGAGATGAGATCCTCGCCGGGCTCCTTTCGCCGCTCGGCGATCAGCTCCCGCAGGTACTCCGAGAACTCGACGGAGGCCTGGACGGCCTTGCGCGCGGTGTCCTCGGACGGGTTCAGCTCGTACATCCCGCAGATGTCGGCCGACCAGGGCCGCAGCGGGGCGCGGTCGCCCTCCGGGATCCCCAGCATCTCGGCGATGACGGCGACGGGGAGCGGCTCGGCGACATCACCGAGCAGGTCGCCGCCACCCGCCTCGACCAGCCGGTCCACGAGCTCGCCGGCCAGCTTGGTCACATACGGCTTGAGCTGCTCCACCGTGCGCGGCGTGAACGCCTTCGAGACCAGCCGGCGGATCCGGGTGTGGTCCGGTGGCTCCAGGTCGAGCATGCCGTGGTCGTTGAGGTCGTGGAACGGCTCGTGCGCGGCGGGCGGCGCGGTCCGTCCGAAGTCCTCGTGCGTGAACCGGTGCAGATACGTCCGCCCGAGCCGCCGCTCCCTGAGCAGCGCCGAGACGTCCGCGTGGCGCGGGACGAGCCACTGGTTCGTGGCCTCGAAGTGGTGCACCCGGCCTTTGGCACGCAGCTCGGCGTAGGCGGGGTACGGGTCGGCGAGGAACTCGGGGTCCCAGGGGTCGAAGGCTGCCATGCGGGGACGCTAACCCGGGGTCTGCCCCTCTGACCAGGGGTGTTCCTTCAGGACCAGGAACGCCAGCCGCGGCAAGTACGTGTGCGAACTGGCCGCGGCGTGACGGCGAGGCGGTCAGACGGACCAGGCGAACGGCGCGGAGTGCCCGTTGTGACCCGCCAGGTCGAGGTCGAGACCGAACGCCCGTATGCGGGCGACATTGGACTTCGCGATCGTCACGACCGAATTGGGCGTGAGGGTCATGCCATGCAGGGTCGCGCCTTCACTCGCGCCGTCCAGGAAGAAGTCCTCGACCTCGATGTCGACCGAGTCCCCGATGGTGACGCGGTGGGTCCGGTCCGTTGAGTCGAACGTGATCGGAGCGGTTTCCACGCCGGCGATCTCGCCCACCAGAGGAGTGAGCAGCTCCGGCGGCCCACCCATCGCTCCGCTGAACACCCCCTGCAGCTTCTCGGCCTGCTCGGCCGAGGCCGCCTCGTCGAGGAACAGTCCGACACGCCAGCCGCCCAGGGACATCTGCCCCGGCGCGTCCGCCAGCAGCGCGACGGTGAGCCCACCGACGTCGACACCCTCGATGTCCCCCCGGTCGACGTGGAACACCAGCGTCACCTGACACCGCTCGGTGTCCGCCGGCATCGCCAAGGCCGAGACGGTGCACGGACACACCACGTCACACGGACATGCTTCGAAATACCGGCCTTCCAGACTCCATCCCATCGCCCGCTCCGCTTCACTACTAGTCGGTTCTCAGACGGGATCCGTTCTCCGGATATACCCCCAGCATATGTCTGGACCAAGCGACTCGACAGCTCGGGCTGCAGCATGAGTCACGCACGAGCGGGCCATAGGAACTCCCTATAGCTCGTACTGATATTTCGTCTTTGCCTCTCGCTCTTTTCCATACATACCGTGAAACAGCTCGACGACGCATTCACCAGCTTTTCTCCGTCGAGCGGCAAATTACGCGATCGAGAGGACCGGTGGCATGACCACGATCGAGAACGGATCGGGAACGCGAGAACTCGCGGGAAAGCGAGCCCTGGTCACGGGTGGTACGCGCGGAATAGGAGCAGCCGTCGTACGCCGGCTCCTGGACGCGGGCGCCGAGGTGCTCACCACCGCCAGGTCGGCGGCGGGCACGGTGCCGGAGGGCGCTGCCTTCGTGACGGCAGACGTGCGGACCCGGGATGGAGCGCAGGCGCTCGCCGCGGCCGCGCAGGAGGTGCTCGGCGGGGTGGACGTCCTGGTCCACAACGCGGGTGGTGCGGGACCGCACGCGGATGCCGTGGCCATCCCCGACGAGGAGTGGCAGAACGCGCTGGACCTGAACTTCCTGGCGTCGGTGCGGCTGGACTCGCTGCTGGCACCGGGGATGCGGGAACGGCGTTCGGGGGTGATCCTGCATGTCTCCTCGGCCGCGGTCCCCGCCGCACTGCCGCCGTTCCTGCACTACACGGCGGCGAAGGCGGCACTGGAGAACTACAGCCGCGGGCTGGCCTCGCAGCTGGCCCCGTCCGGAATCCGGGTCAACACCGTGACTCCGGGCAGAACCGCCACCCCCGGCGGCGAGGCGACGCGGAAGCAGTGGGCGCTCCTGGACGCGGGGCCGGGCCAGGACAACACCACGCCCCCGCTGGGGCGCGACGGCCAACCCGACGACATCGCCCACGCGGTGCTGTTCCTCGTGTCCGACCGGGCGAGCTGGCTGACCGGTAGCAATCTCGTCGTGGACGGCGGCGAATTCACCAGGGGCTGACCCGGACAGAATTCCGAAACGCCACGTTCGACACAATGAATTCAGTGGCGCCCGCCTCTTTCTCGGCCGGTCAGGACACCGGCGAGAAGAAGGCTGATTTGTGCCACGTCTCCTGACGCAGGAATTCGAGCAGGGCCCTCTCCGCCGGGCCCGCGCCATTCCGGAGCGCGGCGACGACGGGCTGGGACACGACCGGGAACACCGGGCGCGCGAGGTGCTCGTACCCCTGGGGCACCGCCGAGGCCGGCACGAGCGTCACTCCCAGCCCGCCGGCGGCCCAGCGCACGGCCGTCGCCGTCTGGGACACGCGGGCGATCGTGGTCGGGGCCAGTTCGTTGTCCCGCAGCACGTCGCGCAGCACGCAGTCGAGCGTGCTGTCGCGGTCGAACCTCACCCACGGCTCACCCGCCAGCTCGCGCAGCTCGACCCGGTCCGCGGCAAGCCGCGGGTGCCCGACGCCCATCACCACGACGAACTCCTCGTCGCCGAGGTGATGGGCGTCG
The DNA here is from genome assembly GCF_040644055.1 of Streptomyces sp. NPDC047043. Taxonomy (NCBI): domain Bacteria; kingdom Bacillati; phylum Actinomycetota; class Actinomycetes; order Kitasatosporales; family Streptomycetaceae; genus Streptomyces; species Streptomyces sp. NPDC047043. The sequence continues at coordinate 59,841 of NZ_JBEYVO010000037.1, forward strand.
GCAGGGCCCCCGCACGGCTCGGCCACCAGGGCGAGGTCCAGCACGCCCCGGCGCCCCAGCCGCTCCAGTTCGGCGGGGTTCGGCTCCTCGAAGACGGTGACCTCCAGCCGCGGGAAGCGGCGGCGCAACGCACCCAGCGCGCCCGGCAGCTGTCGCGTGCCCAGGCCCATCTGCACCGCGACCAGCAGCTCGCCCACCAGTTCGTCGGCACCGGCCCGCGCCGTCGCCCTCGCCCGCCGCGCGGCCGTCACCGCGGCCTCCGCCTCCCGCAGGAACGCGCGACCGACCACGGTGGGCACCAGTCCGGTCGGCGTGCGGTCGAACAGTGTCACGCCGAGTTCCCGCTCCAGGCTGCGGATCTGCTGGGACACCGACGGTTGAGCGACGTGCAGCAGCTCCGCCGCCGCCGTCACCGAGCCCTCCTCGGCAACGGCCAGGGCGTACTCGAACTGACGAAGGCTCATCGGCTTCCGTCCCCTCCCCGGGGGTGGACCGCGGCCCAGCCCGTTGTCATGGTCGTCGTATTAGTAAGAGATCGTGTTCTCCCGATATTTCGTCCCGGGACATGCGCGGACAGCGACCTAGCCCGGCGTCACCAGCCGCGCCTCGTACGCGAACACCGCCGCCTGCGTCCGGTCCCTCAGGCCCAGCTTCACCAGGATTCGGCTCACATGGGTCTTGATCGTCGACTCCGCGACCACCAGCCGCTCGGCTATCTCCGCGTTCGACAGGCCCTGGGCGATGAGGACCAGGACCTCCGTCTCGCGGTCGGTCAGGTCGCCGTAGGCCGCCATGGCGGCCTGCATGGGGCGCGGGGTTCCCGAGAGTTTGGAGAACTCCGTGATCAGTCGCTTCGTCACCGTGGGGGCCAGGAGTGCCTCGCCGGAGGCCACCACCCTTACGCCGTCGGCCAGTTGGCGGGCGGAGGCGTCCTTGAGGAGGAAGCCGGACGCTCCTGCGCGCAGTGCCTGGTAGACGTACTCGTCGAGGTCGAAGGTCGTCAGGACGAGGACCTTCGACGTGCTGTCGGCGGCCACGATCTCGCGGGTCGCCTCGATGCCGTTCAGCTCCGGCATGCGGATGTCCATCAGGACCACGTCGGGGGCGAGTTCACGGACGCGGTCCACCGCCTCGCGGCCGTTGACCGCCTCGCCGACCACCTCGATGTCCGGCATCGCGTTCAACAGGACCGAGAAGCCCTCGCGCACCATCATCTGGTCGTCCGCGATCAGGACGCGGATCGTCATGCCTCTCCTTCGGTTCCGGCGGCCACCGGCAGGAACACCGTCACCTCGTAGCCGCCCTCGTCCGTCCGGCCCGCCGTCATCTCGCCGTTCAGCATCGAGACGCGCTCCCGCATGCCTGTGATGCCGTGACCGGCGCCGGGTGAGGGCTTCAGCAGTGAGGGGTTCGGTGGCGGGTCGTTGACTATGCGCACGCCCAGGCCGCCGAGCACATAGCCGATCTCCACGCGGGCGCTCGCGCCCGGCGCGTGGCGCAGGCTGTTGCTCAGCGCCTCCTGAACCATGCGGTACGCCGACAGCTCGACGCCCTGCGGGAGTTCACGTATCGCTCCGGTCACCGTCTTGTCGACGCTCAGGCCCGCCTCCCGCACATTGGCGAGCAGGGCGTCCAGGTCGGCGAGGGTCGGCTGCGGGGCGTCCGGGGCCTCGTAGTCCTCGGCGCGAACCACGCCCAGCACACGGCGCAGCTCGGCGAGCGCCGCGACCGCGTTCTCCCGGATCGTCGCGAACGCCTTCTCCAGTTCCGGCGGCGGGTTCTCCACCCGGTAGGGCGCGGCCTCCGCCTGGATGGCGACGACCGACATGTGGTGCGCGACCACGTCGTGCAGCTCACGGGCGATCGTCGTGCGCTCCTCCAGCAGGGTGCGGCGCGAACGCTCGTGCGCGGTCACCGACTGCTGGGCGGTCACCTCCTGGCGGGCCTCGCGGCGTATGTGCCAGACGCTGACGGCGAGGAGGACCAGGGCGGAGAAGGACAGCAGCTGGGCGGTGTTGGCGTCGAAGCCGGAGTGTGGCCCCCAGCTGAAGAACGTGGTGACCACCACGCCGTAGACCCCGGTGAGCGCCCACATCCACGCCGCCGTGCGCGGCCGGGTCCGTATCGCCACGATTGTGAGCACGAACAGGTGGCAGGCGAAGGCACCGGGCAGCCACGGCCACTCGCTGTCCCAGCTGGAGCCGATCACCGCGACGACCGGGGTCGCGGCCATCGACGCCCAGAACGCGCCGACCGGCCGGACCATCGTCAGCAGGACCGGGATCAGGGCCAGCAGCCCGAGGACGAAGTTGTCGCCGGCGCCGAGCATGGCGCTGTTCGCGGCGATGAGCATGGCAAGAACGCCGAACGCGGTGATCACGGCGTGCGGAGTCCAGGTCGCGTACTCCCGCATCCGGCCGCGCAGACGGCGGACGAGCGGAGCGTGGACGCTCGCGCGCGGCAGCGGACGGTACGCGAAGGCCTCGTGGAACAGGTCCTGACGCATTCCGCGCAGGGCGTCCATGGCCGCCCGGAACTCCGGGCTGCTCGGCTTGTACGGCTCGTACGCGCCCTCCGGCTGCTCCGGCGGGCCCTTGGGCGTCTGGGTCGTCTCGGTCACATCAGAACCGTAGGCGGAGGCGGGGGTCGCGGTCGTCACCAGTGAGAAGGGTTCTCCGGGCTCCCTCTCAGGTACTACGGGTACGGCCACGAGGCCCCCGGAGACGACCGCCGGTCAGTATCCCGACGGCCGTACCAGCCCCGACTCGTATGCGAACACCGCCGCCTGCGTCCGGTCCCTCAGGCCCAGCTTCACCAGGATGCGGCCCACATGGGTCTTCACGGTCTGCTCCGCCACGACCAGCCGCTCGGCGATCTCCGCGTTCGACAGACCCTGCGCGATCAGGGCGAGGACCTCCGTCTCGCGCTCGGTCAGGTCGCCGACGCGTGTCTTGAGCGGGGCGCGGGGCTTGCCGTCCAGGCGGGAGAACTCGGCGATCAGCCGCCGGGTGATGCCCGGTGCGAGCAGCGCGTCGCCGGCCGCGACCACCCGGACCGCCTCGGCGAGCTTGTCCGCGGACGCGTCCTTGAGCATGAACCCGGAGGCGCCGGCGCGCAGCGCCTCGTACACGTACTCGTCGAGGTCGAAGGTGGTGAGCACCAGCACCTTTATGTCGGGACGCTCGGTGGTGATTCGACGGGTGGCCTCGATGCCGCCGAGCTCGGGCATGCGGATGTCCATCAGGACGACGTCCGGGACGAGTTCGGCGACCTTGGCCACTGCGTCCAGGCCGTCCACCGCCTGCCCGATGACGTCGATGTCGGGCTGGGTGTTGAGCAGCACGGTGAAGCCCTGCCGGACCATCTGCTGGTCGTCGGCGATGATGACGCGAATGGGGCTGCTCGTCATGCGGTGTCGTCCTTCGGGTCGGTGACGGGGTCCGGGGCGTCGGGGAGGTCCGGGCCGTCGGCGCGCGGGGCGACCGGCAGGAACGCGGAGACCTGGTAGCCGCCGTCCGGCTGGGAGTGTGCGGACAGATCGCCGCCGAGCATCGCGGCCCGCTCCCGCATGCCCAGCAGACCGTGCCCCGCGCCCGGCGAGGACGGCGCCTCGTGCAGCGGCCGCGAGTTGACGACCTCCACACGCAGTCCGAAGGGGACGTAGGCGACTTCGACGCTCGCGCTCGCGCCGGGTGCGTGGCGCAGTACGTTGCTCAGCGCCTCCTGCACGATCCGGTACGCCGACAGCTCCACGCCGGACGGCATGGGGCGCCGCTCTCCGACGGTCCGCGTGGTCACGGTCAGGCCGGCCGCCCGGGTGTTCTCGACGAGCGCGTCGAGCCGGTCCAGGGTGGGCTGCGGACTGTGCACGTCGCTGCCGGCGCCGTCGAGCATGTCCGTGCCGGGATCCTCCGAGCGCAGGACGCCCAGCACGCGGCGCAGCTCGGTCAGTGCCTCCAGCGCATTGCTCCGTATGCCCTCGAGGTTCTCCTTGAGCTCCTCGGGCGGGTCCTTGACCAGGTGGGGGGCGACCTGGGCCTGGATGGAGATGACGGACATGTGGTGGGCGACCACGTCGTGCAGCTCGCGGGCGATGCGGTTGCGCTCCTCCAGCAGGGTGCGCCGCGCCCGCTCCTCGGCGGTGAGAGTGGTCTGCCGGCCCAGTTCCGCGCGCGCCTCGCGGCGGCCGCGCAGCGCAATGCCGAGCACGACGACGACCGTGGACAGGGCGATGGTGACGACGCCGGTGTGCTGATAGTGCGCCGCGCCCCACACGTCCTCGAGGACGAAGGTGAGCAGTGCGGTCAGGACCAGCACCTCGACGGACACCCGGGTGCGGACCCGCAGTGCGAGCAGCAGCAGTACGAGCAGGTGGGCGATGATCCCGGCCGCGGTCCAGGGCCAGGTGAACTCGGTCCCCCCGTCCATGCCCAGCTTGCCGTGCACCGCGAGGGCGCCCAGCAGGCCGGCCCCCGTCGACAGCCACCACGCCGGGATCGGCCGCCACATCGCGAGGACCACGGCACCGCCCTGCGCGAGTGCGATCAGGAAGCCGTTCACGCCCAGATGCCCTGTGTCCTGGAGCTGCGCCGTGCCGCCGAGCACGATGCCGAACGCCGCCAGGCACAGCACGCCGTGCGGCAGCCACCGCAGCCACTTGGACGGGGGCAGCGGGTTCGCATCGGTGTCGGCCAGGTCGTCGCGCACCACCCGCAGCCCGCGCACCACCCGCTGCATCCCCGTTCCCGTCACGCGCACCACCCTAGACATGACGCCTCTCCAGCGCCGCCGCCCCGGACGACGGGCGGTGGGCGCGGACGACCCGTGACCGCCGGCGGCCCGTCCGTCCCGCGGGGCGGGCGTGCTCGTAGGTCCGAAAGGCGGCCCAGCAGACGGTGAGGGCCAGGGCGAAGACCGGGAGCCACATCAGGCGGGACGCCACCCAGCCGAGGCCGTCGGGGGAGGTGTGCAGGCCGGGGAGGCGGCCCGCGAGGAGGCCGGTGGCCGTGGTCGCCATCATCGCCGTCTGGTGCCAGAGGAAGATCGTCATCGCGGAGAGGTTGACGAAGGCCACCACCGCCCAGGCCAGGGGGCGCCGCATCGTACGGCGCAGCCGGTCGCGCAGGAGCAGCGCGAGGCCGCACTGGGCCAGGCCGAAGGCGACCGCGGCCAGGGTCGGCGGGTTGAGGTTCGATATCGCCGAGCCCGGGATGCCGACCATCGATGCCGGGTAGTGCGCCCAGATCACCAGCGCGGCCGTCGCCGCGGTGCCGCCGATGAGCAGGATCCAGCCCGCGCGCGGGCGGTCCAGCTCGCCGCGGGTCCAGGCCGCGCCGAGGGTGTACGGCACCAGCCAGCCCGCCGCCAGGTTCACCCAGCCGAGGCTCTGCGGAGCGCCGAGTCCGAAGCGGAGCAGGTCCACATGGAGGACGACGGCCAGCGGCCAGAGGGGGTTGAGCCGGGTGAGCAGCGGGGTCGCCGCCGTGAGGGCCGCGAAGACGAGAAGGAACCAGAGGGGTGACAGGGCCAGCTTGACGAGCGTGCGGACCGTGTCGAGGTCGGCTCCCGAGAGGAGCAGGGACGTCGCGGTCACGGTCCACAGGACCAGTACGGCCGCCACCGGCTTGAACAGCCGCGACAGACGGGCGACCAGCCATCGGACGTACGGCGTCCCCCTGGCGCGGGCCGAGCTGTAACTCCGGGTCGCCACATGGCCGCCCACCAGGAAGAACACGGCGAGGGTCTGGAAGGCCCAGGAGATGGGGGCCAGCCATGGCATGTGCTGGAGGGGGCTGGTGGTGTGCAGGGTGCCGCCGTCCGCCACCAGGGCCGTGACCAGCCAGTGGCCGAGGACCACGCCGAGGATCGCGAAGGCGCGCAGGGCGTCCACGGCCCGGTCCCGGTCCCCGGGGGTGGCCGTGTCGATCCGTTCGGCGCTCTGCCGTATACCGTCCCACGCGCGGCGCACGCTCAACTCACGCACGGGTCACCTCCTTCGACTCGCCGAGCACGATCCGGGCGAGGTTGGCCAGGGAGACCGAGCCCGGCCTGAAGTAGTCGCTGTGGCCGCCGGAGCCCGCCGCGAAGACATGGGCGCCGAAGGCCGGGGACACGGGGTCGGTGCCGAAGCCGACGGTGGTGCCGAACAGGTCGGTGCTGACGTGCGGGACCTCGGCGATCCAGTCGTCACCGCCGCGCGCCGCCCAGACGCGGGCCCGTGTGTGCAGGGCCGCCGCCGAGTCCGCGCCCGTGCCGGGGCTGCCGACGAGGGCGATGTCGGCGACGTCCAGACCGGCGGCCGCGCGGCCGCACACCACCGAGCCGTAGGAGTGGCAGAGCAGGGAGATGCGTGCCTCGGCCCCGGCTGTTCCGCGCAGTTCGGCGATGAACTCGCGCAGGTGCGGGGCCGCCTGCTCGGCACGGCCCGTCGTGAGGACCGTGGCGCTGATCGTGGCCGGCGTCCGGTAGCCCAGCCAGGCCACGACCGCGGTGCGGGTGCCCTTGGGGGCCTCCCTCGTCAGGCGGTCGTGCAGGGCGACGGCGCCCGCGCGGAAGCGGTCGTAGGTGTCGAGGGAGGTGTCGGAGCCCGGGACGAGAACCGCGATGCGGTCTGCGTGGGCGAGGTCGCCGAAGACCTCCGTCGCCCGGCCGGGGCCGCGGCCGTCGAAGGAGAGGAAGTGACGGGTCGGGGTGGCCATGGAGCGGTCGGCGGCGGCGCGTTTGTCGTCGCCGTGGGTGGCGGCCATGCGGGACGCCGCCGCGGCGTTGGCGCGGTTGGCTGCGTAGGCGCTGTCGAGGGTGGTTGCCGTGAGGGGGGCGAGAGTTGCGGGGGGCGGGGCGGGGATCTCGGGGCGGGTTGCCGCGGAGAGCGGCAGGACCACGGCGGCGGTGATGAGCGATGCGAGGGTGGCTCGGCGCCATCTGCCGGCTCGGCGGCGCCCGGTCCCATGCCCTGCGGTTGCCCGCGGCGCGACTTGATCCTGCGCCGCCTCCCGAGCTGCAAGCGCCCCCGTCTCGAGCCCCATGGTCGTCTCCCCTCCCAGTTCGCCCGGCCATCGGGCTTGTCTGGATGGGAAGTTACGGAGACGGGCTCGTCGTCCGCGTCACGCCAGGGAGCTGTCCTGGCACGTAGCTCTCAGGTACTACGGGTATGAAGGGGACGGCTCACCAGGCCAGCTGCGCGATCTCCTCCGCCACCACCGCGCACGCGTCCGCCGCCGGGTCGATCAGCGGGAAGTGACCGACGTCCTCCAGGAGCGTGAGGCCCACCACCTCGCCGGCCTTCGCCGCCGCGTCCGCGTAGGACTCGGCGACCGCCTGCGGGACGTCGAGGTCCGTGCGGCCCTGGACCAGCGTGGTCGCGATGCCGGTGGGCAGCAACAGCGACGGGTCCGCGTGCGGGCGCCGCTCGGTGAACTTCTCGTCCCCGCCCAGGAGTTGGCGCGCGGCCCCGCCGCAGACGTCCAGCTTGTCGGCGACCTCGAAGTCGGCGATCGGGGCGAGGGCGACGACACCGCGCAGGGGCGCGGGACGGTCCGTGCGCCACGGGGAACCGGCGGGCAGCACATGCCGTGCCGCCGCCCACAGCGCGAGGTGGCCGCCCGCCGAGTGGCCGGTGACCACCATGCGCCGCGGGTCGGCCTGCGGAAGGGCGTCCCGCAGGAGCGCAGGCAGGGCGTCCAGCGCGGCTACGACGTCGTCGAAGGTCTCCGGCCACCGCCCCGCGACCGGACCACCGGTCCCGCCCTGGGCGGGGATCACACCGCCCCGCCGGTACTCCACGCTGGCCACGGCGAAGCCCCGCCGGGCCAGGAAGTCGGCGAACGGGGAGATGTGCCGCCGGTCGTAAGGCGCCCGCCAGGCACCGCCGTGCAGCACCACGACCAGCGGGGCGAGGGTGCCGGCGGGCAGCTCGTGGCGCGGGGCGTAGAAGTCGATCAGCTGGTCGGGGTGGTCGCCGTACGCGACGGTGGAGTCGGGGTCGACCGGCGGGTGCGAGAACGCCGACTCCTCCTCGGCGGCGGCCCGGGCTGCGGCGTCGTCCGGCATGCTCCAACCTCTCAGCGGGGATGGGGGTACCTCCCAGGCTTTCGGCACTGGGGGCGGATTTCGGGCCGAGCGGACCAGCTGCGACATCGGCCGTTGGCGGGGACGGTACCAGGCCGGTGACGTGCGCGGACACGGGGATGTCACGCTCGGTGAGGACAAAACGGTTCTGTGACGCGCGAGGGCCGGGCGGCACCACGACCGCCCGGCCCGCACCCGTATGCCAAAAGCACGCAAGCTACCCGCCCAGCGTCTCCCCCAGCACCCGGGCCGCCCGCTCCACATCCCCGAAGCCGACGTACAGCGGTGTGAACCCGAACCGCAGCACGTCCGGGTGCCGGAAGTCCCCGACCACGCCCTGCTCGATCAGCCGCTTCATCACGTCACCGGCGTCCGCACAGCGCAGCGCCACCTGGCTGCCGCGCTCCTGGTGGGCCACCGGAGTCAGCGACTCCACCCGCCCCGCCGGGACGTACTCCTCCACGCACTTCAGGAAGAGGTCCGTCAGCGCGAGCGACTTGGCGCGCACCGCCTCGACCGACACGCCCTCCCAGACCTCCAGCGCCGCCTCCAGGGCGAGCATGGAGAGGATGTCCGGGGTGCCGACGCGGCCGCGGAGCGCGCCCGCGGCCGGTTCGTAGCCGGGGCGCATGCCGAAGGGCTCCACGTGGGAGTTCCAGCCGGGCAGCGGGGAGTCGAAGCGTTCCTGCAGGTCACGGCGTACATAGAGGTACGCCGGTGAACCCGGGCCACCGTTCAGGTACTTGTAGGTGCAGCCGACCGCCAGGTCCACGCCGTGCTCGTCGAGGCCGACCGGCAGCGCGCCCGCGCTGTGGCACAGGTCCCAGACGGCGACCGCGCCCGCCGCGTGCAATTCCGCCGTGAGACCGGGCAGGTCGTGCAGTCGGCCGGTGCGGTAGTCGACGTGGTTCAGCAGGACGGCGGCCGTACGGTCGGACAGCACGCCCGGCACGTCCCCCGGAACCACGGGACGCAGCGTGCACCCCGTCATCCGGGCGGCCGACTCCGCGATGTACCCGTCCGTGGGAAAGGTCGTCGCGTCGACGACGATCTCGTCCCGGCCCGCTCCCGCCATCCGCACGGCGGCGACAAGTGCCTTGAAGACATTGACGCTTGTCGAGTCGCCGACGACGATCTGCCCGGCCGCCGCCCCGACCAGCGGTGCGATACGGTCGCCGATCCGCTCCGGCGCCGTCCACCAGCCGCTCTCGTCCCAGGACCGTATGCGCAGCTCGCCCCACTGGCGCCGTACGACGTCGTCGACCCGTCCCGGGACCGCCGAAGGCAGCGCGCCGAGCGAGTTCCCGTCCAGGTAGACCACCTCGTCCAGCACGAACTGCTTGCGCAGCCCGGCCAGTTCGTCGGCGGCATCCAACTCCCCTGCCCGCACCGTGAGTTCAGACATGGGACCGCGCCGTCCACAGCTCGGGGAAGACGTTCTTCTGCGCGCGCTTCTCCAGCCAGGCCACCCCGGCCGAGCCGCCCGTGCCGGGCTTGGCGCCCATGGCGCGGCGGGTGGCGACCAGGTGGTCGTTGCGCCATCGCCACACCAGCTCGGCCACGTCGGTCAACGCCTCGCCGAGCCTGGCGAGTTCGGCGTTCTCGTCGCCCGCGTAGACCGCGGTCCAGGCGGCCTCGACGGCCTCGTTCGGCTCGTAGCGCCGCGAGACGTCGCGCCGCAGGACGGACCCCGGGATCGCGCACCCGCGCCGCGCCATCAGCCGCAGCACCTCGTCGTACAGGCTCGGCTCGGCGAGCGCCTTCTCCAGTTCGGCGTGGACCCGGGGCGCGCCGCGGTGCGGAACCAGCATCGACGCGGACTTCTCGCCGAGCAGGAACTCCATCCGGCGGTACATCGCCGACTGGAAGCCGGAGCCCTCGCCGAGGGCCGAGCGGTAGGAGTTGAACTGGGCCGGGGTCAGCTGGCCGAGCGGCTTCCAGGAGGCGTTCAGCGCCTCCAGCTCCCGCACGGAGCGCTTCAGCGCGGCGACGGCGGTCGGGACGTCGTCCGAGCGGAGCGCGTGGGCCGCGGTCTCCCATTCGTGGACGATGACGGTGAACCACAGCTCCATAACCTGGGTCGTGACCAGGAAGACCATCTCTCCGGGGTCCTCGGAGAGGGTGTGCTGGAGGTGGGTGAGGACGTCGGCCTTGACGTAGTCCTCGTACGGGGTCGTTCCCTGGAAGTCGAGATGCGGGGTCTCGGGCTCCTGAGCCTCTGCGGGCTGGGCCAAGTGGGACATCGCGGTCTCCTGCAATGTGCTCCGGGTAGCGGTCCGCCCCTGCCGTTATCGACACGGGGGCCCCGGTCCCCACCGGGCATCCTCCACAATCGTGCCCCGAAACCGCAAGGTCCGCCCGGTCACACCGGGCGGACCTGCACCGATACGCGTCGGCTAGCCGAGGGTCTGGGCCGCCGTCGGCGAGGAGTCCTTCAGGAACTGGCTGCAGCGCTCGTACTCCTCCTGCTCGCCGATCGAACCCGCGGCGCGGGCGAGGGCGTGCAGGGCGCGCAGGAAGCCGCGGTTCGGCTCGTGCTCCCAGGGGACCGGGCCGTGGCCCTTCCAGCCGTTGCGGCGCAGGGAGTCCAGGCCGCGGTGGTAGCCCGTACGGGCGTAGGCGTACGACTCCACGACGCTGCCCCGCTCGAACGCCTCGTCGGCCAGCTGGGCCCAGGCCAGCGAGGACGTCGGGTACTTGGCGGCGACATCCGCCGGCGCGGTGCCGTTCGCCAGCAGCTCGCGCGGCTCGGGGTCGTCGGGGAGGTGGGTCGGGGGCGGGCCCCCGAGAAGGTTTTCGTGAATGGCCATGCTTTCAGTTTGCGTCATGCGCATTCGTGAGTGCGGAGCAGCGGCCCCTAAGCGATACGGCCCCGCGCCCGCTCCCCCTCCAGCGGCGGAGCCGCGACCCCTCCGTGCGTACGGCACTCCGGGCGCCGGCACCCGGGCGGCAGTGGCCGTACCGTCGCGAAGGCGACCGCCGAGCCCACCACCAGCGCTCCGGCGCAGATGAGCATCGCCCGGTGGAAGGCGTCGTCGAAGGCGGTCGGGGAGCGGTAGGCCTCCGGGCCCATGCCCGCGAGCAGCGGCAGTGCGGCCACCGCGATCAGGCCGGCCGCGCGGGCCGCCGCGTTGTTGATACCGCTGGCCAGGCCCGCCCGCGCGGTGTCCACGGAGGCGAGGACGGTGGCGGTCAGGGGTGCCACCAGGGTGACCAGGCCGACGCCGAGGACCAGCACGGCGGGCAGTACGTCGGTCACGTACGAGGCGCCCGGCCCGACCCGCAGCATCAGCAGCATTCCGGCCGCGGCCACCAGCGGGCCGACGGTGAGCGGGATGCGCGGGCCGATGCGGTCGGCGAGGGCGCCCGAGCGGGCCGAGAACAGCAGCATCATGAGGGTCGTCGGCAGCAGCGCCGTACCGGCGGCGAGGGCCGACCAGCCGACGGCGACCTGGAGCTGGACGGCGGCCAGGAAGAAGAAGCCGCCGAGGGCCGCGTACACGCACAGGGTGACCAGGTTGACCGCCGTGAACTGCCGGGACGCGAAGATGTCGAGCGGCATCATCGGGTCCGGGCGGCGCTTCTCTACGTAGACGAAGGCCACGCCCGCGGCGAGCCCTGCGAGCGCCGTGAACACGACGGCCGGGGAACCCGAGCGGGCCTCGATCAGCGCGTACGTCACCAGGGCGAGCGCAAGGGCGCCCAGCACCGCGCCGAGGACGTCGAAGCGGCCGTGGCTGCGGCCGTCGGCGGATTCGGGGACGTGCCGTACGGCGATGGGCGCGCACAGCAGCGCCAGCGGGACGTTGAGCAGGAACACCCAGCGCCAGCCGGGGCCGTCCACCAGCCAGCCGCCCAGGAACGGGCCGACCGCCGCCCCGATCCCGCCGAAGCCGGACCACAGGCCGACGGCTCTGCCCCGGTCGTCGGGATGGAAGGACGCCTGGATCAGCGCGAGCGAGCCGGGGGTGAGGAGCGCCCCTCCGACGCCCTGCAGTGCGCGGGCCGCGATGAGCACACCGGCATTGGGCGCCAGACCGCACAGCAGGGAGGCCGACGCGAACCACACCACCCCGATCACGAAGATCTTGCGGCGGCCGTAGTGGTCGCCCAGGGAGCCGCCCAGCAGGATCAGCCCGGCCAGCGTCAGCATGTACGCGTTGACCGTCCACTGCAGCGCGGCCAGGTCGGCGTCCAGGTCGCGGCCGATGCGCGGGAGGGCGACGTTGACGACGGTCGAGTCCAGCATCGCCATGCTGGAGCCGAGGACGGTGGTCAGCAGGATCCACTTGCCCTGCGGGGAGGCGATCCGGACGTCGGGCATGACCACAGGTATACAGCGAGCCCGGCGCCAAGGGCAGGCACCGGGCTCACGTGAGATCCCGCGAGGGATTACTTGATCTTGTTGCCCGCCGAGCGCAGGTTCTGCGTGGCCTCGACGACACGGGCCGCCATGGACGCCTCGGCCAGCTTGCCCCAGGTGCGCGGGTCGTAGGTCTTCTTGGAGCCGACCTCGCCGTCGACCTTCAGGACGCCGTCGTAGTTGCGGAACATGTGGTCCGCGACCGGACGGGTGAAGGCGTACTGGGTGTCCGTGTCGATGTTCATCTTCACGACGCCGTTCTCCAGCGCGGTGCGGATCTCCTCCTCGGTGGAGCCGGAGCCGCCGTGGAAGACGAAGTCGAACGGGGACTGCTTGCCGAACTTGGCGGCGACGCCCTCGTTCAGCTCCTTCAGCAACTCGGGACGGAGCACGACGTTGCCCGGCTTGTACACGCCGTGCACGTTGCCGAAGGACGCGGCGAGCAGGTAGCGGCCCTTCTCACCGAGGCCCAGGGCCTCGGCCGTACGGATCGCGTCCTCGACCGTGGTGTAGAGGGAGTCGTTGATCTCGTGCGAGACGCCGTCCTCCTCGCCACCGGTCGGGGTGATCTCCACCTCGAGGATGATGTTGGCGCGACGGGCCTGCTCGAGCAGCTCCTGGGCGATGGAGAGGTTGTCGGCCAGGGTCTCGGCGGAGCCGTCCCACATGTGCGACTGGAAGAGCGGGTTGCCGCCCGCCTTCACGCGCTCCTCGGAGATCGCCAGCAGCGGACGTACGTACCCGTCGAGCTTGTCCTTCGGGCAGTGGTCCGTGTGCAGCGCGACGTTGACCGGGTACTTCTCGGCGACGATGTGCGCGAACTCGGCGAGCGCGACCGAGCCGGTCACCATCTCCTTGCTGAACTGGCCGCCCAGGAACTCGGCACCACCGGTCGAGATCTGGACGATGCCGTCGCTCTCCGCCTCCGCGAAACCGCGCAGGGCCGCGTGCAGGGTCTGGGTCGAGGTCACGTTGATGGCCGGATAGGCGAACTTGCCTGCCTTCGCCCGGTCCAGCATCTCGTTGTAGACCTCGGGAGTTGCGATGGGCATCTGTCCGCTCCTTGGTATGTGCGGGTTGACGATCTACTACTACGGCCCTGACCTAGACCTTGGGGGTGACGTCATCGTCGGGCCACATCTTTCCAGACTTGGCCGGATGCTTTGCCCGCCCTGTCCGGCTTGTGGACAACTCAGTCGACACCCAGGTCGTCCTTGGAGTAGGCGAAGAGGTACGGCACTCCGGCGCCCTCCTGGATCTTCTCGGCGGCACCGGTCTCGCGGTCGACGATCGTGGCGACGGCGACGACCTCCGCTCCCGCCTCGCGCACCGCCTCGACGGCGGTCAGCGGGGAGCCGCCGGTGGTGGAGGTGTCCTCGACGACCAGGACCCGGCGGCCCGCGATGTCCGGCCCCTCGACCCGGCGCTGCAGGCCGTGCGCCTTCGCTGCCTTCCGTACGACGAACGCGTCGACGCGCTTTCCGCGCGCTGCGGCCGCGTGCAGGATGGCGCCCGCGACCGGGTCGGCGCCCATGGTCAGGCCGCCCACCGCGTCGTAGTCGAGGTCGGCGGTCAGGTCGAGGAGCACCTGCCCGACCAGCGGGGCGGCCTCGCCGTCGAGGGTGATGCGGCGCAGGTCGACGTAGTAGTCGGCCTCCAGACCCGAGGAGAGGGTCACCTTGCCGTGCACCACGGCCTTGTCCTTGATCTGCTGCAGCAGCTCGCCACGTACGTCCGTCATGCCTGTCAGCTTAAAGGCGGTGCCAAGTCCAGACGGTCGTGGCCTCCAGCGGCTCCAGCGGGGTGACCTGGCGGGGCAGGGTGTTCAGGCCGTCGGGCGGGCCGGTCTGCGGTTCCACGCAGACGGCGGCCTCCTGCTCGTCGTAGACGACGACCCACTCCTCGCGGCTGGCCACCTTCAGCTCCAGCTGCCCGGGCCAGGTGAGCGTGACGTCGACGCCGCCGGGCATGCCGAAGCAGTCGTCCCAGGGGCCGGGGCGCGGGTCGAGGCGGTTGCCGGTGGGGAGGTGGTCAGCGCCTCGCTCCTCCTGCCAGGCGGGGGTGAAGTCCAGGCGGACGTCCTCGCCGACTGTTCCGTCCTCGCCCGCGAGGGTTCGGTTGAACCAGGGGTGCCAGCCGATCTGGGCCGGGAAGGAGGAGTCGATCGTCTCCACGGCCATCGTCAGGGTCAGGGAGTCCGGGGTGAGGACGAACTGCTGCGTGACGCGGCCGGCGTAGGGCCAGGGCTCCACCAGGTCGTACGTGATGACGGCCTCGTCGGTGTTCACGCGCGCGGTGCGCCAGGCGCCGTCGCGGACGGTGCCGTGGATGGCGTGCGGCGGGGAGTTGAGCGGCATCTGGTGGACGGTCGCGCCGTCCCGGAAGCGGCCGTCCCGGATCCGCCCGCACCAGGGGACCATCGGGAAGCACCCGAACCGCTCGCCCTGGCGGAGCAGTTCGATACCACCGACGCGCAGTCCTCCGACCCGGCCGCCGTTGCCCGGCTGCACGGTCACCTCCGCGTCGCCCGCGGTCAGCGTGATGTCTTCGTTACTCACGGGACGACCCTACTGGGGCGATCAAGACCCCGGTGCACCACGCTCAGCGGCGCCTGCGCAGCACCCGGCTCACCACGATCGCCGACGCCAGGACGAGTGCCGCCGCCGGGGCCGCCCAGCGCAGGGGCGAGCCCGGCGCGATCGTCTGCGGGGCGGGCACGGGGGCGTAGCGGCCGCGCGGCGGGGCGTGGTCGACCTCCTCCGCGCTGCGTCCGATCATCGTGCGCCGGGCGTGCGCCGCTTCGGCTGGGGGTTCGGGGGCCTCGGTGAAGTCGTCGGAGGCGGGGGTGGGGGCGGAGGTCGCGGCTGCTTCTGCCGGTTCCTCGTGCTCCTCCTCGGCCTGCGGGTCGAGGGACGGCGGGGGAACCTCGGTGTCGAAGACGGAGGTGTGCTCGGCGGGCTCGGGCGCGGGGGCCGGTGCGTCGTCGGCGTCCGGGGTCGTGTCGAAGTCGCTGGTCGCCTTGGGCTCGAACTCCTGGGTGACCAGGGGCTCGGGGGACTCCGCCTCCTCCGCCGGCTCCTCGCCCGACTGTGTGCCCAGGCTCTCCGCGAAACGGTTCAGCAGCCGGGCCACGGCGGAGGCGACCTGCTCGGCCGGGAGTTCGGTGACGCGGCCGTCCGCGGAGGCGGTGCCCTCGAAGGACAGCGTGGAGCCGCCGTCGGCGTCGGTGACGCGGAGGGTGAGGGCGAGCTTGACCGAGCCGGTGCCGCGGGTCTCGGTGGCGTCGCCCTCGGCGGCGTAGGAGCCGTCGTCCTGCGCGGTGACGCGTACGGTGCCGCGGTAGGTGACGGAGTGGCTGCCGACGCGCACTTTCAGCCGCCCGGTGACGGGCTCGGCGCCGGCGTCCTGCTGGAGCCCGGGAACCGCCCGGGCCACCTGCGCGGGATCGGCGAGGGTCTCCCTCAGCCGCTGGGCCGGAACCGGAACGAACACCTCATGCTCCATGGCACGCGAGCCTACCCAGGTGGCCGGGTCCTGCACCCCCGTTGGTCGAAAGTGACCGCGCGTCGGCACCGGGTCAAGGGGCACCCCCTGGCGTCACCAGCCCCGTCTCATAGGCGACCACCACCACCTGCGCCCGGCTCGCCAGGCCCAGCTCTGTCATCGTGCGGTCGTCAGCGCCGCCGCGATCAGGCCGTCGGCGGCGAGTGGGTGGATCCGCATCGCCGCAGCGTAACGCCGGTGTGCGGACGGGGGCGTCTACGTCCGGCAGTACCGCGGAAGTTGCAGGAACCGTCCGGTTACCGCACGGGTTGGGTAAGGGATCCAACCGTTGCGGGATTCGGTGCCGGGTGGGGCGCCCGTACGTTCTCGGTGCGGGCCGAAACCGGGGGGTGCGTACGGTGGTCCGTCCCGGCTCCGGGGGGCGGGACGGGCCGCTGTGCGGGTTCGTCGCGGTCAGTAGCGGGGGTGCACCAGCGTCGACGCCGGCAGCCCGTCGATGCGGGCCAGCGCGGCCGCGTTCCCGTCCGCCGTCAGGGCCGGCTGGGTGAGGGTGCGCAGGGGCGGCTCGCGCGGATCGAGGCGCAGGCGGGGGCGGGTGTCCGCGCAGGCCAGGACGAAGCCCCAGTCGCGGGGGGTGCGGGCCCCGTCCGTCATGCGGTCGGGGCCCGCGGTGAAGCCGGAGTCGCGGCCGCCGACGCGGTAGGGGGCGGTGTGCAGACCGGCGGCGCGCAGGGTCGCGTCGACCGTCCAGAACACGCGCGGACGGTCGGCGAACGGGCCGGCGTGCACCACCAGACGGCCGCCGGGGGCGAGCACGCGGCGGGCGAGGCCGTAGAACTCCTGGGAGTACAGCTTGGTGCTGGCGGTGATGCCCGGGTCGGGCAGGTCCGAGACCACCACGTCGTACGCCGCCGTGGGCGCCGTGCGCAGCCAGCGGAAGGCGTCGTCCGTCGTCACGCGCACGCGTGGGTCGTCGTAGACATGGCCGTTGAGCTTCGAGAGGGCGGGGTCCCGGCGGGCCAACCGCACGACGCCGGCGTCGAGTTCGACGATGTCGACCTGTCGCACGCCCTCGTGGCGCAGCACCTCGCGGGCGGCCAGCCCGTCGCCGCCGCCGAGGATGAGCACGCGCGCGTGCGGGCCGTTCATCGCGGGGTGGACCAGGGCTTCGTGGTAGAGGTGTTCGTCGCGGCCGCTGACGCGCAGCCGGCCGTCGAGGAAGAGGTCGAGGGGGCGGCCGTCGGTGCCGCCGGTGAGGACGACCTCCTGGCTGCCGGTCTGCTGTGCCACGCGTACGTCGCGGCCGTAGACGGCGTGCCGGGCGGCCCGTTCGAAGTCGTCGACCAGGACGGCGGCGGAGGCGAGGACACCCAGCACGGTGACGTTGGCGATCAGCAGCAGCCAGCGGGCGCGGCGAGTGAGGTCGCGGCGGAACAGGCCGAGGACGAGGGCGCCGCCCGCGATCGCGTTGACGGCGCCGGTGATCAGGGCGCCCGTCAACTGGCCCAGCAGGGGCAGGAGAAGGAAGGGGAAGGCGAGGCCGCCGACCAGCGCGCCCACGTAGTCCGCGGCGAAGAGGTCGGCCACGGCGCCGCCCGCGTCCTGCCGCCGGATGCGCTGGATCAGCTCCATCAGCAGGGGCACTTCGGCGCCGATCAGCAGGCCGATGGTGAGCGAGAAGGCGACCAGCAGCCAGCGCGGGCCGCACGCCCACAGGCCGCCCCAGTCGCCGGTCCACGCGAACACGGCGTACAGGGCCATCGCACTGCAGCCGCCGACGAGCGCGAGCGTCGCCTCGATCGCGCCGAAGCCGGCCGCGGCACGCCAGCGCAGCCGCTTGGCGGCGAGCGAGCCGATGCCCATCGCGAACACCATCACGGACAGCACGACCGAGGCCTGGGTGACCGAGTCGCCGATCAAGTACGAGGCCAGGGCGACGAGTTCGAGTTCGTACACGAGTCCGCATGCGGCGCAGACGAAGACGCATGCGAGGACGAGGAAGCGTCCGGTGCTCGGCCGCACCGGCAGCCGCGGCGGGCCCGGCCACGGGGGCGGGCTGCCGGGTGGTGCTGGCGCGTGCGGTTCGATCACGACTGCGACGTTACGTCACAGCAGAGTCACGCTTCGTCACCCACACGTGTGGAACTGTGTTTGGGATCGGCACGGGGCGTTTGCGGGGCGTTCGAAGGCCATCAAACGCCGGAGGGGCTGAGTTTGCCCGAACTCACGGGCACCCGCACACCCACCCGCGTCCGCGTCGCCACCAACTGCCCGTCCTGCGGGTACGCGTGCCAGGTCCGCCAGTGGACCTGGCCCTCGTACCACTGGGCAAGCAGCGCGGTGAAGGCGTGCGGGCTGCCGGGGAAGACGCCGGCGAGGCCGTTCGGATGGTCGGAGACCAGGGCCAGCAACTCCTGGGCGCGGCCCGCGAAGGAGCCCGGTGAGAGGACCTCGACCCGCGCCGCGAACTCGTACTCCCAGTTCCCGACCCGCTTGGCCACGCCCAGCGGCAGCGGTGTGCTGCTGCCCGCAATGCATGCCACCGTCTCCGAACAACTGCCCCGCTCCTCCTCCAGGAGCACCTGGTGGGATGCGCCGAGGAGTCTCAACTGCAGCTTGGCCCCGGCCAGTTCGAGGTCGAGTGTGGCCAGTGCGGGAAGCGGCTCGCGCCCCAGGGCCCAGGCGAGGTCGGCCGCACGCGTGTCGCTGTAAGAGGTGTTCAGGGTCGTGAGCATGGGTCGGCTCCGCTAGCAAGCAATGAAAGGGAGTGTGGGGGTCCGGCACACCCGGGCGACAGTGGGGGGATCGGCCCGGTCAGCCCAGTCGGGAGGTCAGGAAGGTGTCGCAGGACGCCGTCCGAGGGGCTGGGTTGGTGATTTAGAGGGAATCATGAACTGTGGCGCCGCCACAGCGTTTTTACCCAAGTTCGTGCGGTTTCCATCCCTCAGAGGGCTCCACAGCTCAACTGTTCAACCACGGCGTACGCCACGGCGGCCACGGCGCACGCCGGTACGTGCGAGCGCCCGCCGGGGCGTGGGCTCCGGCGGGCGCTCGACGGGAGTGACGGGAGTGGTTGCGGTTCCCCCGCGGTGAGTTCGGCTGCCCCGTGTCAGCTGCCTCCGCCACCGCATCCGCCGCCGCCACCGCAGGAGGACCCGCCGCCGCAGGACGAGTGGCCGCCGCCGCAGGAGTGGTGTCCCCCGTGGTGCCCGCCCGACGAGCCGCCGTCTCCCCCGCCGGCCCACCAGCTGCTGCTCCCGCCACTGCCCGAGCCGCCGCGGCTTCCCCCGCCGTACGACTTCGACCCGCCCCTGCTCACTGCCGAAATGGCGATCGCCACGAACGCGATCACGACCGCCGCCACGATGAAGCCGGTGAACATGGCGTCACCGTCCTTTCGAGATTCCCTCGAAGCAGCCCCCCGTGGGCGCCCCGGTCCTTGCGTGAACGGGGGATGCCCGGCCGTCTCACCGGCCAAAGCAGAGTTGAGGAACTCCAGAGCTTCGGCGCAGGATGACCGGCATGACCTCCAGCAACCGCCCCTTCCTCAACCGCCGGCTCGCCGAGTTCGGGACGACGATCTTCGCCGAGATGTCGGCCCTGGCCGTGCAGACGGGTTCGATCAACCTGGGCCAGGGCTTTCCCGACACGGACGGCCCCGAGGAGGTGCGGGAGGCGGCGGTTCGGGCGCTGCGGGACGGCCGCGGCAACCAGTACCCGCCGGGCCCCGGCATCCCCGAGCTGCGCACCGCGATCGCCGCGCACCAGGAGCGGCGGTACGGGCTCTCGTTCGACCCCGACACCGAGGTGCTGGTCACCGCAGGCGCCACAGAGGCCATCGCCGCGTCCCTGCTGGCCCTGGTGGAGCCCGGTGACGAGGTCATCGCCTTCGAGCCGTACTACGACTCGTACGCGGCCTGCATCGCGATGGCGGGCGGCAAGCGGGTCCCGGTGACCCTGCGCCCGCACGAGGGCAGCTTCCGTCTCGACCTCGACGAGCTGCGCTCGGCCGTCACCGACCGCACCCGCTTGCTTCTCATCAACACCCCCCACAACCCCACCGGCACGGTCCTCACCCGCGAGGAGCTGACGGCCGTCGCCGAGCTGGCGGTGGAGCGCGACCTGCTCGTCGTCACGGACGAGGTCTACGAGCACCTGGTCTTCGACGATGCCGAGCACCTCCCCCTGGCCACCTTCCCGGGCATGCGGGAGCGGACGGTCACCATCGGCTCGGCCGGCAAGACCTTCTCGTTCACCGGCTGGAAGGTGGGCTGGGTGACGGCGTCCCCGGGCCTGGTCTCGGCGGTCCGCTCGGCGAAGCAGTTCCTGACGTATGTGTCGTCGGGCCCGTTCCAGTACGCGGTCGCGGAGGCCCTGTCCCTCCCCGACACGTACTTCACGGCCTTCCGCGAGGACATGCGCGCCAAGCGGGACCTGCTGGCGACGGGCCTCGCGGACGCGGGCTTCGAGGTCTTCAACACGGCCGGCACGTACTTCATCACCACCGACATCCGCCCCCTCGGCGCCGAGCTGTCCAAGGACGGCGACGGCTTCGCCTTCTGCCGGGCCCTCCCGGAGCGCGCCGGCGTGGTCGCCATCCCGAACGCCGTGTTCTACGACCACCGGGACGCGGGGGCGCCTTTCGTGCGGTTCGCGTTCTGCAAGCAGACGGGGGTGCTGGAGGAGGCGGCCAAGCGGCTGAAGGCCTTGGCGGGCTGATCCGGCGGGCTGTTTTCGGGCGCGCGTCACGTCGCCACGCCGGACGGAGCAAATCCGTACCCGCCCGGATGCGCAACACTCGCGCTCGTCCGGTTCACCCTGCAATGTGCCGGTGTGACCCACGCCAGTACCCTCGCACCAGCCTCCGTCACCGGACCCCGCCCCGGCGCCGGTACCGAGGAGCGCGCTCAGCCGTCGGCGGTGGCGGCCATGGGTGGGGCCCTCGGGCTGTTCGTCCTCGCCCGGCTGCTCGGCGGTGTCGTGGTGGCCCTGCTCTCCTGGGAGGCCGGACGGAACCCGTTCGCGCTGCTCGGGCGCTCCTGGGACTCGCTGTGGTACCTGGGCATCGCCGCGCACGGATACGGGCACACGCAGCGCTTCCGGCTCGACGTCGTCCACAGTGACCTGGCGTTCTTCCCGCTCTACCCGGCGCTCGTACGGGGCGTGACGACCCTGACTCCGCTGGCCGGGGGCACCGCCGGGCTGGTCGTGTCGTGGCTCGCGGCCGCGGCCGCCGCCTGCGGGGTCTACGCCGTCGGCGCCCGGCTGCACGGGCGGGCCGTGGGCACCGCGCTGGTGCTGCTGTGGGGTCTGCTGCCGCACTCGGTCGTGCTGTCCATGGCGTACACCGAACCGGTGCTCACCGCCTTCGCCGCCTGGTCGCTGTACGCCGTGCTCACCCGGCGCTGGGTCTGGGCGGGCGGGCTGGCGCTGGCGGCGGGGCTGGCCCGGCCCAACGGGTTCGCGGTCGCGGCGGCGGTGCTCGCGGCGGCGGCGTACGAGGTCGTGAGGCGGCGCGGAAAAGTTACCCACAGGCTGTGGACGGGCGCGGCGCTCGCGCCGGTCGGGTGGGTGGCGTACGTCCTATGGGTGGGGCGACGGAAGGGGGATCTGCTCGGCGGGTACTTCGAGGTGCAGCGGCTCTGGGGGTCGCGATTCGACTTCGGGCGGGGGTCGCTGCAGTTCGTGCACCGCCTGCTGCTGCACGGGGACCGGTTCGTGTTCCCCATGACGATGGTGATCGTCGCGGCCGCCGTGCTGCTCTTCGCCCTCCTGCTCGCCGACCGCGCCCCGCTCCCCCTCGTCGTCTACGGCGGTGTGCTGCTGCTGATCGCGCTGGGCGGGTCCGGGTTCTTCGAGTCCAAGCCCCGGTTCCTGCTGCCGGCCTTCCCGCTGCTGCTGCCGCTCGCCCGGGCCCTGGTCCGCACGGCGAGAGCCCGGCCGCGGCACGCGACCGTGGTGGTCGGTGCCCTGGCCGGGCTCTCGTTCTGCTACGGGGCGTATCTGGTCGTGATCGCCAATACGCCGCTGTAGGGCCTTGTGCGGCGGAGCGAGGACTACTCCTCGTCGTCCTCGGGCTTCTCCGCCTCGTTGACCTCCTGCTCGAGGCCGAGCTGCTCGACGAGCCACTTGTCGAACTCGATGGCGGCGCGCACCCAGCTGACCGTGGAGGACACGAAGTGCTCCAGGGCGACGCCGGTGCCGATCAGCATCTGCGCCTCGCCGATCAGGCGGACGGTGCCGTCGTCATGGGTGTGGCTGTAGACCTTGGGCCACAGGGTCCGCCGGTTCCAGTCGTCGATGGACTCCAGCAGCAGCGGCTTCTCGTCGATCTTGTGGGGCCGGTCGTAGAACGTCCGCACCGAGAAGACCTGCTGGTCACCCTCACCACGGAACATGAAGTACGTACGGAACTGCTCCCACGGCGCCGCGAGGTCACCCTCGTCGTCGACGACGTACTTGAGCTCCATCTGGTCGAGGAGCTGCTTCACGAGGTCCTGATCCGGGACGACGGGGCCCGCCGGTCCTTGGGGCTGCGGCTCGGGCTGGCCCCCGAAGTTCGGAATCGAGGACGGGTCGATGCTCACCGTGATTTTCCCTTCGTACGGATTCAGTCATCCTCCCTCATCCGGGGAGGGGGGTGGCAAGCCCCGACGGCCCTGTCAGCCACGGGCTGACACGATCC
The DNA here is from genome assembly GCF_040644055.1 of Streptomyces sp. NPDC047043. NCBI lineage: Bacteria > Bacillati > Actinomycetota > Actinomycetes > Kitasatosporales > Streptomycetaceae > Streptomyces > Streptomyces sp. NPDC047043. The sequence continues at coordinate 82,460 of NZ_JBEYVO010000037.1, forward strand.
GGTCACCTGCGACGCAGGCCCGCCACCCACCAGGGTGACGGGCCTGCCGCGGTACCGCTCGTCTACAGCGTCTTGCCGGTCGCCGGGCCCACGATCAGGCCCTCGCCGAAGGCGTCCACACGGACCGTGTCGCCGTCCTTGACCTCGCCCGCCAGGATCTCCTTGGCGAGGCGGTCGCCGATGGCGGTCTGGACGAGGCGGCGCAGGGGGCGGGCGCCGTAGGCCGGGTCGTTGCCCTCGTCGGCGAGCCAGGCCAGGGCCTCGTCGGTGATCTCCAGGGTGAGGCGGCGCTCGGCGAGGCGCTTCGCGAGCCGGTCGATCTGGAGGCGGGCGATGCGGCCCAGCTCGTCCTTCGACAGGGCGGAGAAGACGACGAGGTCGTCGAGGCGGTTGAGGAACTCCGGCTTGAAGGACGTCCGGACGACCTCCAGGACCTGCTCCTTCTTCTCCTCCTCGCCGGTCAGCGGGTCGACCAGGAACTGGCTGCCCAGGTTGGACGTCAGCACCAGGATCGTGTTGCGGAAGTCGACCGTACGCCCCTGGCCGTCCGTCAGCCGCCCGTCGTCCAGCACCTGCAGGAGCACATCGAAGACCTCGGGATGGGCCTTCTCCACCTCGTCCAGCAGGATCACGCTGTACGGGCGCCTGCGCACCGCCTCCGTGAGCTGGCCGCCCTCCTCGTAGCCGACATAGCCGGGAGGGGCGCCGACCAGGCGGGCGACGCTGTGCTTCTCGCCGTACTCCGACATGTCGATGCGGACCATCGCCCGCTCGTCGTCGAAGAGGAAGTCGGCGAGCGCCTTGGCGAGTTCGGTCTTGCCGACGCCCGTCGGGCCGAGGAAGAGGAAGGAACCGGTCGGGCGGTCGGGGTCCGCGATGCCGGCGCGGGTGCGCCGCACCGCGTCCGACACCGCCTGCACGGCCTCCCGCTGGCCGATCAGGCGCTTGCCCAACTCGTCCTCCATGCGCAGGAGTTTCTGCGTCTCGCCCTCCAGGAGGCGGCCGGCGGGGATGCCGGTCCAGGCGGCGACGACGTCCGCGATGTCGTCGGAGCCGACCTCGTCCTTGACCATGGTGTCCTTGGCGGCCTCCTCCTCGGCCTCCGAGGCGGCCTCCAAGTCCCTTTCCAGGGTGGGGATCTCGCCGTACAGGAGCTTGGAGGCGGTGTCGAAGTCGCCGTCGCGCTGGGCCCGTTCGGCCGTCCCGCGCAACTCGTCGAGCTTCTCCTTGAGTTCGCCGACCCGGTTGAGGGACTGCTTCTCCTTCTCCCAGCGGGCGGTCAGGCCCCGCAGCTCCTCCTCCTTGTCGGCGAGGTCGCGCCTCAGCCGCTCCAGGCGCTCGCGGGAGGCCGGGTCGGTCTCCTTCTCCAGCGCGAGCTCCTCCATCTTCAACCGGTCGACGGCGCGCTGGAGTTCGTCGATCTCGACGGGGGACGAGTCGATCTCCATACGCAGGCGGGAGGCCGCCTCGTCGACGAGGTCGATCGCCTTGTCGGGCAGGAAGCGGGAGGTGATGTAGCGGTCGGAGAGGGTGGCGGAGGCGACCAGTGCGCTGTCGGCGATCTGGACCTTGTGATGGGCCTCGTAGCGGCCCTTGAGCCCGCGCAGGATCGCGATGGTGTCCTCGACCGTCGGCTCGGCGACCAGCACCTGCTGGAAGCGGCGCTCCAGGGCCGGGTCCTTCTCGATCCGCTCGCGGTACTCGTCCAGCGTCGTCGCGCCGACCATGCGCAGCTCGCCGCGCGCGAGCATCGGCTTCAGCATGTTGCCGGCGTCCATCGCGGAGTCGCCGCCGGCTCCCGCGCCGACGACGGTGTGCAGCTCGTCGATGAACGTGATGATCTGGCCGTCGGAGTCCTTGATCTCGGCCAGGACGGTCTTGAGGCGCTCCTCGAACTCACCGCGGTACTTCGCACCCGCGACCATCGCACCGAGGTCGAGGGCGACCAGCCGCTTGTCCTTGAGGGACTCGGGGACGTCCCCCTTCACGATCCTCTGCGCAAGCCCCTCGACGACGGCGGTCTTGCCGACGCCGGGCTCGCCGATGAGGACCGGGTTGTTCTTCGTACGGCGCGACAGCACCTGCACGACACGGCGGATCTCCTGGTCCCGGCCGATGACCGGGTCGAGCCGGCCCTCGCGCGCCGCGGCCGTGAAGTCCGTGCCGAACTTCTCCAGGGCCTTGTACTGGCCCTCCGGGTCGGGTGTGGTCACCCGGCGTCCTCCCCTCGCCTTCTGGAAGGCCTCCTGCAGCTTTTTCGCACCGGCCCCCTGCCCGGACAGTACGTCAGCGGCGGGGCCGCCCTTCGCGGCGATGCCGATGAGCAGGTGCTCGGTGGAGAGGTAGTCGTCGCCGAGGTCACGGGCGCGCTCCTGCGCGTCGGCGATGACGGCGAGCAGTTCACGGTTGGGCTGCGGCGGCGCGACGGTGGAACCGGTCACGCTGGGCAGACCGGCGAGCACCTTCTCGGCACCCGCGCGCACGGCGGCCTGGTCGGCGTCCACGGCCGCGAGAAGGTCGACGATGTTCTCGTTGTCCTGGCCCTGGAGCAGCGCCAGCAGCAGATGGGCGGGGGTGAGGTCGGGGTGCCCTTCGGTCACCGCACGATTGCTCGCCGCGTTGATCGCGTCCCGGCTCCGGTTGGTCAGCTCGGCGTCCACGTTCGCTGTCTCCTCCTTGCGTCAGCCGTCTCCCGTGTCTGACTCAGTCAGCGTACACAAAGTTGAGTCTATTCCACTCAAGGCTCAGGGCGGGAGGCCCGAACGGCTAGGTTCCGTGGCCATGGCGACCCATTCGAAGGACCCCGGCGCACCCAGTGCCCCTTATCTCGGCTTCTGGCGGGAGCGGCACCTGTGCACGCTGACCACTCCACGGCCGGACGGCAGCCCGCATGTCGTACCCGTCGGGGTCACATACGATCCCGAGGCCCGGCTTGCTCGGGTGATCGCGAGCAGGACGAGCAGGAAGGTGGCCAACGTGCTGGCCGCCGGGCCCGAGGGGGCACGGGTCGCGGTGTGCCAGGTGGACGGGCGGCGCTGGGCGACGCTGGAGGGCCGGGCCGTCGTACGGTCCGAGCCGGAGCGGGTCGCGGAGGCCGAGCGGCGCTATGCCGAGCGCTACGAGCGGACGCCGTCGCCGAACCCGTCCCGCGTGGTGATCGAGATCGACCTCACGCGTGCCATGGGCAACATCTGACCGTTCGCCCGACTGTTTTCGGCCACGAGTCGGTACGGCGCGAGACGGTCGATAGCGGGAAATGTCCGCCAAAACTGCAGCGGCGTCACCGTGTTCAGGTCACGGTGACGCCGCTGCGGGGGGAAGCACCTGAGCGATCTGTTACGACGGGGGAATCGCGTCAGGCACTGCGGGGGGTGGCTGAAATGGTCCGAACATCGGGGGTTTCCGGTTCCACCAGCCGGTGGTCTCGTTGGTCGAGGTTGACGAAGATCATCCCGTACCGGATGGCACATCGCACGGGCTGCGGCGCCCCCCGAGGCCGCCGCAGACACCGGTACGCGCGCACGTCCTCGTCCTCGTCGCGCGTGACGACGACCGGCTCACCGAAGACGGTCACCATCAACGAGTCACCGGAGTGGGGGATCGCGGTGACCAGATCGATGAAGTGCCAGCCGGAGCGATAGGCCGTGGCCATTTCGCGCCGGAAGGAGCGGTCGTCGGGCGGCGTGGTCATGCTTCAGCGCCCGCCGGAGTCGACCAGCCGACGTCCGTGGGGTTGTCGCCGGCGACGACCACCCAGCCGACGTCGCCGGTGCCGGCCGCGGTGACCGACCAGCCGACATCCTGGGCGCTGACGTGCTCGGTCTTGGTCGGGCTCACCCAGCCGACGTCGAGAGGACCAGCCGCACCGCTGGCCAGCGCGACTACGAAGGCAGTGGCAAGCACCGAGCGAAGCATTCTCTTTTTCATGGTCGGCTTCGTCCTCACTTGATGGCTTCCTCTCCCCCGTGAAACAAGACGATGGCTCATTCAGGCACGTCAATGCCACACAAGAGATGCATCATGTTCCTGCACGTTCAGGACCCTGGGGGGTGGAGATTTGCCATCAAAGAGCACAAAGCCGACACATCCTCACGACATCACAGACCTGTGTGCCGACGGTGCGCGTCTCTACGCCAGTGCTCTCAGTTCCGGACGTATCTCCCGGAACGAGGTCGAGAACGCGCCCTGTCTGCTGGAGTTCGCCCTGCTCCACCCCGATCCGGACGACGCCGACTGGCTGCGCCCGGTTCCTCCGTCCGTCGTACTCGCGCAGCAACTGCAGCCCCTGGAACGGGAGATCCAGGACCGGCGGCGGGCCACCCTCGACCTGGCGGACGCCTTCCAGCCGTTCCTGGACATCAGTGCCCAGAAACCGGCTACCACGCACGCGATCACCGTGCTGGAGGGCATCGACCGCATCCACGCGGCGCTCGACGTGGCGATCGCCGAGGCCCGCACCGAGGTCCTGACGGTGCAGCCCGGAGGCAGCCGGCCCGAGCACATCCTCAGCCAGGCGCTCAAGCGCAGCAAGCCGCTGATCGAGCGGGGCATCTCCATGCGCACGCTCTACCAGCACACCGTGCGGCACAGCCAGAGCACTTATGCGTACATGGACCAGATGGCGGGCGCCAAGGTCGAGATCCGCACGCTCGAGGAGCTCATCGAGCGGCTCATCATCTGCGACAGCTCGGTCGCCTTCATCCCCGCCCAGGACGACCGGACGGTCGCCCTGGAGCTGCGCCACCCCGGCCTCGTGCAGTACCTGATCAAGGTCTTCGAACAGCTCTGGCAGCGGGCCACCCCGCTGATGGACGAGGTTCCCTACGAGTCCACCCCCGAGGGCATCACCGGCGTCCAGCGCTCGATAGCCAAGCTGCTCATCGAGGGCCACGTCGACGAGGCGATCGCCCGCCGGCTGGGCATGAACGTCCGCACCTGCCGGGCGCACATCGCCAAGCTGGCGGCCGCCCTGGGCAGCGGCAGCCGGGCCCAACTCGGCTTCCTCATAGCCCAGTCCGGCATCCTGGACCGCGACTGAGACCCGGGGCGGCACGGTGAGCGGACCGGCGCACCCCGGGCACGGCGTGGAGGACCTCTGCGAGGCCGGGGCCCTGCTGTACGAGCGCGCGGTGCGGGAGGGCCGTGTCCGGGCCGCAGACGCCGAACCGGCGCCCTGTCTGGTGGACTTCGGGCTGCTGCATCCGACGGTCGAGGACCTCGACTGGCTGGAGCCCGTCGCACCGGCCGTTGCGCTGCGCCGCCTGCTGCGGGTCTCCGAGGACCGCATCGCGGACGAGCGGCGCCGCGGTGAGCGGCTGGCCGAGGCGTTCGAGCCGCTGCTGCGGATCGGTGACCGCCGCGCGGACGGCACGGACACGCCGACGCTCAGAATCCTCAGCGGCCTCGAGCGCATCAACATAGCCCTCGACCAGGCCCTGACCGAGGCCTCCGGCGAACTCCTCGCCATCCAGCCGCACACCACCCACACCAGGATCTCCCCGGAGCGCCGGGCGGCCGCCCTCGCCCGCGACCAGGTGCTCCTGGACCGCGGCGGCCGTATCCGCACCCTGTACCAGCACACGCTGCGGCACGCGCCCTCGGTGCTCGCCCGCTACGAGCAGCTGGAGGGGGACGTCGAGGCGCGCACCCTGGACGAGGTGACGGACCGACTGCTCGTCATCGACCGGGCCGTGGCGTTCGTACCGGCGAGCGCCGACCTCTCGCTCGCCCTCGAGGTCCGCCATCCGGCGCTGCTGTCGTTCTTCGTCACCACCTTCGACCGGCTGTGGCGGCTGGCGGTGCCGATGTATCCCGAGGCCGTCCAGCGCCCGTCCCTCGGCGGTGTGACGCCCCGCCAGCGGGCCATAGCCGCCCTGCTCGTCGAGGGGCACACCGATGCCGTCATCGCCGACCGGCTCGGCATGAACGTGCGCACCGCCCGCGTCCACATCGCCAAACTGGCGGCGACGCTGGGCAGCGAGAGCCGGGCTCAGCTCGGCTTTCTCATCGGACGCTCGGGGATCCTTGATCAGGCAGACTGAGGTAGGAGGCGGCGTCGCGCGGCCCGTCCAGCCCCACCTGCGCGATCCTGACGCCGAGTTGGGTGCGGCTGGCAGCGCCGAGGGTCTCGGAGAGGCGCGCGATGTGGGCACGGCAGGTGCGGACGCTTATGCCGAGCCGCTCCGCGATCACCGCGTCCTGGTGGCCCTCCGCCAGCAGCGCCGCGATGGACTGCTCGCGGTGGGAGATGCCCTCGATGCCGGTGTCGGGCAGCGGGGCGGTCAGCGGGATCGCCAGGCGCCAGAGCCGTTCGAAGACCGTGACCAGGTACTCGACCAGGGCCGGGTGGCGCAGCTCCAGGGCGAGGGTGCGGTCCGCGTTCGCGGGGATGAAGGCCACCTTGCGGTCGAAGAGGATCAGCCGGTCGATCACCTCGTCGAGGGTGCGCGCCTCGACCGAACCGCCCATCAGTTCCAGGTAGTTGAGCAGGCCCTGGCCGTGCCGGGCCACGTGCGTGTACAGGTCGCGCATGCGCACGCCCCGGCCGCGCAGCGCGAGCGCCCGGTGCAGGCCCTCGGTCAGCTCGTGCTCGGGCCGGATGCCGCCGGGCTGGACCGTGAGGACCTCCGTGGTGCACGCCTCGGTCGCCTCGTCCATCGCGGCCTGGATGCGCGAGAGCCCGTCCAGGACCCGGATCGCGGAGCCCTCCGCGGTGCCCGCCGGGTGCACCGCCGGGCCGAGTCCGGCGTACCACTCGAAGGCGGCCACCGCCGAGCCCATGCGCCGCTGGCTCGCGCTGACCTCGTCGTACACCCCGCGCAGCAGCCGGGTCATGACCTCCTGCGGGGAGGTCGGCACCAGCCAGTCCATGTCGTCGGGGTCCGGGTGCAGCAGGGCGAGCTCGAGCAGACAGGGCACCTGCTCGGCATCACAGCGCGCCACACGGCCCCGCCGTACGGCCCGGGAATACACGCGATCCCCGGCCTCGCACAGTCGGTCAGCACCATGTGGATGCTCGTCCGTCCCGTGCCCGGCCATCGCCCATCCCACCCCCGGTTTCGCCGTCTTCCGCAGCGCAACTATGCGCGGACCGGACCGGCTCCGCAACACGGCTCCGTACGAACCGGACGCCGAAAACAACCCGTATGCCCAATTTTGTACGGGCCTCCGCCCGTCGGGTTGCAACAAGCTGACGGTGGTGCCCGGGTGACGCGTGCAAGCTGCCGGAAATGCCGCAGTGATCGTCGTGTTACGTATCGCCTCTAACGTCCCCTCATGGCGGACATATTTGACGCATACGCGTTGGCCGATGCGTGGGACGAGATGTTTGAACGGCCGGGTGAGGTCAGGACCGCCTATGAGCCGGTGCTGGCGGCGCTGCAGCCGATCGAGCCGAGTGAACTCAGGTTCCGGGCGGACCAGATGGCCCGCGCCTTCACGGACCGTGGTGTGACCTACGCCTTCGCGGGCGAGGAGCGGCCCTGGCCGCTGGATCTGGTGCCGCGGATCCTCGACGCCGTCGAGTGGGATCTCATACAACGCGGGGTGAGCCAGAGAGTCAGGGCCCTGGAGGCCTACCTCGCCGACGCCTACGGGCACTGCCGCGCCTTCGAGGACGGCGTGGTGCCCTGGCGGCTGCTGCTGAACTCCCCGCACTTCCACCGGGCGGCCCACGGGGTCGAGCCACCGGGCGGGGTGCGCATCCACGTCGCCGGCATCGACCTGGTGCGGGACGAGGCCGGGGACTTCCGGGTGCTCGAGGACAACGTGCGGGTGCCGAGCGGGGTGTCGTACGTCATCGAGAACCGGCGTGCGATGACCCGGATCTTCCCGTCGCTCTTCGCCGAACAGCACGTGCTGCCCGTCGACGCCTACTGCCACCGGCTCCTCGCCGCCCTGCGCGCCGCCGCCCCCGACGGGGTGCAGGATCCGCGGGTCGTCGTGCTCACCCCGGGCCCCAACAACGCCGCCTACTTCGAACACGCCCTGCTCGCCCGGCTGATGGGCGTGCAGCTGGTCGAGGGGCACGATCTGGTCTGCCGGAACAACCGGGTATGGATGCGCACGACTCGGGGCGAGGTGCCCGTCCATGTCGTATACCGGCGCCTGGACGACGACTTCCTCGACCCGCTGCACTTCCGCCCCGACTCGGTGATCGGCTGCCCCGGCATCATGGGCGCCGCCATGGCAGGAAACGTCACACTCGCGAACGCCGTGGGCAACGGGATCGCCGACGACAAGCTGCTCTACACCTACGTCCCGGACCTGATCCGCTACTACCTCTCCGAGGAACCGATTCTGCCGAACGTGGAGTCCTTCCGGCCCGAGGAACCGGGCCAGTTGGAGGCCGTCCTCGACCAGATCGACCAGCTGGTCATCAAGCCGGTCGACGGCGCCGGCGGCCAGGGCATCGTCATCGGCCCCAAGGCCGACAAGGACACCCTCGAACGCACTCGCAAAGCAGTGATCGCCGACCCGCGCGGCTTCATCGCCCAGCGGCCCGTCGCCCTGTCGACCTCCCCCACCCTCGCGGGCGAGCGGATGGCCCCGCGCCACATCGACCTCAGACCCTTCGCCGTGAACGACGGCAACGATGTCTGGGTGCTTCCCGGCGGGCTGACCCGAGTCGCCCTCCAGGAGGGCAACCTGATCGTCAACTCCAGCCAGGGCGGCGGCTCCAAGGACACCTGGGTGCTCGCGGAGGGCCCGGCCGAGCAGCCGGAGCCCCGGCCTGCCGCCGCGATCCCCGCCGTCGCCCCGCGCCGGCTGGGACCCGACGGCACCCGTGACGTCGTGCAGGAAGGGGCACAGCAGCAGTGAACGACGTGATCCTCTCCCGGATAGCCGAGGCCCTGACCTGGACCGGGCGCTATGTCGAACGGGCCGACGCCACGGGCCGCATCCTCGACGCCTATCTGCACCGCATGCTGGAGGACCCCTGGCGCGACGAGGACGCGGCCTGCCGGTCGTTGTACGCGATCCTCGGCATGGACGCGGACGGCGAGCGCGTGGACATGCAACAGGTCCTGGACCAGCTGGCCTTCGACGCCCGTTCGACGGGGTCCATCGAGGGCGCGCTCGGGGCGGCACGGCTGAATGCCCGTAGCGCCCGCGAGGCCGTCTCCTCGGAGATGTGGGAGTGCCTCAACTCGACGTGGCACGCGCTCGCCGACCAGCGCATGGCGGCGCGGCGGACGGGCCCGTACGCCTACCTGGAACTGGTCCGGCGACGGGCGGCCCTCTTCTTCGGTCTGGCCGACTCGACCATGAGCCGCGACGACAGCTGGCGGTTCGTGGTGCTGGGCCGGAGCCTGGAGCGGGTGGACATGACCGTACGGCTGCTGTCGGTCCGTGTGCTGGACGCGGCGCACGCGCCCGACTGGCCGACCCTGCTGAGCGCTTCGGGCGCCGACGAGGCGTATGCACGCGTGTGGGGCGGTTTCGGCGACACCCCGCGGGTGGCCGAATTCCTGCTCCTGGACCGGGACTTCCCGCGCTCCGCGCTGCACGCGCTGACCACGGCGGAGGAGTGCCTGACGGCGCTCGGCCGCCCCCGCCAGGACCCGGCGCGCCGCCCGATCGGCCGGCTGCGCACCCGGCTCGAATACCTGGACACCCACACCCTCGAAGAGCAACTGCCGGTCCTGCTACGGGATCTGCAGCAGGCCTGCATGGCGTCCGCCGACGCGGTGGCTGAGCGGTTCTTCCCGTACCAGGGGCCCGTCGAGTGGGCCCAGGAAGGAGCCTGACATGGCTCGTCGCCTCCGCATCAAGCACACCACCCGGGTCTCCTACGCCCAGCCCGCGGCCTCCTCGCACAACGAGGTCCGCATGACGCCGCTGACGATTCCCGGCCAGACCACCCTGGACTCCCGCGTCACCGTGAACCCCACGACGCCCACCTGGTCGTACTGGGACTACTGGGGCACCCAGGTCACCGGCTTCGACCTGATGGACCCGCACGGCAAGCTCACCATCACGGCCTCCAGCCTGGTCGAGACGTCCCCGGCGGAACCGCTCCCGGCCGCGCCCGCGTGGGACGAGCTGGCCGAACGGATCGCGAGCTCCCGCCTGTTGGAGTTCGCGAACCCGACGGGCCGTACGACGGTCCCGCCGAAGCTGGTCAAGAAGGCGCGGAAGGCATCTGCCGGACTCGACCCGCACGAGACGGCGGTCGCGGTCTCCGCCCTGGTCGCCGACCGGGTGTCCTACCTCCCCGGCGCCACCAGCGTGAACACCTCCCCCGCGGAGGCCTGGGAGCAGGGCGCAGGCGTCTGCCAGGACATCACACACCTCACCGTCGCCCTGCTGCGGGGCGTGGGGCTGCCGGCGCGGTACGTCTCCGGCTACCTCCACCCGGAGCGCGAGGCGGAACTGCACCGGCCCGTCGCGGGGCAGAGCCACGCCTGGATCGAGTACTGGGCGGGCGACTGGTGCGGCTACGACCCCACCAACCGCACCCGCGCCGACGAGTCCCACGTCGTGGTGGCCCGCGGCCGCGACTACGACGACGTCACCCCGCACAAGGGCATCTACCGGGGCGTGCCCGGCGGACCGCCACAGGTGTCGGTGGAGTTCACCCGGGTCGCGTGATCCGCCGGCGGAGGGCCGGGGCGCTGTCGCCCCGGCCCTCTCAACCGCTGCCTGCCGAGGACTACTTGAGACCGATCGCCGCGCACTCCGACGCGTACTTCGAGGTGCAGATCTGCGAGATCTTGTAGATGCCGTCCGCCACGACCGTCGCCTTGATGTTCTTCTTCGTCAGGGCCGTCACGGTGACCAGCTGCGCGGGGATGTCCTTGTTGGTGGGGCTGTCGACGGTGTCCTGGGTGAGGGCGTCGAACTGGATGTCGTGGCCCTGCACCTTGGCGACCGCCATCTGCGCGGCGGCCTGGGCCTCCTGCGGGTACGACTTGTAGACGCTCATGTACTGCTCGCCGGCGACGATCCGCTGCACGGCCGGCAGCTCCGCGTCCTGCCCGGTGATCGGCGGCAGCTTGGTGACCCCGGCGTTCTGCAGGGCCGTGACGATGCCGCCCGCCATGCCGTCGTTGGCGGAGTAGACGGCGGCGATGTTGCCCTTGCCGATCGCGTCGATCGCCGACTTCATGTTGGCCTGGGCGTTCTTCGGGTCCCAGTCCTTGGTGTCGTAGGACTTGGCGATCGTCACCTTGCCGTTGAGCTCGGACATCGCGCCCGCCTTGAACTGCTTGGCGTTCGGGTCGGTGGGCGAGCCGTTCATCATGACGATCTTGTCGGAGGTGTCGGCCTCGCTGCCCAGCGCGTCGAGCAGGGTGCGGCCCTGGACCTCGCCGACGAGTTCGTTGTCGAAGGAGATGTACGCGTCGATCGGGCCCTCGGCGAGGCGGTCGTAGGCGATGACCGGGATGCCCGCGTCCTTGGCCTTCGTCACCTCGCTCGCGATGGCGTGCGAGTCGACGGCGTCCAGCAGGATGATGTCGACCTTGTCGTCGATCATCTGCTGCATCTGGCGCGCCTGCTTGCCCGCGTCCTGGTCGGCGTTGGCGTAGTCGACCTTGCCCTGCTTCTTGGTGAGGGAGGCGACCTGCTCCTTGATGATGGGGTAGTCGAAGTCCTCGTACCGCGTGTTGGCCGTCTCCGGCAGCAGCAGCCCGATGGTGACGTCGTTGCCCTTCGTCGGGCTCGCCGAACTGCTGTCCCCCGACACGTTGAGTACACCGCACGAGGTGAGAGACAGGGTCATCGTGGACACTGCCACGGCTATGGCGGTACGACGCGTGGGACGCATGGAGCTCACTTCTGCTGCCTTCCGGACGCGGGCGCAGCTTTGCGACCCGGGTGACTGAAAAGCCAACGCGGAGCGGCCCCGAGGCGTCAAGCGGAATCACTTAACGAGTGCGCAACGCCACGCTCCGCCGATCTTGTGAAGGGATGGCAAAACCGCCTCCAAACACCCTTTACGGACTGCCCACTCAATGGCAGGCAAGGAGAAGGCAAAGATCCGTACAACCAACCCGATACCTCGCGAGTCGTGATCACGGCAGCTCCATCAGCCGTTCCGATCCTGACCAGAGGACCGAATGAACCCAGCCAGACGCACGTCGACGGTCGCCGCCGCCGTCGTGCTGACCACCGCGGGCACCCTGCTCACCGCCGTCGCGGCGCCCGCCTCCGCCGCGACGACCTGCACCTCGCCGGTGTACAAGCGGCAGTTCTACGCCAACACGTCCTTCTCCGGCACCGCGAAGAAGACGGACTGCGACAGCGCGATCGACCAGAACTGGGGCACGGGCGCCCCGGCTTCGGGCCTTCCGAAGGACAACTTCGGCGTCCGGTGGACCGTCACCCGGGACTTCGGTTCCGGCGGGCCCTTCTCGCTTCCGGTCTCCACGCAGGACGGCATCCGCGTCTACCTCGACGGCGTGCGCAAGGTCGACATCTGGAAGAACGTCTCCACGAACCAGAACAAGTCCGTTGACGTCACCATCCCCTCCGGCAAGCACACCCTGCGCGTCGACTACGTCAACTGGACGGGCACCGCCAACGTCTCCTTCGCCTACCTGCCGCGCCTGTCGGCCACCGCCGACAAGGTCAAGCCCCTTGTACCGACCGGGACTTCGGTGTCGTACGACTCCGTGACGGGCAAGGCGAAGCCGACCTGGTCCAAGAACAAGGAGATGGACCTCGCCGGCTACCGCGTCTACCGGCGTCTCAAGGGCACGTCCTTCGACAGCAAGCCCCTCGCGACGACCACGTCGACGTCGTACACCGACACCACCCTGCCGGTGACGGGCGAGACGTACTACTACGAGATCCGTGCCTACGACAGGGTCGGCAACGAGTCGGCCGGTACGGCGGACCAGGGCGTGACCACCGTCGACCGGGTGGCGCCGGGCGTGCCCACCATCGTGAAGGCGACGGGCGAGGTGACCCCGACCGGCGGCACGGGCGGGCTGGAGGTCGGCTGGAACGCGGTCGAGGGCGCGGTGTCGTACCGCGTCTACCGGGCGGCGTCCAGGAGCGGCACCTACACCGGGCTCGGCAGCACGGACAAGCTCTCCTACCTGGACACCTCGGCCGCCGAGAGCGTCGTGTACTACTACCAGGTCTCGGCCGTCGACGCCGCGGGCAACGAGTCCGCCCGGTCCGAGCCCCAGTACGGCAAGATCTGGGACAACGACCCGCCGGCCCTCGTCACCGGCCTGGACGTCACCCCGACCGAGTACGGCTTCGAGCTGAAGTGGGACAAGAGCGCCGCCACCGACCTGAAGTACTACACGGTCTACTGGGGCGAGCTCCTCGACGGCGAGGACGGCGAACAGGTCTGCTACGGCACCGCGTCGGACTACGTCTCGCCCACCCGCACCACCTTCACGTACAGCACCCTCCCGGACGGCGACGAGGTCTGCTTCTTCATGGACGCCGTGGACGACGAGGGCAACTCCGCCATCAAGTGGAGCGACGAGCGCGTCACCGCCGTCTCCGTCACCGAGCTCGACATGACCCCGAGCGTGGCGACGCCCGAGGACGCACCGGTCCGGCTGACGGCGAGCACCGGGGAGACGGGCGTCGCGCTGTCCTGGAACACGGTGACCGACGCCACCGGCTACCAGGTCTACCGCTGGAACCCGGACACCAAGGCGTACGAGAAGCTGGCGGCCACGACGGACACCTCCTACGAGGACACCGGCGCCGCCAAGGGCACCACCCACTACTACTGGGTGACCGCCCGGTACGCAGACGGCACCGAGTCGGCACCCGGCGGCGACTACGCGGTCCTGGCACCCTGAGCGGCCGCACCATGCGAAAGGGGCCCGGAAGTTCAGCTTCCGGGCCCCTTCTCACATCTGCGGGTCAGTCGGTCTGCCGCCCCTTCGGCCGCCAGACCACCAGCGCACTGGTCTGCTGCACCTCCTGATAAGGCACCAGATCCCGGCGGTACGACGCATGCACCGCCGCCTCGCGCTGCTGCATCGCCGCCGCCGCGCCCTCGACCGCCGCCTGGAGTTCGGCGACGCGCTGCTGGAGCGCGGCGACCTGGTTCTCCAGTTCGATGATCCGCTTGATGCCGGCCAGGTTGATGCCCTCGTCCTGCGACAACTGCTGCACCGTGCGCAGCAGTTCGATGTCACGGGCCGAGTAGCGGCGGCCGCGGCCGGGCGTGCGGTCCGGGGAGACCAGGCCGAGGCGGTCGTACTGGCGCAGGGTCTGCGGGTGCAGGCCGGAGAGCTGGGCCGCCACCGAGATGACGTAGACCGGGGTTTCCTCGGTCAGTTCGTACGGGTTGCGTCGACGGCCGTCCATCTCCCTCATGCTCCCTTCGCGGCCTGGAACAGCTCCGCCCGCGGGTCCTCGCCCGCGGTCGCCTCGCGATACGCCTCCAGTGCGTCACGAGCCTTCCCCGTCACGTCCTTCGGGACACTCACCTCGACGGTGACCAGGAGGTCCCCGCGGGTGCCGTCCTTGCGGACCGCGCCCTTGCCGCGGGCGCGCATGGTGCGGCCGTTGGGCGTGCCCGGCGGCAGCTTCAGGGTGACCGGCGGTCCGCCCAGGGTGGGCACCCTGACCTCGCCGCCCAGCGCCGCCTCCGCGAACGTGACCGGCACCGTCACCGTGAGGTTGTCGCCCTTGCGTCCGAACACCGGGTGCGCGGACACATGCACCGTGACGTACAGGTCGCCCGCCGGACCGCCCCGTTCGCCCGGTGCGCCCTTGCCGCGCAGGCGGATGCGCTGCCCGTCCGAGACGCCCGCGGGGATACGGACCTGCATCGTCCGGGAGGACTTCGCACGCCCCGAGCCCTTGCAGACCTCGCAGGGGTTCTCCGCGATCAGGCCGCGGCCCTTGCAGTCCGGGCAGGGGTCCGTGAGCGAGAAGCCGCCGCCCGAACCCCGCGCCACCTGGCCGGTGCCGACGCACGTCGGGCACACCCTGGGGTTGCCGTTCGCGTCGCCGGTGCCGGAGCAGGCCTTGCACGGTGCCTGCGAGGACATGCGCAGCGGGACCGTCGCCCCCTCGATCGCCTCGGTGAAGCTGAGGCTGACCTCGGTGTCGATGTCCTGGCCGCGCCTGGGCTGCACGCGCGTGGTGCCCGAGCTGCCCCGGTTGAACAGGCCCCCGAAGACGTCACCGAGTCCGCCGCCGAAGCTCCCCCCGGAACCCCCGCCGCCCTGGGCGCCGCCTCCGAAGAGGTCGCCCAGGTCGAAGTTGAAGGAGCCGCCGCCTGCGCCCGGACCCGGGCGGAAGCCGCCGTTGCCGAAGAGGGCGCGGGCCTCGTCGTACTCCTTGCGCTTCTTGGGGTCGCCGAGGATGTCGTTGGCCTCGGAGATCTCCTTGAAGCGCTCCTCGGCCTTGGCGTTGCCCTTGTTGGCGTCCGGGTGGTACTCGCGGGCGAGCTTCCGGTACGCCTTCTTGATCTCGGCCTCGGTGGCGTCCTTGGGGACGCCGAGGACCTTGTAGTAGTCCTTCTCGATGAAGTCCTTGGTGCTCATCCTCGACGCCCCTCCTTTCTCATCGGTTCAAGCTCAGCCCTCGTCCGGGCCACCGCTCTCCTTGTCGTCGGCCGCCTCGGTCGCTTCTTCGGCCTTGACGGTCTGGGCGCCGGGCTGGGGTTCGGCGACCGCCACCCGCGCGGGGCGGATGGTGCGCTCGCCGATGCGATACCCGGGCTGCAGAATCGCCACGCACGTCGTCTCGGTGACGTCCGGCGCGTAGCTGTGCATCAGGGCCTCGTGGATCGTCGGGTCGAAGGGCTCGCCCTCCTTGCCGAACTGCTGCAGACCCATCTTCGCCGCGACGGTCTCCAGCGACTCCCCGACGGACTTGAATCCGCCGACGAACTCGCCGTGCTCCCGCGCGCGGCCGATGTCGTCGAGCACGGGCAGGAGCTCGGTGAGGAGGTTCGCGATGGCGATCTCCTTGACCGTGATCCGGTCCCGCTCCACGCGGCGGCGGTAGTTCTGGAACTCGGCCTGCAGCCGCTGGAGGTCCGCGGTGCGCTCCTCGAGCGCCTTGCGCACCTGGTCCAGCTGGGCCGTCAGGCCTGCGATCTGCGCTGATGCGTCCCCGGCCGGGGCCGCCCCCTCCCCCGAAGAGGGGGAGGCGGCCTGCGGCTCGGCGTCATCGGGGGTGGCGCCGGAGGGGACGTCGGGCTTCTCCTCGAAGCCCGGGGTCTCCTCCGTCACGCGGCACCGTCCTTGCGCTCGTCGTCCACGATCTCGGCGTCGACGACGTCGTCGTCGGCCTTCGGGGCCTCGGCGCCGGCGGACTCGCCGCCCGCGGCCTGCGCGGACTGGGCGTCGGCGTACATGGCCTGGCCGACCTTCTGGGAGACGGCCGCGACCTTCTCCGTGGCGGTGCGGATCTCGGCGGTGTCCTCGCCCTTGAGCGCGGTCTTCAGCTCCTCGACGGCGGCCTCGACCTCGGTCTTGACCTCGCCGGGGACCTTGTCCTCGTTGTCCTTGAGGAACTTCTCCGTCTGGTAGACGAGCTGCTCGCCCTGGTTGCGGCTCTCGGCGGCCTCGCGGCGGCGGTGGTCCTCCTCCGCGTACTGCTCGGCCTCCTGGCGCATGCGGTCGACCTCGTCCTTCGGCAGCGAGGAGCCGCCGGTGACGGTCATCTTCTGCTCCTTGCCCGTGCCCAGGTCCTTCGCGGTCACGTGCATGATGCCGTTGGCGTCGATGTCGAAGGACACCTCGATCTGCGGGACGCCGCGGGGCGCCGGGGGCAGACCGGTCAGCTCGAACATCCCGAGCTTCTTGTTGTACGCCGCGATCTCGCGCTCGCCCTGGTAGACCTGGATCTGCACGGACGGCTGGTTGTCCTCGGCCGTCGTGAAGATCTCGGAGCGCTTCGTCGGGATCGTGGTGTTGCGCTCGATGAGCTTGGTCATGATGCCGCCCTTGGTCTCGATACCGAGGGACAGCGGGGTCACGTCGAGGAGCAGGACGTCCTTGACCTCACCCTTGAGGACACCGGCCTGGAGCGAGGCGCCGATGGCGACGACCTCGTCCGGGTTCACACCCTTGTTGGCCTCCTTGCCGCCGGTGAGCTCCTTGACGATCTCGGCGACGGCGGGCATACGGGTGGAGCCACCGACCAGGACGACGTGGTCGATCTCGTTGATCGAGATGCCGGCGTCCTTGATGACGTTGTGGAACGGCGTCTTGCAGCGCTCCAGCAGGTCGGCCGTCAGCTGCTGGAACTGAGCCCGGGTGAGCTTCTCGTCCAGGTGCAGCGGGCCCTCGGCGGAGGCGGTGATGTAGGGCAGGTTGATCGAGGTCTCGGTCGAGGACGACAGCTCGATCTTGGCCTTCTCGGCAGCCTCACGGAGGCGCTGGAGGGCCATCTTGTCCTTGCTCAGGTCCACGCCGTGACCGGACTGGAACTGCTTGACCAGGTAGTCGACGAC
The DNA here is from genome assembly GCF_040644055.1 of Streptomyces sp. NPDC047043. Classification (NCBI taxonomy): domain Bacteria; kingdom Bacillati; phylum Actinomycetota; class Actinomycetes; order Kitasatosporales; family Streptomycetaceae; genus Streptomyces; species Streptomyces sp. NPDC047043. The sequence goes on from NZ_JBEYVO010000037.1 coordinate 99,852, forward strand.
GCGCTGGTCCCAGTCGTCACCACCGAGGTGGTTGTCACCGTTGGTGGCCTTCACCTCGACGACGCCGTCACCGATCTCCAGGAGGGACACGTCGAAGGTGCCGCCACCGAGGTCGAAGACGAGGATCGTCTGGTCGTCCTTGTCGAGGCCGTACGCGAGCGCGGCCGCGGTGGGCTCGTTGACGATGCGCAGGACGTTCAGACCGGCGATCTCGCCGGCCTCCTTCGTCGCCTGGCGCTCGGAGTCGTTGAAGTAGGCCGGGACGGTGATGACCGCGTCCGTGACCTTCTCGCCCAGGTAGGACTCGGCGTCGCGCTTCAGCTTCTGCAGGATGAAGGCGCTCATCTGCTGCGGGTTGAACTGCTTCCCGTCGAGCTCGATCTTCCAGTCCGTGCCCATGTGGCGCTTCACGGAGCGGATGGTCCGGTCCACGTTCGTGACCGCCTGGCGCTTGGCGACCTCGCCGACCAGCACCTCACCGTTCTTCGCGAAGGCGACGACGGACGGCGTGGTCCTGGCACCCTCGGCGTTGGTGATGACGGTGGGCTCGCCGCCCTCCAGAACGCTGACGACGGAGTTAGTCGTGCCCAGGTCGATGCCGACCGCACGTGCCATGGTGAATTCCTCCAGCTGACTTGAGTGGAACGGACTCAAGTGTGCACGACGCCCGGCAATGGGTCAACAGACCTGAGTCGCGGGGACTCAACTCTTATCCGTTCCTTACACGCAACTGGCCTCTGACCTGCGTTGATGTCTGCGTGGCCGGCGGCCGCCGGAGCCCGTAGACAGGGATCCGCAGCAGTATGAGTACGACGACGAGGGCCCCCGCCCCGACCCAGTACACCCCGGACTCCGCGGTCCACCCCATGTGCACGAGCACCCCGACGAGCACCCCCGCAAACGCCCCGATGCCGAGCAGCACGGTCGCCCCCTGCGGGGTGAGCCCCAACCGCCGCAGCCGGTGCCCGAGATGGTCCGGCCCGCCGCGCAGCAGCCCCCGCCCGGCCAGCCGCCGCGACAGGACGACGAGAAGCACGTCGGCGCTCGCCACGGCGGTGAGCGCGAACAGCACACCGGCGCTGGGGGCGAGCCCGTACCCGGCCCGCGTGTACACGGCGGAGGCGGCGAGCAGAAACCCGGTGAACAGCGACCCGCACGCGCCGAGCCCCACGCGCGCGGGCGGCCAGTTGTGCATGAGGAACCCGGTCAGCGCGGCGGCCAGCACGCTCAGCAGCACCGCGAGCCCGTCCATCACCTCGGCCGCCGCACAGGCACCGACCCCGAAGGCGGTGACCACGCCGACGGTCCCCGCGAGCCCGTCGGCGTGGTCGAGCGCCTTGAACCCGACGGTGACGAAGACGATCCAGCAGACGGCCAGCAGTCCGGCGGGCAGTCCGGTCTCGTCGTACGGCACGACGTACGCCGCCGCAATGGTCGTACCGATGACGACGACCCGCGTCTTGATCCGCCGCACATCCGCGATCAGCCCGATCGCGGCCACGCCACCGCCCGCGACGAGCAGTTCCCCGACCCCGGACCCGAGGGGCGCGACGCCGGTCCGGTCGACGGTCACCGCGACCGCACAGGTGGCGAGCACCACCGCGACACCCCCGAACAGCGGCACCGGCCGCTGCCGCCGCCGGTCGGCGATACCGAGGCGCAGGGCGGGGACCCGGAGCAGCGCGGTGAGCACGGCGGCGAGCAGCAGGGCGGTGGTGGCGGCGGCGATCCCGTAGAGCACGGATCTAAGTTAGGCGCGAATGTACCAATTTGGTACGAATAACACGTTCAGATCTTAAGGCAACCCTCAGCGATCCAGATCACTGCACGCCTGGCTACAGTGCGATGGAAGATGGGGGTAGTCTCAGACGGACTGCATAAGTTACCGCTTAGTAATGTCGAGGCCCGTCCTCGAAAGAAACCCCTCGCAGGCCCGAGGAGCCCCCAATGCAACTCGCCGCGATCATCGTGTCGCTGGTCCTGACCGTGGTCGGCGTTGCCCTGCTCGCACGCGCCATCGGCCAGTTCGTCCGGTACTTCAAGCTGGGCCAGCCCGTGCCCGCCGGGAGCCGGACAGACAACCCCTACTCGCGCAGCGTGACGCTGGTTCGGGAGTTCCTCGGCCACACGCGGATGAACCGCTGGGGGATCGTGGGCTTCGCCCACTGGTTCGTGGCGGTCGGCTTCCTGACGCTGCCGCCGACCCTGGCGCAGGCCTTCGGCCAGCTCTTCCAGGCCGACTGGACGCTGCCGATCGTCGGCGACTGGCTGCCGCTGGAGATGTACACCGAGTTCATCGGTGTGATGACGGTGCTCGGCATCGTCGTACTCATCGCGATCCGTCTGTCGAACCTGCCCTCGCGCCCCGGCCGCAAGTCCCGCTTCGCGGGCTCCAAGGCGGGTCAGGCGTACTTCGTCGAGTACGTCATCCTCACCATCGGCCTCGCGATCTACGTGCTGCGCGGCCTGGAGGGTGCGATCCACCACGTGGACGGCTACGAGGCCTCGTACTTCGCCTCGTACCCGCTGGTGGTGGCCTTCAAGGGCCTGAGCGTGACCGCGCTGCAGAACCTGATCTACCTGGTCGCGATGATCAAGATCAGCACCTCGTTCATCTGGATGATCGTGGTCTCGCTGAACACCAACATGGGTGTGGCCTGGCACCGCTTCCTGGGCTTCCCGAACATCTGGTTCAAGCGTGAGTCCGACGGCGGTACGGCCCTGGGCGCTCTGCAGCCCATGACGTCGGGCGGCAAGCCGATCGACTTCACCGACCCCGGTGACGACGACGTGTTCGGTGTCTCCCAGGTCGAGCAGTTCTCCTGGAAGGGCCTGCTGGACTTCTCCACCTGCACCGAGTGCGGCCGCTGCCAGTCGCAGTGCCCGGCCTGGAACACCGGCAAGCCGCTCTCCCCCAAGCTGCTGATCATGTCGCTGCGCGACCACGCGCACGCCAAGGCGCCGTACCTGCTCGCGGGTGGCGGCAAGTCCATGGAGGGTGAGGAGAAGGCCTCCGAGGAGCAGCTGGGGGACGTCCCGGCCGCGGCTCTCGCGGAGGCCGAGCGGCCGCTGATCGGCACCGCCGAGGAGAACGGCGTCATCGACCCGGACGTGCTGTGGTCCTGCACCACCTGCGGCGCCTGCGTCGAGCAGTGCCCGGTCGACATCGAGCACATCGACCACATCGTCGACATGCGCCGCTACCAGGTGATGATCGAGTCCGCATTCCCGTCCGAGGCGGGCACGATGCTCAAGAACCTGGAGAAGAAGGGCAACCCCTGGGGCCTGGCCAAGAAGCAGCGCCTGGAGTGGCTCAAGGAGGTCGAGTTCGAGGTCCCGGTCGTCGGCCAGGACATCGAGGACCTCACCGAGGTCGAGTACCTCTACTGGGTCGGCTGCGCCGGCTCCCTGGAGGACCGCGCCAAGAAGACCACCAAGGCCTTCGCCGAGCTGCTGCACATCGCGGGCGTCAAGTTCGCGATCATGGGCGGCGACGAGAAGTGCACCGGCGACTCCGCCCGCCGCCTGGGCAACGAGCCCCTCTTCCAGGAGCTCGGCATGGAGAACGTCATGGCGCTGAACATGGCGTTCGGCGAGGAGCTGGACGACGACGGCAAGGTCGTGCCGGAGTCCGCGAAGCCGAAGTCGGCGAAGAAGATCGTCGCCACCTGCCCGCACTGCCTCAACACCATCGGCAACGAGTACCCGCAGCTCGGCGGCGACTACGAGGTCATCCACCACACCCAGCTGCTGCAGCACCTGGTGGACGAGGGCAAGCTGGTCCCGGTCACCCCGGTCGAGGGCATCATCACCTACCACGACCCGTGCTACCTGGGCCGCCACAACAAGATCTACACGCCGCCGCGCGAGATCATCGCGGGCGTCCCGGGCCTGCGCAACGAGGAGATGCACCGCCACAAGGAGCGCGGCTTCTGCTGCGGCGCCGGCGGCGCGCGGATGTGGATGGAGGAGCGGATCGGCAAGCGCATCAACAACGAGCGCGTCGACGAGGCTCTTTCGCTCAACCCGGACATCGTCTCCACCGCCTGCCCGTTCTGCCTGGTCATGCTGACCGACTCGGTCAACGGCAAGAAGAACGACGGCAAGGCGAAGGAGTCCATCCAGGTGGTGGACGTCGCCCAGCTCCTGCTGGAGTCGGTGAAGACCCCGGTCGACCCGGCCGGCGAGGAGGAGACGGAGAGCGCCCCGGAGCCGGAGCCGGTGAAGTAGCTTCTACGCCCGTCCCGACGCCCCCAGGTCCCACGCGGACCTGGGGGCGTCGGCGTTCAGAACACCGGCTGTCCGACCCCCAGCAGATTCCCCTCACTGTCCCGGAACCAGGCTCCGCGCTCGCCCCGTGCACCCTTGCTCGGGTAGTTGCCCTCGATCTCGGCGATCCCGCCCTCCGTACGGAAGCCGGGCGCGTCGACCTCCTCGAACGCGACGCCGTGGGCCTTGAGTTGAGCCACCACGGCCTCGATGTCGTCGACCTCGAAGGCCATCTGCGTGAAGGTGCCGGGAGAGGCTCCCGTCGACCGGAACACCACGAAGTCCACTCCCCCGCAGCGGTACTGCAGCCCGCCGGGCCGTTCGTCGACGGGATCGAGACCGAGCGTCTCGGAGTAGAACCGCCGCGCCCGCTCCAGATCCTGAGCAGGCAACCGGGTCGCGACGCGCCCCCGGGCCAGAATGTTCCTTCCGTCCGTGTTCATACCTCCACTATCGGCCCCACCTGCCCGCTCCGGTCGGTCATCGTCATCATGGCCGGATCGCACCTCATGCGTCCGTACGCCCCGATGTCGTGCGGTGTGACATTGCGCAAGTGCACAGGGTCCTCCTTGCCGCCGGACTGTCGCCCCATCTCGAACGCGTGCATCATTGCCCAGGCGTTGTCGACGGTGCTGACGAGGTGAGCGGTGCGCGTGCGAAGAGGTGGGATCTGTACGGCGGCCCTCTGCAGCACCCTGCTCCTCGCCGCCTGCGGCCCCGGCACCGACGCGAAGGCAGCTCACCACACCCCCGTACGGATCGCCGACGCCCCGGCCCGGCTCCCGATACCCCGTGGCAAGGGCAGCAGCACCGCCGAGGACTTCAACGGCGACGGCCACCGCGACCTCGTGCTCGACGCCCTCGTGAAGGCGCAGAGGCACACCGACGACGCGGGCATCGGTGTCGTCTACGGCAGCGCGCACGGACTCACCCCGGGCGCCCGGCAGTTGCTCAGCCCCGCCAAGTACGCCGCACGTACCAAGGGCCAACTCCCCGCCGTCTTCGACGCGGAGGCAAGCTGCGACCTCGACGGGGACGGCTTCACCGACCTGATCGTCTCCACCGACCCGCCCTACGACGGCCAGGGCCGGCCCCCGGTCCCCCTCCAGATCCTGTTCGGCTCGCCCGCCGGACTCACCCACGCGGTCACCCTCACCGTCCCCGCCGCCGCCCGCTTCGGCAACGACTGGCCCGACCAGCCGGTCTGCGGCGACTTCGACGGGGACGGGGGAGAGGACCTGGTCCTGCATGCCTCCGGCGGCCGACTGAGCTATCTGCGCGGCCCGTTCAGCCGCAAGGGCCGCCCTCGCGCGGCCGGCGCTCCGATCCCCTCCACCGGCGAGTTCCCGGCCGGGTCCGCCGCCGACGTGAACCGCGACGGCTACGACGACCTCGTGGTCCGTACGACCCAGGGCACGAGCAAGGCGTCCGTCGTCCTCGGCGGCCCGACCGGCCCCACCCGCACCGGCGTTGTCCTCCCCGAGGGCATCGACATCGCCCTCGGCCGCTTCGGGAAGGGCCGCACCCTCGACGCGGCGGTCGGCGCGATGGGCGAAACGTCCCTGCGCTACGACCTCCCCACCCCGACCCGCGCCACGCTCCCCTCTCCCGGCTCGATGCTCGACGCCGCCGACTTCGACGGCGACGGGCTGAGCGAACTCGTCTCCAGCGGCTCGCAGTTGCGTGTGTTCCGGGGTCGTACGACAGGTCTGTCGAAGGCGGGAATGGTCACCGTCGAGCCACCGGCCCGCGGCACCACCCGGGTGCTGACGGCGGGCGACTTCGACGGGGACGGGCGGGCCGACCTCGCGGTGCGGACGTACCGGGGAGAGACGAAGGACACCGTCGCCGTCTATGCAGGGGCGAAGAAGGGGCTGGTCGCGGACGAGCCCGCCGTCACCTTCTCGACGTCGGAGTTCCTGGTCGGCTGACCGTCACAGGCGAATCGGAACGATTCAAAAATTTACCGAACTCACGTACAACCCTTACGCCCCGGAACAGGTCTCCTGATCGCCGACCGGCCCGTGAAACCGAGGACAACTCCCGGTGAACGCGGGTCGGCACGCACCCCATCGACTGTGGATGCCCGCCAGGCATCCCCCGCATGCCGCAGGAGAAACCCGCATGCACAAGCCTCTGCGACTCGCCCTCGCGACGGCCGCCGCCGCCGCTCTGACGGGCGGTCTGCTCACCTTCACGGCCGGGACGGCCACGGCCGCGGACTCCACGCACGTCCCGCAGGCCGACTTCAACGGCGACGGAATCGGCGACGTGGCCTTCTCGGCCTCCGGTGCCTATGTGAACGGCAAGAAGAACGCCGGCCAGGTGGTCGTCCTCTACGGCACGGCCACCGGCGTCTCCTCCGCCAAGCGCTCCACCGTCAGCCAGAACACCACCGGCAACCCCGGCACCGCCGAGACCGGCGACGTCTTCGGCGCGGAGACCGCGTACGCCGACTTCAACGGCGACGGCTACGACGACCTCGCGGTCGGCTCCCCCGGCGAGGACGTCGGCAGCGACACCGACGGCGGCGGCCTCGCCATTCTGTGGGGCTCCGCCTCCGGCATCACCGGCAAGGGCGTCGGCATCGCCGACCCTGCCCCCTCCAGCCACGACTACTGGGGCAAGAACCTCGCCGCCGGCGACTTCGACGGCGACGGCAAGGCCGACCTGGCCGTCGGCAGCTCCGCCTCCACCATCTACGTCTACAAGGGCGGCTTCACCACGTCCGGCACGGCCGGCGGCCGCTACACGATCAAGCCCCCCATCCAGAGCGGCGGCGACGCCAACGGCCCGCTGAACCTGACCGCGGGCGACGTCAACGGCGACAAGCGCACCGACCTGGTCGTCGACGGCTTCGAGACGAACACCGACTACGGCTGGAACCGCAACTACTACATCCCCGGCACCGCGAGCGGCCTGAGCGTCGCCTCCGCCCAGGCGCTCAAGCCCGGTGTGATCACCGCGATCGGCGACATCGACGACGACGGCTACGGCGACATCGTCAGCGGCGCCTACTGGAACGCCACCACGGGCGACGGCACCTCGATCCCCGACTCCGCCAAGGGCGGCAAGGTCTGGGTCACCTACGGCTCCGCCGGCGGCCCCAGCGGGTCCACCGGCATCACCCAGGACACCGGCAACGTCCCCGGCACCTCCGAGAACAACGACTGGTTCGGCTCCGAGCTGGACCTCGGCGACATCAACGGCGACGGCTTCCTCGACCTCGCGATCGGCGTCTCCGGCGAGAACATCGGCAGCGCCACCGACACCGGCGCGGTCACCGTCCTCTACGGCACGGCGAGCGGCCTGGACACCACCACCGGCGCCCAGTCCTTCGCCCAGTCCACCGCGGGCGTACCGGGCAACGACGAGGACGGCGACGAGTTCGGCCTCGACGTCAAGCTCGACGACGTCAACGGCGACGGCCGCGCCGACCTGACCGTCGGCTCCGCCGAGAACGCGGGCAACGGTGCGGTGACCTACCTGCCCTCCAACGGCACCGCGATCACCACCACCGGCTCCCGCACCGTCTCCCCGAGCACCTCGGGCGTCTCCACGACGGGAACGCCGTACTTCGGCGCCAACTTCGCCGACTGACCGCCCCGTTACCGGAGCCGGGCCCTCACCCTCGGGCCCGGCTCCTCCTCCCTCTTCTCTCCGATCCCTTCTCCCCGGAGCCCCCGCCTTGCGCAAGCGCACCCTCCTGCTGGCCGCGACGCTCACCACCGGCCTGCTCACCGCCCTGCCCGCCGCCACCGCCTCCGCCGCGCCCTCCGGTCTGTCCGGCGACTTCAACGGCGACGGCTACCGCGACGTCGCGATCAGCGCCTCGACCGCCACCGTCGGCTCGGTGCGGTACGCCGGCGCCGTCGTCGTCCTGTACGGCTCGTCCTCCGGCGTCTCGGCCGCGAGGAAGACCGTGATCACCCAGAACTCCACCGGCGTCCCCGGCACCGCCGAGGAGGGCGACAACTTCGGCGGCAGCCTGGCAGCCGGCGACCTGGACGGCGACGGTTACTCGGACCTCGTCGTCGGCGCTCCCAGCGAGAGCATCGGCGACCGCGACAGCGTCGGTGCCGCCACGGTTCTGTGGGGCTCCAAGTCCGGCCTCTCCGGCGGCTCTTCCCTGCCCTCCCCCTCCGGCCTCACCGAGTGGGGCGGCTACTCCTCCGGCATCGCGACCGGCGACTTCAACGGCGACGGCAAGACGGACGTCACCGTCACCGGCCAGACCAAGACCGGCCTGTACCGGGGCCCGTTCGCCCGCACCGGCAAACCCGCCGGCCTGACCGACGTGTACGAGGTCGGCACCACGTACGAGGTGATCGCGGGCGACCTGGACGGCGACGGCGCGGCCGAGCGCGTGTATCCGTACACGGTCAGCGGCGACCACGGCGGCGTCATCGAGTACCTGAGCTACGACCCCGAGGGTTACGACTCCCACCCCGAGTCGGACTACGTCGGCACCGAACTGACGGCCGCCGACGGCCACCAGGGCGTGATCGGCGACATCAACGGCGACGGCTACGGCGACCTCGTCCTCGGCGACCACGAGGACCCGCGCAGCGACAAGACGACCGGCCACAAGGGCGGCCAGATCAGCGTCTGGTACGGCGGCCCGAACGGCCCCGATCCGGCACAGGCGCCGACCGTCATCAACCAGGACACGGCGGGCGTGCCCGGCGCGGGCGAGACCGACGACCGATTCGGCTTCTCACTGGCCGTCGGCGACATCAACGGAGACAAGTACGCCGACGTCGCGGTGGGCGCCTTCGACGAGGACAACGGCTCGGCCAAGGACTCGGGTTCGGTGACCGTCCTGTTCGGCTCCGCCACCGGCCTGACGGGCTCGGGCGCCAAGTCGTACACGCAGAACACCACGGGTGTCCCCGGCAGCAGCGAGACGAACGACGAGTTCGGCATGTCGGTCCGCCTGGTCGACCTCGACAAGAACGGCAAGGCCGATCTGGTCGTCGGCTCCGGATACGAGAACAACTACGGCGCGGTCACCGTCCTGCGCGGCACCGCCTCCGGCCTGACCACCACGGGCGCCAAGTCCTTCACGGCCCGCGACGTCTCCCTCAAGGGCGACGCCTCCTTCGGCTGGGTGATCGCCCAGTGACCTACCGCCGGCTGGCCGTCCTGCTCGCGGCATCCCTCACCCCGCTCGCCCTGGCCTCCCCCGCCGCGCAGGCGGCGACGCCCGCGAAGCCGTACGACTTCAACGGCGACGGCCGGACGGACCTCGCCATCGGCGCGCCCGCCGCCACGGTCGCCGGCAAGGCGAAGGCGGGCGCCGTGTCGGTCGTGTACGGCAGCGCGTCCGGCCTCAAGAGCTCGACGCACACGCTGATCACGCAGAACACCTCCGGCATCCCCGGCACCGCCGAGACCGACGACGCCTTCGGCTCCTCCCTCGCCTCCACCGACCTGGACCGGGACGGCTATGCCGACCTCGTCGTCGGCGCCCCCGGCGAGGACGTGAACGGCGACACCAACGACGGCACGATCGTCATCGTCTGGGGCGCCAAGTCCGGCCTGTCCGGCGCCCGTACGCTCGTCAACCACAACGACCGGGACAACGACCGCTACGGCAAGGCGGTGGCCGCGGGCGACTTCACCGGCGACGGGATGCCCGAGGTCGCCACGGGCTCGACCGGCACCTTCGGCCTCAACTTCGTCTCCGGCCCCTTCACCAGGACCGGCGCCTTCAACGGCGGCAACGGCGGCTCCTTCTCGTACCTCTCCCGCCCGTACTCGGAGTCGTACGGCATCGAGTACCTCTCCACCGGCGACGTCACCGGCCGCGGCTTCGACGGCCTGGTCGCGCACGGGCGCGAGCAGGGCACCGACGACGCGGTCACCACCCTGGTGGACGGCAGCATCGGCAACTTCAACGACTGGCTGGTGACCATGCCCAGCGGCTATGTCTCCTCGGTCGGCGACATCGACGGCGACGGCTACGCGGACGTCGCGGTCGGCAACCACCGCGAGACCTCCGCCGACCCGGCGGGCGCCAAGGGCGGCAGGGTCACCATCCGCTACGGCGGCCCGGACGGCGCCGACACCTCCCGCGCGCCGTTCACCGTCACCCAGGACACGGTGGGGGTGCCCGGCACTTCCGAGACCGGCGACGCCTTCGGCTCCGGCGTCTCGCTCGCCGACGTCAACGGAGACGGCTACGCCGACCTCGCGATCGGCGCGCCCGGCGAGGACTCCGGCACGGGCGCGGTCACCCTCCTGTACGGATCGGCCTCCGGCCTGAAGACCACCGGCGGCAAGACCTTCACGCAGAACACCGCGGGCGTGCCCGGCAGTTCGGAGAAGGGCGACCGGTTCGGCGCCCGCGTCCTGCTGACCGGGGCCAACGGCCTCACGATCGCGGCGCCGGGCGAGAACTCCGGCGACGGCGCGGTCTGGTCCCTGCCCGGCGCGACGACGGGCGCCGCGACGAGCTTCGGCCCGTCGGCCACCGGAGTCTCCACCGCGGGCAGCCCCAACTACGGCTCGGTCCTGGCCGGCTGACCCCTCCTCGCCTCCAGACACCCCGAAGGAACCCATGCGCAAGCGCACTCTGCTGGTGGCAGCGACCCTGACCACCGGCCTGCTCACCGCCCTGCCCGCCGCCACCGCCTCCGCCGCGCCCTCGGGCCTGTCCGGCGACTTCAACGGCGACGGCTACCGCGACGTCGCCATCGCCGCGCCGATAGCGAAGGTCTCCGGCAAGTCCGGCGCGGGCTACGTCGCCGTCGTCTACGGCACCGCGAGCGGCCTCGACATCACCAAGCGCCAGATCATCAGCCAGGCCACCGACGGCATCCCCGGCACCCCGGAGTCGTCCGACAACTTCGGCGACCGCCTGACCACCGGGGACATGGACGGCGACGGCTACACGGACATCGTGGTCGGCGTGCACGGCGAGAAGATCGGCTCGACCGACTCCTACGGCGTGCTGACCGTGCTGTGGGGCGGCGCGAGCGGCATCAAGTCCGGTACGGACATCTCCTCTCCGCTGCCGCAGTACCGCAACGAGCTGGGCTGGGCCCTGGCCGCCGGCGACTTCGACGGCGACGGCCACACCGACCTGGCCGCCGGCAACAACTCCACGCCGTCCCTGAACATCTTCCGCGGCCCCATCTCCCGTACCGGAAAGGCGACTTCACTCGTCGGCGTCGACACGATCGACCAGACGACGATCTATGCCGACAAGCTGGTCGCGGGCGAGGTCAACGGCGACGGGAGGACGGACCTCCTCGTCATGGGCCAGGAGGAGACCAGCACCGGCGACTACCGCACCCGCAGCGTCCTCTACACCGGCGACGCGACGAGCACCGTCAAGGTGGGCAAGAAGCTCGCGGGCGGCTACGACGCCGTCATCGCCGACGTCGACAAGGACGGCCACGGCGACATCGTCACCGGCAACTTCATGGAGAAGTCGACCACCGAGCCGAACGGCGGCCTCGGCGGCGCGGTGACGGTGACGTACGGCGCCTCCGGCGGCCTGTCCACCCGCACCCCGGTCCGCATCACGCAGGACACGGCGGGCGTTCCCGGTACGGCCGAGAAGGGCGACGCCTTCGGCTGGGCGCTGTCGGCAGGCGACACCAACGGCGACGGCTACGCGGACATCGCGATCGGCACCCCCGAGGAGGCGCTGGGCGCCAAGAAGGACGCGGGCACGGTCGTCGTCCTGCGCGGCTCGGCGAGCGGCCTGACGGGCACCGGCGCCAAGTCCTTCTCCCAGGACACGGCGGGCGTCCCCGGCAGCGCGGAGTCGTACGACTACTTCGCCGACTCGGTCTTCCTGACGGACAGCAACAACGACGGCCGCGCGGAACTCCTCGCGGGCGCCCGCGGCGAGAACGGCGGCGCGGGTGCGGTCTGGCTGCTGAAGTCCACGTCCTCGGGCATCACGGCCACCGGCGCCAAGTCGTTCTCGAGCACGACGCTGGGCGGCCCTTCGGGCCTCGCCTACTTCGGCAACGTATTCGCAGGCTGACACCCTAGGGGCCGCCGTGGCGTCCCCCTAGGGGATGTCACAGGTCGGCCGCAAAGCCGGGCCCGAACCGCCGGGCCCGGCACGTCACTCTCCGGGACCAGGTACGTTCGAAGGCGTGGCTGGATTCAGGATCGGACGGGGCGGCCGGAACAACGGCGCTCCGCAAACGCGACCGCAACACCCCCCGCACGGGCAGCAGGCGCCGCAGGGACAGTCGTACGGCTACCCGCAGGCGCCGCAGCAGCCGTACCCGTACCAGGGGCAGCAGCCGTACGGCGGCGGATACGGCGGCCAGGACGAGCCGGAGTACTTCGGCGACGGCGGCGGATACGCACCGCAGGGCAACCCGGACCCGTACGCGGCCAACAACCCGGGCCACACCCAGGCGTTCTCGGTCGGCGAGGACCCGTACAACCAGGGCGGCACCTACCGCGCCGGCTCGGCCCCGGCGGGCCCGGTCGGGCCGCGCCTCCACTGGAAGGACCTGCTGAGGGGCATCATCCTGTCCCCCACCCAGACCTTCCTGCAGATGCGCGACTACACGATGTGGGGCCCGGCCCTCATCGTGACGTTCCTCTACGGCCTGCTCGCGGTCTTCGGCTTCGACGGCGCCCGCTCGGACGCGATCAGCGCCACCCTCGCCAACGCCGTCCCGATCGTCCTGACGACCGCCGTGGCGATGGTGCTGTCCTCCTTCATCCTGGGCGTGGTCACCCACACCCTGGCCCGCCAGCTCGGCGGCGACGGCGCCTGGCAGCCCACGGTCGGCCTCTCGATGCTGATCATGTCGCTGACGGACGCCCCCCGCCTGGTCTTCGCCATGTTCTTCGGCGGCGACGCGACGTTCGTCCAGGCCCTGGGCTGGGCGACCTGGGTGGCGGCCGGCGCCCTGCTGACGATGATGGTCTCCCGCTCCCACGACCTCCCGTGGCCGAAGGCCCTGGGCGCCTCGGCGATCCAGCTGATCGCCCTGCTGTCGATCGTGAAACTGGGCACGTTCTAGCCGCCTTGCGCAGTACGACGAGACGGGCCCCCGGCACATTGGCCGGGGGCCCTTACTCATGGCACCGCATGGCGTCACGTGGCACCACATGGCAGGCATCACCCGACGCCGGACGGGGCCATCCGGAGCCAATCGGTGCCACTTGGCGCGATCGGCATCCGCGAGGGCACCGCCGCCTGGCTAGACGTCAACTCCAACCGCGGGCAGGTGCGCAACCGGCTCAGCGCGTCCGAGGCCCCGGAGCAGACCGAGGACACCGTCATGGTCCGCGCACGGACCAACTGGGGCAACATCGACGTCCTGCGCGCCAAGGCCTGAGCGCCACGCCTTCAACCGGGCCGACCCTCAACCGGCCCCATCCTTCACCCACTTCAGCCTTCGATCGGAGGGCTCCATGAGCTTCGTCTGTCATGCCCACGTTCAGGCAGACCGACGGTCACGCGCCGGCCGCCGTCTCCGCCACCGACCTGCGCAAGTCGTAAGGCGACGCCGAGGCCGCCGGCAACAACGCACTGCCGCTGATCTTCCTGCCGCTGATCTCCAGTACGTTCGTCCCCGTCGACGCGATGCCGGGCTGGTTCCGGCCGATCGCCGAGTTCAACGGCTGGCTCGCCACCGCCTGGTGCCTGGGTCTCGCGGTGCTCGGCTACTTCTGGTCGGCCGCGAAGTTCAACAGCGACCCGAAACAACGGCAGCCGAAACAACGGCAGCGGTCAGACCGCTTCCTTGTTCTCCTTGGGCGCCTCTCCCGACCTGTGCACGGGGGGCAGGACACTCCACGGGAAGTTGATCCAGTCGTCGGTCCGCTTCCACACGTACTCGCATTTCACGAGTGACTGCGACTTCTCGTAGATGACGGCCGACCGCACCTCGGCGACGGTGTCGAGGCAGAAGTCCCGTACGAGCTTCAGCGTCCTGCCCGTGTCGGCGACGTCGTCGGTGATGAGGACCTTCTTGTCGGAGAAGTCGATGACGTTGGGAACGGGAGCGAGCATGACCGGCATCTCGAGCGTGGTGCCCACACCCGTGTAGAACTCCACGTTCACGAGGTGGAGGTTCTTGCAGTCGAGGGCGTAGGCGAGCCCGCCGGCGACGAAGACGCCGCCACGAGCGATGCTGAGCACGATGTCGGGCTCGTACCCGTCGTCGGCGATGGCCTGCGCGAGCTCGCGCACGGCGGCGCCGAAGCGCTCGTAGGTCAGATTCTCCCGCACGTCACTCACGCTCATGCCCGTGCCGCCCTCACACCTGCGTCCGATGGAAGTTGAGGTAGGAGCGGGAGGCGGTGGGCCCGCGCTGCCCCTGGTAGCGGGAGCCGTACCGCTCGCTGCCGTACGGGAACTCGGCCGGCGAGCTGAGACGGAACATGCACAGCTGCCCGATCTTCATGCCGGGCCACAACTTGATGGGCAGGGTGGCGAGGTTGGACAGCTCGAGGGTCACGTGCCCGGAGAACCCCGGGTCGATGAACCCGGCGGTGGAGTGGGTGACCAGCCCGAGCCGCCCGAGGGAACTCTTGCCCTCGAGCCTCGACGCAAGATCGTCGGGGAGCGTGATGACCTCGTACGTACTGGCGAGGACGAACTCCCCGGGGTGGAGGATGAACGGCTCGTCCCCCTCCGGCTCCACGAGCCGCGTCAGATCCGTCTGCTCGACGGAGGGGTCGATGTGCGGGTACCGGTGGTTCTCGAACACCCGGAAATAACGGTCCAGCCGTACGTCGACACTCGACGGCTGCACCATGGATGCGTCGTAGGGATCGATCACCACCCGCCCGGCGTCGATCTCGGCCCGGATGTCCTTGTCTGAGAGAAGCACGCCCCGAGGATACGCAAGGCGCACGGGCCGACGACAACCACGCCGTCCCGCACGCCAGCGACTACCGCCTCTACTGCTGTACGGCCGTACTGCTTCTGCCGCTCCTACTGCTTCTACCTGCTTTGTACCTGCTTCTACCGCTTCTCAAGGCTGACCGGCACCACACTGCGGAGCCGGGCACAGCGTGGACACCGAACCAGCCGGCCGGGGCCGAGGCGCTCGGCCTGCTGCATCGGGAACGAAGCGGTGCTGAACACGTGCCCATCGGCACAACGGACGACGGTGCGCTCCATCAAGTCCTAGAGTCCCTTCCCCAAGAGCCTCGTCTGGCTACTGCTCACCAGACGACAAATGCCACATTACGGGATCAAAGGAACGACTCTCCAGGGGGCACTCCGACCTCCCCCCGACCCTCACGCACCCCACCACCGTACGCCCCAACTCCCGCCCCACGCAGCCCCGTCACCCCCCGCAAACGCACTCGGACCCCACGGCTTCAGCGCCTGGGGCCCGGGATGAGGTAAGGTGACGATGCGTTCCGACACCGGCTCCGACCGGCGTCTTACGCGGGTGTAGTTTAATGGTAGAACATCAGCTTCCCAAGCTGAGAGCGCGAGTTCGATTCTCGTCACCCGCTCCATTTGAAACCCCAGGTCAGCGGCCTGGGGTTTATGTATTTGCCGGAGGATTTTCGCCCGTCTCCGTTCTGTCTTGCACGTGAAGATCGGGCACGCGGAGGGCACGGGCGGTCGGTGGGTGCCACGGACGGTGGGTGCCACGGAGCCGTCGGCCGCGTGCGCCGACACACTCCGCTGGTCTGGGGTTTCGTGGCAGCCATCGCGAGCGTTCGCGGATCCGAGCCCGCAGCTTGTCGTTCCGCGGCGAGGTCGGCCGGCCTGCCCCTGTGGCTGTAGGCGACCGCCGCCGAAGCCCCTTCCAGGACCTGGACTTCGACGCCGGGACGCTCACGTCGGGGCGGCAGGTCGTCGGGCAGCAGCGAGGAGGCACCGCCCCGCCCTGCCCACGCGCGGCAACACGATCCGGTTCCGCAGGCAGGAGCGGTGACATCACCAGGGGAGCAGCCGTCATGAGCGGCTCGTCCACCTCCTGGCCGTCCGCGCGAACGGGTACGTCCACGAGATCCTGCAGCAGGGTGGGGTGGGAGGGAAGTGGGGGCTGCAGTGCCGTGGTCATGACTGATCATGCCAACTGCCTTGCGTTAATGAGTGGTTGACGTCAGGCGTGAGGGGCAGCGCCCCGGATCGGCGTCGGCCTTGCCGGCAGGGAGGAAGGGACGACTCCAGCCCTCGGTGAGGCCGCTGGGGCGGGGGTGCGGCCGGGGGCACGGGCTGCCCCTGGGGGAGGTGGTGTGCCGGAGACGAACTTCTGGGGTGGGCACGGCGCACCCTTGCTGCCCCACCGTGCTCCCCCGCGTCGGGAAAGACCCGAATACGGCTGACCAGCCCCCTCCGACAGAGTGCGCAACAGAGTGCGCCGGGGCGGCCGTCACGTTGACACGTATCGTCGCCGGACGTTGACTGGCAGAACGGCGCAGGGCTGGGAAGGGCAGGGCCGATCGGGACTCCGGAAGCCTGCGACAGGCCGTCGAGAAGGCGAACGGCGTCTTCGGGCGGTGCCCCATCCCCCACGGAAGCGGGACACACGACGATGTACGACCAGACACGCGCCCAGCAGCCCGCGGACCGGCCCTCGGGCACCGTCGGGCGCCGTGCCGCGGGCCCGGAGCCGCTGTTCCTCCCGGACGGACGGGACGAGATCGTGCGCCGCCTCGGGCATGCCGTCAACACCTTCGCGGACAGCCCGCGCGAGGCGCTGGAGGAGGCCGAGGGCGCGTTCGACGAAGTCGCCGCCCAGCTCGTGAAAGCTCTTGCCGAGCGACGGCGGGTCCTCCGCGCAGGCTGGGCGGACCTGGACCCCGAGACACAGTCCGCCGAACTCCGATTCGCGCTACGGGAGTACCGAGAGCTCACCGGGCGGCTGCTGCGCGCCTAGGCGATCACGACTCCACCCGGCGGCACACAACAGGTGGGCGCGCCGGTCTCGCGACGAGGGGAAGACGGTAAATCACGTTTCAAACAAGAAAACGTCCGGAATTATTCCCGATCCCTGATCCAGCATGCCGTGCTACTGTCGAATCAGGTTGCAGTTGTGGTTGCCAAAGGGTTCATTTTCCGACGGGCTGATCATCACGGCGACACGGAGTCCGCACAGGGTGAA
>NZ_JBEYVO010000038.1:0-115675 GCF_040644055.1 Streptomyces sp. NPDC047043
GTCGTCGCGCCCGCGGTCCCTTGCGAAGGAACCCGCACACCGGTTCCGGAACCACGGCAACGATGATCAGGACCGACGGCGCGGGACCGCGTGCCAGGCATGGGAACAGGCCGGTGTCTCATCTGAATGCCTGGGACCGTCACTCCTCTCTCACCGCTGGGCAACGAATCTGTCCGAATCTTTGTGCTGGGCCCGGACGACCGGGCCCGACGGAGATCCGGGCGGCTGTTGCGGGGAGTGAGACATGCGGGTGGTGCAGATCGTTGTCGACGTCGTGCTGGTGGCCCTCGCCGCCGGGCTGCTGGCCCTGCTGCTGGCCCTGACCCGCGAGGTCGGCCGGATCCAGGTGAGGCTCGGCCCGCTCGGCGCGAGCATGACGGAGGCGGGCCCCAGGACGGACGAACTCGCCCCCGTCTTCGACGGACTCACGGACCAGGAGGGACGGACCGTGAGCGTCGGAGGCCGCCGGGAGCGGACCCAGCTGGTGCTGTTCACCAGCACGACGTGCACGACCTGCCTGGCGCTGATGCCGGGTGTCGCCCAGCTGGCGGAACTGGGCGCCGAGGGTGCCGGGGCCGACGGATTCGAGGTGGTCGTCGTGTCGGACGGCCACGACGCCGAGCACCGCGAATTCCTGGAACTGAGCGGTCTCGGGCGGTCCGTGAGCTATCTGAGCGCGCGGCATGTCGGTACGGCGTACCAGGTCAGCGGCACTCCGTACGGGGTGGTGATCTCGCCTGACGGCCGGCTGACCGGGAAGGGCGTCTGCAACCGGGTCCGCCAGGTCCGCGAACTGCTGGGGACGGCCGGCATCGAGGTCGGGGAGGTTCCCGAGACACGGCCCCTGCCCCTCGTACCGCCTCTTTCGGCCGTCGGCGGACACGCGCACGACGAACACCACTGAGCAAACCGGCACAGAGAGGAGACGCGGCGATGACGCACGACACCGAGGGACCCGACAACCGGGTGCCCGTGGACCAGCAGACCGTGGACGAGCAGGCCCGATGGCTCGCGGGCAAGGGGGGCGGTCTGACCGGCCGGATGTCCCGGCGGATATCCGAGCGCGTCTCCAGACGTTCGGCCCTCTCCTCGCTCGGGAGGTGGGCCGTGGGCGTCACCGGCGTCACGGTGGTGTCCAGCCTGCCCGTCTCCCGGGCCGCCGCCGACGCGCGGACGTCCGAGCCCGGGCAGGCCGGCAACGTGCCGGTCGACCCCGTGCCCACCGGCAAGGACCCGTCCTCCTGCGACTACTGGCGGCTGTGCAACATGGACGGGATGACCTGCGCCGACTGCGCGGGCGGCGGCGTCACCACCTGCCCGCCGGGCGCGCGACCGGGCGCCGAGTACTGGGTGGGGTGCTGCTCCGATCCGGACACCAGGAAGACCTACCTGATGGCCTACTACGACTGCTGCGGTGCCTCCGCGTGCTCCAGCAACTTCTGCGGGACGTCGCAGGTCCCCCTGCAGACGTACAACCCGGTGCCCGGTGGCTTCGACCAGCAGATCGTGTGGTGCGTCTCGGACGAGTCGCAGACCTACACCTGCACGATCGCTCCGGTCATCGGCGAGGACTGCACCGTCAAGCCCGTGAAGGCGAGCCGATGAACCGCGACCGTCACACCCCTCGCCGTGCCGCGTCCGCGTCCGCGCTGGTGCTCTCGCTGGCCCTCGCCACCACCGCCTGCACCGGCGACGGTGGCCAGTCGAAGCCCAAGGCGTCCCCGTCACCCTCCTATGTCACCTCCACCGGCCTGCCGTACAGCTCCCCGACCCCCGGCACCGCACTCGGCACCCAGGACGAGGCGGTCCCGACGAAGGTCCCCGAGGCCGTCCACCTGGGGTCCGTCCCGGCGATCACCGCCGACCAGCTGCTGGTCACCGAGGACCACGGCGCCCAGACCCTGGGTATCCACGTCGTCGACCCGAAGACCGGAAAGACGGTCAGCTCCATCGACTCCGCGTCGGTCAACTTCTGGGCCGTGAACTTCGGCATCGTCGGCAGGCACGACGGGCTGCCGACCGTACTCGC
The DNA here is from genome assembly GCF_040644055.1 of Streptomyces sp. NPDC047043. NCBI lineage: Bacteria > Bacillati > Actinomycetota > Actinomycetes > Kitasatosporales > Streptomycetaceae > Streptomyces > Streptomyces sp. NPDC047043. Next base: position 2,030 of record NZ_JBEYVO010000038.1, read on the forward strand.
CGCCGAGGACTGGCGGCCCCGCGGTATGCGCGGCAAGGCCGATCACGTCCTCAGCTTCTACTCGGGCGATCTGCTGCACCCGGCCGAGATCAAGCTGCCCGACGACACACGGCTGCACGCACAGACCCAGTCGGCCTCGCTCACCCGGGACGGCCGCTACTTCGTGGCCTGGGACGACGCCGTGTTCGGACTCCGGGTCGTGGACCTGAAGGCGAGGAAGTACACCGGAGCGGTCCGGGCGGTCGGCTGCGGGCCCTTCACCTGGGTGGTCGGACACGACGTCTACACCCCCTGCAACGACGACGGCAAGATCATCAGGATCCACGTGGGCGACGACGGAGTCCCCAAGGTCGCCGGGAGCAGGACGGTCTTCCCCAAGGGCTTCGCCGGTTCCCGGAACGCCGCCTGGTCGTCCGCCTCCAGTACGGCGGTGATGGTCACGCCGGAGGGCGACGTCTACCGCGTCGGTCTCGCCGACGGCCTGCCCACCGGCACCGTCGAACCGGTCGGGAGGATGAAGCTGGCCGAGGGGGAGCTCCCGGGCGCCCCGGTGATCTCGCCGGACGGCAGCCGCTTCGCGGTACCCGTGACCAAGGAGTCCGCGACCACACGGGTGGAGACGTACGACACCGCCACCTTCAAGAAGCGGTTCACCATCTCCGCGGCCGAGGCGAAGGTCGGAGACCTCTCCGGAATCGTCTACGCGGCCACCGGCAGCACCTTCTACACCCTCTCCTCCCGGCAGGCGGAGACCGGCGCGAGCTGGCTGCTCACCGGATGGGACCCGGCCACCGGGAAGAAGACCGGCTCCGTGACCCTGCACACCACGCTGGCCGCCATCTCCGGCCTCGGGAACCTCTCGGCACCCGTCGAGATCGGCGCGGGCCGGTGATCCTGGTCAGCGGCCTGCTCGGCCTGGTCCTGATCGTCGCCGCGCTGCCGAAACTGCGCACCGCCGCGGCGTTCGGGAAGACGGTCGAGGCGTACGGACTCCTGCCCGGGCGCCTCGCCCACGCGGTGGGGCGGACCCTGCCCTGGGCCGAACTCGTCACCGGTGCGACGCTGCTGACCGGTCCGCTGTGGCGGACCGCGGCGACCGCGGCGGCCCTGATGTTCGTCGCGTTCACCGCGGGTCTGACCGTCAACCTGATGCGCGGGCGCACCGATCTGTCCTGCGGCTGCTTCGCCTTCGGCGCGGTCGACGGGGCGGCCGAGCGCATCGGCTGGTTCCACGCGGCCCGCGCGGCGGCCCTGGCGGGGCTCGCCACGACCGTGGCCGTCCTCGGCGTACCGGCCACCGACACCGAGGACCGTCTGGTCCAGCTGGTCGTCGCTGCGGGGCTGGTGGGCGTCGGGGTCCTCGCCGCGGAGGTGCGCACGGTGCTGACCGGCCCGTCCGACGGCATGGACTCGGTGCTCAGCCGGGCCCGGAGCACTCTGCGGGAGGTCCGGTGACCGGACAGCTGATCATCGATGTCGTCCTCGCCGTGGTCCTGGTGGCGTTCACCGCCGGCGCGTTCCTGCTGGCCCGGGAGATCGGGCGGCTCCAGGTCCGGCTCGGCCCGCTCGGCGCCCGCGTGATGGCGGGCGGGCCGGGCCCCGGTGACCTGGGCCCGGCGTTCGAAGGGCTGGCCGACGTCATGGACCGCGAGGTCCGCATCGGCGGGCGGCGCGAGCGCCATCAGCTGCTGGTGTTCGTCAGCCCGTCGTGCTCCACCTGTCGCGCGCTGCTACCGGGGCTCAAAGCCCTCGCCCGTCGGGAGAGGAGGGAGTACGAGGTCGTGCTGGTGTCCGACGGGCCCCTTCGGGAGCACCTGGAGTTCCTGGACGGCTTCACCCTCGGTCCGGACCTGAGTTATGTGAACGCCTTCGCCGCGGGCGTCGCCTACCAGGTCGCCGCCACCCCGTACGCGGTCGCCCTGGACCGGGACGGCGTGGTGCGGGCGAAGGGGCTGTGCAACCACATGCAGCAGGTCGAGAGCCTGCTCAACGCCCTTGAACACGGGGTGCCCTCCCTTCAGCACCTGCACGCCCGCGCCGTCTCCGGGCAGCGGGGCTGACCGAACGGCACCGCCCCGGGGAGGCGGAACGAAAGGAGTCGACGACCATGACCAACTCTCTGCCCAGGCGCCGGATGCTCGCCTTCGGAACCGGTGCGCTCGCCGCCGGCCTCACCGGGTGCGTGGACACGAAGAGCGAGGCGCCCACCCGGTCGGCCACCCGCACGGCGAAGTACGTACAGCCCCACGACGCCGTGGTGGAGGAGACGGAGAAGCGGCGTTACCACTCCGGCGCCAGGCCGGTCACCTACGAACTCGTCGCCGGGCCCGAGAAGTTCGACGTGGCCGGGCGCACCGCGGCCACCTGGGGCTACGCCTCCCTGCCCGGCACCCGCGAACTGCGCGCCAACGCCGGTGACACCCTCTCGGTGCGCCTGGTCAACTCGCTCCCGGAGCCCACCACCGTGCACTGGCACGGCATCCGCATCCGCAACGACATGGACGGCGCCGCGCCCGTTACCCAGCCCGCGGTCGAACCGGGAAAGGAGTTCACCTACACCTTCGACGTGGCGGATCCCGGGACCTACTGGTACCACTCGCACGTCGGCCTCCAGACCGACCGCGGTCTGTACGGCCCCCTCGTCGTGGAGGACCCGGACGACCGGTCCGGAGTGGCGACCGACCAGGTGATCGTCATCGACGACTGGCTGGACGGTCTGGGCGCCACTCCGGACGAGGTCCTCAGGGTGCTCAACCCCAACCTCGGCGGCGGCTCCATGGCCGGTATGCACATGGGTTCCGCCGCCCCGTCCGGGTCCGCGACGCCCGCCGCGGACCACGCGGTGAGCGCCGCCGCCCGCGCCCTGGTGCCGTCCAAGCCGATGAGCTCGGCCGCCCTGGGCGGCGTCACCGGGGAGGTCGCCCACCCCGTGCACCTGATCAACGGTCGGCCTCCCGCCGACCGGCAGACCGTCCGGGTGCGCTCCGGAAGCCGGGTGCGGCTGAGGATCGTCAACGCCGCGGCGGACACCGCGTACCGCTTCGCGGTGGCGGGGCACCGGATGACCGTGACCCACACCGACGGCTATCCCGTCGTCCCCTTCGAGACCGACACCCTGATCATCGGGATGGCCGAGCGGTACGACGTGCTCGTCACCCCGCGCCCCGGTGCCTGGCCCGTGGTGGCGAAGGCGGAGGGCAAGCCCGGTCACGCCGCCGCCCTGCTGCGTACCACCGACTCCCGGGCCACCAGGGCACCCGGCCCGCAGTCCCTCCCCCGCGAACTGGACCGCCGGATGCTGCACTACACCGACCTCACGCCGCTCGACTCCGCGCGCCTCAAGAACAGAGCTCCCGACCGCAGTTACTCCGTCGACCTGATCGGCGCCATGGAGCGCTTCGTGTGGGGCGTCGCCGGCCGGGACGCCGCCCACCTGACGATGAGCCGGGGCCAGCGGGTGCGGATCGCGATGACCAACAGGACGGCCATGTGGCACCCGATGCATCTGCACGGCCACACCTTCGCCGTCGGTGGCGCCCACGGCATCCGGAAGGACACCGTCCAGGTGCTCCCCGGCGAGACCGTGTCGGTCGACTTCGACGCCGACAACCCCGGCGCCTGGATGCTCCACTGCCACAACGCGTACCACATGGAGGCCGGAATGACCGCGAACATCAACTACACCGTGTAAGAGGAATCGGACCCACAGCCATGACACGCATCTCGCGCAAGAAGTTCCTCCGTCCGGCGGCCGTCCTCACGCTCCTTCTCGCCGCACCCGTCCTCGCCGGCTGCGGCACGTCGTCAGCGGCCGGGAAGAGCGAGGCGTCGGCCCCGCCGCCTGTCGTCGTCAACGTCAGGAACATGTCCTTCACCCCGTCCTCCGTCACCGTGCGGCGCGGCCAGAAGGTGGTCTGGAAGTTCGACGACGGAGGGGTGCCGCACGACGTCGTGGGCGACGGCGGGCTCAAGAGCGAACTGAAGACCTCCGGTTCGTACACCCATACCTTCACCGCGGCCGGCACGTTCCACTACACCTGCTCGGTCCACTCCGCGATGATGACCGGCACCGTCACGGTGCGATGACCGTGCAGCCCCTCTCCCGACCCGCCGCTTCCGCCGGATACGCCCTGGTGACCCTGGCCGCGCTCGTGGGATGCGCGTCGGCGGACGGCGGTTCCGCGCGCGGGCCCCGGCCGTCGGCGCCGCCCGCCGCGCTGGTCCTCGTACGCGATGTCGCGTTCACCCCGGCCACGGTCCGGGTGGGGGTCGGTCAGAGCGTGCGCTGGACGTTCGACGACGGGGGACTGCTGCACGGGGTGAGCAGCGACGGCGGAGCCCGGCAGGAATTCGACAGCGGAATCCATGGCAAATGCACGTTTACAGTGATCTTCCACACCGCGGGCACATTCGACTACCACTGCGAGGTGCATTCGATGATGATGACAGGCACGGTCGTCGTGTCGCCCTCGGAAACGGCGCGCACGCCATGAGGACGGGCAACGGCGGGCAAGGCCGTCCGGCCCGTCCGACGGTTGCCGGGCTGCGACGACGCAGCATCGGCGCGCCTGAGCTCACCGCCCAGTCGGTCGCGGTCACCGCCCCGACCCTGTCGACGGCCGCCGGCCCCGCCTCGGTCGCGGCGGTGACGGGCGGCGGCGCCGCGCTCTCGTACGTCATCGCCACGGCCGTGATGCTGCTCGTCGCGTACTGCGTCAGCCAGTACACCCGCCGCGTGGTGGCCACCGGCTCCCTCTACACCTACGCGGCGCTCGGGTTCGGCCCCCGCGCCGCCTTCCTCGCCGGCATCGGCCTGATCATCGGATACGGCGTCCTCGCGATGGCCGCCATGCTGCTGTCGGCGTCCCATCTGGTACATCTGCTGCCTCACCTCGGTCTGCACATCGGGGGGACACCGCTGATCGGCGCCACGGCCGCCCTGCTCGCCCTGGCCGCCGTCGGCTGCGGGCTGCTGGGCATCACCGTCACCGCACGGGCCTCGCTGGCCATCGAGGTGACCGCCATCGCCCTGGTGGTCGGGGCACTGCTCGCCCTGGCCGTCTCCGGTGGCGCCCACCTCGACCTCGCGCATGTCCTGCGGCCCGCGCCCGACTGGCACGGCGGAGTCCTCGGGGTGGTGCTCGCGCTCACCTCCTTCGTCGGCTTCGAGAGCTCCTCCGCGCTCAGCGTCGAGGGCCGGCGTCCGCAGGTGAGCGTGGCGAGAGCGATGCTCCGAACGGTCTGCGGAGCCGGTCTGCTCTACGTCCTGGCCGCCGCCCTGCAGCCCAGGGACTCGGGAACGCCGCTGCTCGACCTCCTGCGGACTCTGGACCCACCGTGGGTGAGCGTGCTGGCGGAGGTGGGTGTGGCGGCGTCAGCGTTCGCCTGCATGAGCGGATCGATCACCGCACTGGTACGCCTGCTGTTCGCTTTGGGCCGGGAAGGTGTGCTCCCCGAGGCACTCGGACGGGTCAGGGTCCGCCACGGGACCCCGCACATCGCACTCGGGCTGTCCGCCGTGAGCGTCATCACGGTTCCGGCGGGCATGCTGCTCGCGGGCGTCACCGTGGACACGGCAGTCGACCAGCTGGCGACCCTCGCGACCTTCGGCTATCTCCTCGCCTACGTGGTGGTGTCGCTGTCCACACCGCTGTTCCTGCGCCGGATCGGCGAACTGACCCGCCCGACGGCGCTCGCCGGGCCGCTCGCCGCGGCCCTGATGGCCACAGCGATCCTGCTCTACTCCTCGCCACTGGTCCCGGACGGCCACCACGGTGTCGTCCGGCTGTTCCTCGGGCTCGTCGTGGCAGGCATGGCCTGGTACCTGCCGGTCCTGCTCCGACGGCCCGAACTCGTCGAACACGTCGGCATCAGGGACGTGCCCGTCGCCGCGGACTTCTACGATCCCGCCGACCTCGACGCCCTGAGCGGAACGAGACGGCCATGACGGACGACGCGATCAGCGGGCGCAAGCCCCAGGCCATCCGCTCGGCGCTCGGTCTGCTCAGGGCGGTGGCGGAGGCCGGACCGGGCGTGACAGCGCGTGAACTCTCCCGCGCCACCGGGCTGTCCACGGCCACCACCTACCGACTGCTGACCCTGCTGGAAGGCGACGGCTACCTCGTACGCCTGCCGGACCTGCGCGGATTCGCACTCGGCGCCAAGTTCAGGGAACTGGCGGAACTGGCCGCCCCCGAGGCCCGGCTGCCTGCCGCGGACCCCCGTCCCACCGCGAAGGCCTCGCGACCTGTCCAAGGCACATGACCCGAGTCGATTCTCGTCTGCCGACTCGCCACCCACATACGGCGTTGACGGCGGGGACACCCCTCCGTCCTAGCGTCGGCACAACGATCCGTGACATCCACTTCGAAGGAGGCACGCATGACCACGACCCTGCTGGAACCCGGCCCGCGGCTCGGTGACGACCCGTCCATCCGCCCTGCACTCTCCGACGCGGTCCCCACCCGCCGCCGGGCCGCGCTGCTGGCGTCCGGGCTGGCAGCCGGCGCGCTGGCCGGCGCGCTGGCCGGCGCGCTGACAAGCGCGGCACCGTCCGCGGTCCTCGGCATCGCCGTGGCGGGCGCCACCACACTCACGGCGGTCGCGGCCAACTGGTCGACCTGCGGCCTGTCCGTCGCCGGCGTGGTGGCGGCGCCCAAGCAGCCCGGCCGCGCCGGTGCCTCCACACCGGTTCGCCGTCTCACCCTGCACGCCCTCGGCTCGGTCCTCACCGGTTCCCTGACGGGGGCCCTCCTCGGCGCGCTCGGTGCGCTGTCCGTCGCCCACCTGCCCGTCGGGCTCCTGCTGATGACATGGGCCGTCGTGTCGGCCGCGTACGGAGTCCACGAGCTGGGCGCGATCACCCTGCCCACTCCCCAGCGCCGCCGCCAGCTGCCCCGCCACTGGCGCCGCACGATGGCGCCGCGCAAGGTGTCGTTCCTCTTCGGCGCGATCATCGGCCCCGGTTTCCTGATCTTCATCCGCTCCAGCGCCTACTACCTCCTCGTCCTGGGCACCCTGGCGGCGGGTTCACCCCTGATGGGCGCGATCATGTTCACGGCCGTCTCCCTGGGGCGCTGCGGCCCCAGCCTCGCGGCCCTCGTCCACACCCGCCGGGGCGGCACCATGCCGCGGTTCCTGGCACTCTCGTGCGCCGTCGACCGGCGGATCCAGACCGCCACGGGCACGTTGCTGGCCGCGCTGGGAGCCTTCGCCGCGACAGCCCTCGTCTGATCCAGGGGGTGGTGCGGCGGTGGGTCCGTACGGGCTCCGGCTCCGGCCGCCCCGGCGGCCGACCGCCGTGCGCACCGCCCGTGCCCGGCTCTCCTCGCCTGGGACACTCCGACGGCCTCCGGTCAGGGGCCGGTCGCGGGCGGCCTCGGTGTCTGTGTCACCGCCGGGTCGGCGTGCGGACCGGCGTCGACAAGTCCCACCCGGTACGGCCGGACGCTCCGATCAGCCCGGACGCCGCGACCCCACACCTTCTCAGCACAGCCACGCGGGACGTCCCGTCGCATCCCGCCCTCTCAGAGCATCCGCCCCAGATGCCTGGCCTCACGGTCCAGCACCGGCCAGTACTCCTCGCGCATCTGCGCGAGACTCACCTGCGCGGCGAAGGCGCTCACGCTCATGGCCCCGTGCAGGACACCGCCGATGTCCCGCACCGGGACCGCCATGGTGCGCACACCGAGGTCGAGTTCCTCGTCGGTGAACGCGACACCCTCGCGGCGCGCCTCCTCGACACGGGCGAGCAGTTCGACGGGATCCACGATGGTCTGGGGCGTCTTGCGCTCGACGGGCGTCGTCGCGACGAGTTCCTCGACCTGCTCCCTGGGCCATCCGCTCACCAGGATCCGTCCGGTGGCCGAGCCCAGCAGGGGGAGTGTGGCACCGAGCCGCACACCTGCCGACGCGATGCGGGCGGCCTCGGCGCGTGCGACGAACAGCGACTGGCCTCCCTCCAGCACCGCCAGCGAGGCCGACTCGCCGAGTTCGTCGCGCACCGCGACCAGGCGTGGCTGGGCGAGGGAGGGCAGCACGGCGGTGGCGGTCCACGCGGAGGTCAGGCGCATCACGCGGGGCGTCGGGGTGTAGTACTTGCCGTCGTGGCTCAGGTAGCCCAGTTCCGTCAGGGTCAGCAGACAGCGCCGCGCGGCCGCGGGGGTCGTTCCCGAGGACTGCGCGGCCTCGGTGACCGTGAGACGCGGCCGCAGCGGCGAGAATGCCTCAAGGATGGCCAGCCCCTTGGCCAGCCCGCCCATGACCTCCTGGCGTGCCGGAGCGCCGGACGTTGCCGGAAGACTCTTCTGCTCACCGTTCAGCATAATTATTCGTTATACGAACGACGGGCGGCCGTGTCAAACCCGTGCCGCTTTCGGACCCGGGCAAACATGGCGAGCCCGGACATATGGCCGTCCGGGCTCGCGCAGGCGACTCAGATGAGGGCGTTCACCGCCGGGGCCGCGGTGTTCTTGATCCCCCCGTAGAGGGAGTCGACGAAGTCGGTGTCGTCGATGTCCCGCAGGTAGCTGGTGTCCCAGATCTCCAGCGGTCCGATGTGGTTGGACCGCTCGTCCTTGAGGGTGTCGAGCTGGTAGACGTTCCAGATGGCCAGGGGGTGCGGGTAGGGCTTGGGGCTGAGGGCCTGCGACCAGAAGCGCTGGAGGTGGGCGATGTCCTCGGGGTCCTCGATCCCGATCTGCGGGGCGAGGTGCTCCTGCAGGATGTCGCAGACGTCCTTCGGGCGGGTCTTGAAGAAGTGGATGGTCTCGATCATCGAGCGCAGGAACGAGCGGGTGAGCTCCTCGTTCTGCTTCACCCACTCGCGGTTGGCGCAGATGGTCGTGTTGTGGATCACCGGCATCTGCGGGAGGCCGAGCACCTTCAGTCCGCGCTGGGTGCCGTAGCGGTCGAAGGGGATGTCCACGTCGGCGGCGTCGGCCTCACCGTCGAGGACGGCCTGCACCGCGCGCAGCGCGACACCGGTGCCCTGCTCCTTCCACACGTCGAACTCCACCGCGTCCACGTCGACGCCGGCGTGGCTCAACGCGCTGCGGAAGTTGCCGTAGACGCAAGGGGCGGAGGTGCTCACGATGACCCGCTTGCCCTCCAGCCCCTTCAGGCCGTCGATCGCGGGCGAGGCGACCAGGACGTCGTCCCAGTCGTTCTGCGCCTGGGCGAGGTAGACAAAGCGCTTGTCGCCGCGCGCACGGTAGGCGTAGGTCTCGTGGTGCAGACCGCTCATGAAGTCGTACTCGCCGCTGAGGACCTTCGGCCCGCGCTCGCCCATCTCCACCCGCGGCTGGCCGGGGACGTCGGCGTTCGCGATGTGGGTGACCAGGTCGAAGCCGTGCTTCTGGGTCACACCGCTCTCACGCCAGACATGGCCGATCGCCATGTGCGAGATGTCGCTGCAGAGCATCCGGACGGTGGTGTTGGCCACGGGGGCCCTCCTTGGTCTTTCGCTGTACGAAGGTTTCACATGGGTTGCCCGCCCCGCGTGCCGCCTGATTCCAGGCGTGCGGGGCGGGCGGGGTCACGATCGCGCGAGGGCGCGCAGGTCGGTGCCGGGATCGGCGAGCTGGTCGACCGGGTACGAAGCCGACCGCGCGATCAGCCGTCTCGCGGCCACCACGTCCCGGACGGTGTCGAGACCGGCCGCGGCGACGACCCCGCCGTCCCGCAGCCAGAACGCCATGAACCTGCTCGGTGTGGCGTCCTTGCGCAGCACCTGTGTGTCGCCGGGACGCGGCCGGCCCACCATCTGCAGTTGCAGACCGTACTGCTCGGACCAGAAGTACGGGACCGTGTCATGGTCCTGGAGCTCGCCCAGCATGGCCCGCGCGGCGACGACGCCCTGCTGCTGGGCGTTGTCCCAGTGCTCGATCCGCCCGGCGGCGGCCAGATGCGGGTGCGGCTGGACGGTGACGTCGCCGGCGGCGAAGACCCACGGATCCGAGGTGCGCCCGTGCAGGTCGACGACGATGCCGCCGTCGCAGCGCACGCCCGCCTCGGCGGCGAGCCGGTCGTTGGGTACCACTCCCACCCCGACCACCACCGTGGTCGCGGGGATCCGCTCACCGGAGGCGAGGACCACGGCCTCGACGGTGCCGTTACCGTCCAGCGCCGTGACCTTGGCGTCCGTCAGCACGCGGACGCCTCGTTCACGGTGGAACGCGGTGACGAGGTCGGCGAGCTCCCGGCCGAGCGCGGCCAGCATCGGCGCCGGCGCGGCCTCCAGCACCGTCACCTCGCAGCCAGCGGTCCGGGCCACCGCGGCGACCTCCATGCCGATGAAGCCACCGCCGAGGACGACGACCGGGCCACCGTCCCGGATCGCCTTGCCGAGCCGCAGTGCGTCGTCCGGGTCGCGCAGGCTCAGTACGCCGTCCAGGCCGATACCCGGCAGATCCGGGCGGCGGGCCGCGACCCCGGTGGCGAGCAGCACCTTGTCGGCGTGCAGTGACGTGCCGTCGGCCAGATGTACCGTGCGGGCGGCCGGGTCGAGACGTTCGACCCGGGTACCGAGCCGCAGGTCGATGCGCCGCTCGGCGTACGACTCGGGGTCGGCGATCGGGCGGAGCGCGTCAGGGGTGTCCCCGAGCACCTTCGACAACTGCGGCCGCCGGTACGGGGCCTCGGTCCCGGCCTCAAGGAGGACCACGGAGCCCTCGAACCCGTGCTGGCGCAGGGCGAACGCCGCCGAGACGCCCGCGGCGCAGCCCCCGACGACGACGTACTGCTCGGTGCCACTCATGCTTCCTCCGGAAGGCGACGTACGGGCCTGGACCGCTGAACGGGGAATGTGCTCACTCGCCCTCGGGCTCCCAGTACGCGAGGCCCAGGCCGGTCACCGCGTGGTGCAGCGGGATGTAGTCCACGACCGTGCCCGCGCGCCCGGCGAACGCCCCCGCGACGGTGATCCAGGCGCGGATCTCACCGCTGCCGCCGCGCAGGGTGTCCGAGTCGAAGGCGAACAGCTGGGCGAGTTCCTCGCCCCGGCCCTCGGAGATCCGGCTGAGCACCCACCGGTCCAGCCGCTCGTCGATCCAGCCGGCCCGCGGACCCATCGGGTCGTGGGTCAGCCCGCCCGACGCGACGAGCACGACCCGCTTGTCGCTGGCCTCGGCGATCTCGCGGAGCGCCTCGCCGAGCTCCCAGCAGCGCTGCCCGCTGGGCAGCGGGTCGTGGTAGCCGTTGAGGAAGACCGGGACCAGCGGGATGTCGGCCTCGGCGATCCCCAGGCGATGGGCCGGCCGGGTGAACGCGTGCCCCAGGCCCTCGGGGCGGCTCAGGGGGCGCAGCTCGGTCATCACCGCCGGGTCGAAGCCGCGGTCGATCAGCCCGGTGGCGAGTTCGAGTCCGAAGTCGGCGTCACAGGTGAGCGTGAGGTCGTGGTTGATGCCGGGCTTGTCCTGGAAGCGGCGCAGGGTCACTCCGCTGACCTTGGGCCCGGCGTACACGGCCAGGGTGGGGTTGAACGCCTTGCCGAAGACCTCGCTCTGGTCGTCCCCGACGATCACCACCACGTCCGGCTCGGCTTTGGCGATCTTGGCGCTCAGGGTGTCCAGGCCCGCGTCGATCCGCTCCTTGGAGACGACGTTGGCCTCCGGCGTCTCGTCGGCGAGAGCTTTCGGCTGGGGTACGTCGCCGACCAGTGACTTGTGAAGGTCGGGCCACTCCTCGACCGGGACGAACATCGTCGGTGAGTGGGAGAGGGCGATTCCCAGGGCAAGCATGGTGTACCTCCAGGGGGGTCGTGGCCGGGCGGGACGGTGTCGCACCCGGCTCCACGACCGTAGGAATCCGGCACCGGTCACCGCCAGCGTTCCGGGTCGGCCAATGGAACGATGCGCCTCTGACCTCGACCGTCACACAGCCGTCATCGCGACGTCCCACAGCCTTGACATGCGCGGATGACGCGCCCACGATCCGGATATGAGGATCACCGACGACAGGGTCGGCACCACGGTGCTCGGCCGGGCCTTCATGCTCCTGGACGTGCTGCGTGAGGAGGCTCCGGGCCTCGGTCTCGCCGAGCTGGCCAGACGCGCCCGGCTGCCCAAGGCGACCGCGTTCCGGCTGGCCACGCAGCTCGTCGAGCTGAAGATCCTGGAGCGCAACGGACTGGAGTACCGGCTCGGCCAGAAGCTCTTCGAGCTCGGCGCCGGCACCCGCAGCCAGGCTCTGCGCGCGGTGGCCACGCCCTACCTGGAGGACCTCTACGAGGCCGTGCACGAGACCGTCCACCTCGCGGTCCTCAACGGCACGGAGGTGTTGTACCTGGACAAGATCTCCGGACGGCGCCGGCCCTCCTCCACCACCGAGGTCGGCGACCGCAAACCCCTGCACTGCACGGCGCTGGGCAAGGCCATGCTGGCGTTCTCGGGCACGGACCTGCTCGCCACGGTGGTGGAGCAGGGGCTGGAGCGCCGCACCCGCCACACGATCGCGGTTCCGGGCCTGCTGCACCAGCAACTGGCCCGGATACGCGAGAGCGGGGTCGCCTACGACCGCGAGGAGTACGCCCTCGGCGTCACCTGTGTCGCCAGCCCCCTGCTGGACCGCAGCGGACGAGGACGCGGCGCCATCTCGGTCACCGGCCCGACCAGCCGCTTCCATCCCGAACGGGTCGCCGCGGCCGTGCGTACGACGGCCCTCGGCATCAACCGCCAGTGGGTCGGGTCGACAGGAAAACAGGAGAGCGGCGGTCAGTGACGGGTGCAACGCCCAGAGGTGTGGGACAGCCCCCCTCCAGGTCCGTCCCACACCCGTCGCGGGCCCGCTCTACGCCGAGAAGTCGATGACGTAGTCGGGCTTCATCAGCTCGCGGTCGAGGGGCCCCTTCATCAGCACGCTCTCCAGCACGAAGCCGCCCAGGTCCGCCGTGGTGTCGAGATAGGCGAACTCCACGCCGCCCCCGTAGAGCACCGCGCCCATGGCCAGCGGGACACCGGCGTCGACCAGCCACTGCTGGTCCTCGTGCCACACCTTCTCGTCGTCGGTCATGTGCAGCATCAGATGGTGCACCCCGGAGCCGAAGCGGTCGCCGAACTCCCGGTTGTAGTGGCTCGGACCGAGCGTGGGCTGGATGATCTCGAACCCGAAGTCGGCGATCTGGGCGCGCGCCGTGAAGTACTCGTGGTCCACCGACTCGCCCCGGTAGTGGGGCTGCTCCAGCCGGTCCTTCTCGGTGCGCCAGTCGCGCATCTTCCAGGTGGGAACACCGAGGAGCCGGTCGTAGTGGGGGAGGGCCGCCATCACGTCCTGGACCACGATGCCGAGGTGGTTGACCCCGCTGAGCCCCAGCGGCTCCCTGCCCTCGGGTCGGGTGTAGCCGTCCGAGTGGTCCCAGTGTTCGGTGACCTCCAGCGCGCCGTCCCCGGCCAGCGGCACCCGGATCTCCACCAGGTAGCCGCCTAGCGTGGACCGGGTGTCGACGAAGTGCCGTTCGAGGCGGTCGTCGAGGGTGAGCGAGCCCGCCAGTGACAGCCCCTCCGCCTCCAGGCGGGCCCGCAGCCGGCCGAACTCCTCCCGGTCCCGCACGGCCAGGGTCAGGTGGCTCACGCCCTGTCCGCGGACGAAACGGAACTCCTGGAACGGGCTCTCTCCGGTGAGGGGCTGCACCAGCTCGAAGGTCACCGGGATGATCGGGTTGCCCATCAGCGAGGTGCCCTCGCCCGGCGGCACGGAGGTCCCGGTCGCCGTGCGGAACGTCGGCGTGACCTGCCGGCCGTGCGCCGTCGCCGAGGTCACGCGCTCCGGCCCGAAGTCGCGTACCTCCCACTCGTCGATGCCGAACAGTTCGGCGTAGCGCCTCGTGGCCGCCTTGAGATCACGGACGACCACGCCTATCGAGTAGAGGCGGTCGACCGGTATCAGTCCGGACATGGATCCTCCTTCAACGTACGGACGGGATCGCCGTGTGTACGGGATCCCGTCAAGGTGTCGTGGTGCGGGAGCCCGGTCCGGGCTCCCGTCCCCGCGTGATGTGCCGTCCCCGGTACGGGGGCGGCGGTGTCAGTCGGGCCAGGCGACGGTGTCGGACCAGGCCTCGGGATCGGCGGGAAGCCAGCGGTCGTAGAGGTGGAGGAACGGCTGGTGGCGGTAGAACTCCACCCCGTTGTCCCCCTGCCCGCGCTCGTGCTGGACGGGCCGCGCGCCGCCGCCTCCGGCCCCGCCGGCCTCACGCACCCGCGTCCGCAGCCGCCAGTGCGCGTCGTACCGGGACTGGTCCTCCCAGAGCTCCAGGAGCAGGCCGTCCTGTTCGAACTCGACACCGGCGAACACCTCGAACTGCAGGCAGCCCGGTTCGCGGCGCGTCTCCAGCAGAGCCTCGACCCCGCCGGGCCACGGCTCCGCCTGGGTCGGACGGGTGCTGGTCTGGATGACCACACGCACCTGGCCCCGGGCCGGCCACGCCACCCGCCAGGCCTCGTCGGCACGGCCGGTCGGAAGCCAGTTGCCGGAGGCGCGGTCCGTGTAGCCGTGCCGGTAGAACTCGGAGACCGAGTCGGCCCCGGCCACACCCTTGGGCGGACCGGAGGACAGTCCGGGCGGCAGTGTGCCCTCGGCGAGCAACTCGCCCCAGGCCCGGCCGAACGCACCGTCGTCCTCCCAGAGTTCGACCAGCGCCAACCGCTCCGGATCGTCGAGCGAGCGGTAGACCTCCGCCTCCAGGCACCCCTTGGTGTCCCGCAGCACGGCCGCGTGCGCCGACCATGCCGCCTGCGCACCGGCCGCGACCGGGCGCTGGTGGACCACGCGCAGACTCATGCGCGCCCCACCGTCGGCCGCGACATCAGGAGTTCTCCTTGAGGAGGATGGCGTCGGCCGGGCAGAGCCGGACGGCGTCCTTGACCGAGGACAGCAACGACTCCCCGGGGGACTCCTGGAGCACCACGGCGATGCCGTCGTCGTTGACCTCGAACACCTCGGGGGAAGCGGCCTCGCACAGCCCGTGTCCCGCACACAGCCATTCGTCGACGGAGACCTTCATGTCCGTCACTCTCCCTTCAGAAGAAGATCGCCAGGTTGGACGACTCCAGGACCGGGGAGGGGTAGAAGATCTTCCGCTCCTCCAGTTTCCAGGGGTCCTCGCTGATGTTGATGGTGTCCTCGCGCCGGAACACCCAGCGGTCGGACTCGTTGGCGAACCGGCTGCGCTCGACGCTCGCGACCGACCGGACGGTGGCCCGGCCGTCGACGACCGACACGATCTGGATGTTGCTGACGGAGTGCACCGTCCGCCCGGCGGGGTTGTCGGTCCACGACATCCGGTGGCGGGTCTTGGCCACGCGCATGGCCATGGCCTCGTAGTCCTCGTCGAGGAACGAGACGCCGCGCTCCAGTGTGGCGAACTCGAGGTCCCGCTCGGTGGCCTTGCGTACGAACCGGGTCGGCATCCAGTAGCGGATGTCCGGCGACATCCACTCCAGCCACTCCTCGAACCGGGCGTCGTCCAGCAGCCACGCCTCGTGGTACAGGCAGGCGGTCACCCGCCGGTACAGCGCGGGGTCGTCCACCACGCCGTCGGGCGTCCCCACCGAGCCGGGGTCGAGGACCAGGTCACTCTTGCTCGTCGCCATGTCAGGGAGTCCTCATCATGTCGTGCCAGCGCTCCAGCAGCGCGCGCTGTCCGTAGTCGTTGAAGCCGCCGTCCATCCGGTCCGGGACGCCCGGCTCCGAGATCACCTTCTCCCGCCCGAGGCCCATCTGGTAGTTGAAGGGCAGCCGCGAGGCGACCACACCCCGGGTGGCGGCGGTGGCCTGCTCCCAGTTCTCGCCGTCGTCCTCCTCGAAGAAGCCGCCGGGACCGAAGTGGGAGTCGGTGTGCCGACGCACCCAGTCCTTGACGTCCTGGGGCGCGGCCTTGTCGACCAGGGGGATGAGCCACACCTCGGACCGGCCCGGCCCGCGCGGGTGGAAGATGTGGATGGTCTGGGCGCTGGAGTGGAAGCCGGCGTTGGGGAAGATGTTGGCGTTGAAGCGCCGGATCGTCCTGCTGCGGAAGTCGCCGAGGTGCTGCCGGGTGAGCTCGCGGTTCTCCCGCAGGTACCGCGCCAGCGGGGTCTCCTCCGCCGGGACGGGGGCGCCGCCCTCGGGCTCGGGCCGGCGGTCGCTCCAGTTCACCCCGTGTCCGAAGGAACTGGTCATGGTGCCACCCGGGTCGAGTTCCTCGTCCGTGGTGTGCTTGGGGTCGTTCTTGCCGGTGGCGATCGCCCGGTGACCGATGTCGACGGCCGAGCGGTGCGTCGTACCGCCGTGGTAGAGGTCGCCACCGGAGTTCTCGGCGCCGAACTTCCAGTTCGTCCTGATGTTCCAGCGCAGGAAGCCGCCGGCGACCTCGACGCCACCGGGCCGCGGGTCGAGGCTCATGTCGAGGAGCCAGGTGAAGTCACCGAGGTACTCCTCCAGCGGCGGAAGGCTCGTGTCGAACGTGGCGAAGATCAGACCCTTGTAGAGCGCCACCCTGGCCCGGTGCAGCCCCCACTTCGACTTGTCGAGGTCGTCGCCGTAGACCTTCTCGAACTGCGGCGCGCCGACGAAGTTCCCGTCGATGTCGTACGTCCAGCCGTGGTACTGGCACATGAAGGCGCGGGTGGTGCCCAGCTCGGCACGGCAGACCTTGTTGCCCCGGTGCCGGCAGGTGTTGAGCATGACACGGATGTCACCCTCCCGGTTGCGGGTGACGATCACCGACTCCTCGCCCATGTAGGACTCGATGAAGTCCCCGGGGCGGGGAATCTGGGTGTCGTGGCCGACCACCAGCCACGACCGGGCGAAGATGAGCTCCTGCTCCATCCGGTAGATGTCGGGATCGCTGTAGATCCGGCGGTCGACCATGCCCTCGGCCAGTAGTTTGGCGGAGTGGCCCACCAACTCCTGTGGCCCCGATGTCAGTGCGGTCATGGGTTTCAGTGCTCCTCGCGTCGAAGCCCGGGTACCGGGCAGGTCGGGAAGGGTACGGCTCGGGAGGGAGACGGACCGGGAAGCGGCGGATCCTCCGGATCCCCGACTCTCCGATCGTGCGACCCGGGGCCCTCCGACAAAAGCGAATCGGATCGGTGAATGGAAAGGCCTCTCGGCAAGCAGGCCGGACGAGGCCGCCTCAGGAGGCCGACGGCCCGCGTCAGTGCGGCAGGAAGTCCGTCAGGATGCGGTTGAACGTCTCCGGGTCCTCCCACTGCGGCCAGTGCCCGCAGTCGTCCATCACCTGGAACTCGCAGTCCGGCAGATAGGCGGCGGCCCGCTCGGCGGTGGCCGCGGTGTTGGAGGGATTGTGGGAGCTCCACAGCATCAGGGTGCGGTGCGTGACCTGCTTCAGCACGTCCGGAGTGAAGTCCAGACCGTCCTTGCGCTCGGGGTTCTTCCCGAGCATCTTCCCCGACTCCTTCATCGAGGCGACCGCGTCGGTGCGCTGGTACATGCGCCACCGGATGTCGACCAGTTCCTCGCTGAGGTCCCGTTCCGGCTTGTGGAAGAGCCACTCCATGCGCCGACGCGTGTTCTCCCGCGTGGGGTCCTTCACGAACTGGTCGGTCAGCCGGCGCAGTTCGTCCCGGCCGGCGTCGGTCCACTTCCGCGACTCCGGGTCCGTCTCGACCATCAGCCGCGCCCCACAGATGGACACCAGGTTGTCGACCCGCTCGGGCCGGCGCAGCGCCAGCCACATGGCGATCCAGCCGCCCAGGGACTCCCCGCCGAAGTGCGCCTTCTCCACGCCGGCGGCGTCCATGAAGGCGGTCATGTGGGAGAGATACGCGTCCAGGTCTGCCGGTCCCTCCGGCTTGTCGGTGAGCCCGGAACCGAGCAGGTCCACCGCCAGCACCCGGAAGTGCTCGGAGAGCGGTACGACGTTGCGCGCGAAGGCCTCCGCGTGGCCCCCGACCCCGTGGAGCAGGATCAGCGGCGGCCCGTCACCGGCCTCGACGCACCGGGTTCGGATGCCTCCCGCGTCGTACCACCGGACCTCCGAGCCGAGAAGGTCGGCCCACACCGTGCTCCTGGGGGTCGCTGGGGTTGCTGCGCTCACTGGCTGCTCCTCGTCGTCCGTGACGTTCACCAGAACGATGAGGCCAGGGGCAGCACAACGCCCAGCGATCCGGTTCGCTGAACGGATCGCCGGGCGGTGGCGGAGGTCAGGAAGTGAACTGCTTCATGATCTCTTCGGCGCTGCCGACCTCGCCGAACCAGTCGGCGATCGCGCGCAGCGCCCCGTCGTGCAGCTCCTGGGAGTCGGCGCTGCAGCAGTCCTCGACGACCAGGACCCGCAGGTCACGGTCGCTGGCCGAACGCGCCGTCGACTCCACGACCCGCTGCGTCGACATGCCGGTGAGGATGATCGTGTCGACATCCAGCGACCTGAGGATGAGGTCGAGGTCGGTCCCGTAGAACGAACTGCTGCGACGACGAGTCAGCAGCACGTCCCCCTCTTGCGGAGCCAGCTCATCGATGACGGCGCAGCCCGGCGTACCCTCCACCAGCAACCCGTGTTCCTTGATCACGGCCGCCAGCCGCGGGATCACGTCGACGTAGTCGGGCCGGTAGCCCACACAGGAGTAGATGACGGGCATGCCCTGTTCCCGTGCCCAGGCGATGAACTTCCCTATCTCGCCGACCAGGCGGTCAGCCTCCTCGGGACGCTGGTGAAAGCGCGCGATGTCGTTCTGCATGTCACACACCATCACGACTGCGTTGCCCATGAATTCGCTCCTTGTCTCCTGGTGGATCGACGTCGGGTCACGGACGGACGGGGCGGGTGCCAGGAGTGTCGCCACCACGACCCCGGCCACGGACGGTCCGGGTGATGCCGGGTCCGACCGGCATACCCCACAGGCCTCGGACGTGGGACGGCAGTCGCCGTGGACGGCTGTCCACGGCCGGTGCCGTCCGCGCGGGCGCGTACCCGGGTTGTCCTCGCGGGCCGGGCCCGGCGGCGGAGACGCGTCCCCGCGGCCGGAGTGACGCGGTCGGGTGTTCCCTCTGGTCCCCATCCAGCGTCCGGTCCTTGTCGAACCCGACATCTGCGGCTCCCGGAGGCAGGGCGTGTGACCCACCTCATGGAGGTGCGGTCAGGGTAGGGCCGTGACGCCCACTCGCCCAACCCTGCATTCCGCTCACCGGTACGCAATGTGCGGCGCCCCGCGATGCCCGTGTCCGTCGAGCGCCCCGTCTCCGCCGCCGGCACCGGTGACCGTCGACGGCCGGGGCGGGTGCTGCCGTCGGTGCCGGTGCGCGCCCGTGGTCTCGCGGGTCCGGGCGTCGCGGGCGTCGGCGGGATCGACCTCGCTGTCCGGAACCGGCTTGCCGTCCCTGGCCCGGCCTCGTCCGCTCCGGGGCTCCACGGCAGAGCGCCGACGGTCGGACCACGGGCGCTGTTCCGAGCGTCGGGGCGCCCCTCGCGAAACCCTCGCTCAGGCCCCGTAGACCGGAGCCGGAGCCGGGGCGTCGGCGAGCAGTTCGCGGACCGCCGATCCGACCTCGTCGGGAGCCCAGCGGCGGTCGCGTGTCCGCTGCGGGCCGTGCTGCCAGCCGTCGGCGAGGCCGAGCACCCCGCCCTCGGCTTCGAACACCCGGCCGGTCACGTCGCCGGAGTCCGCGGAGGCCAGCCACACCACGAGCGGTGAGATGTTGCCGGGGTGCATGCTGTCGAAGCCGGACTCCGGTACCCGCATCCTGTCGGCGAAGGCATCGACGGCCTCCGTCATCGGCGTGCGGGCGGACGGGGCGATCGCGTTCACGGTGACGCCGTAGCGGGCGAGTTCGGCGGCGGCGATCACTGTGAGGGCGGCGATGCCGGCCTTCGCGGCACCGTAGTTTCCCTGGCCGACGCTGCCCATCAGCCCGGCGCCCGAGCTGGTGTTGACGATCCGGGCGTCCACCGGATCCCCCTGCTTGCTCCGCTCCCGCCAGTAGGCGGCGGCGTGGCGCAGCGGCGCGGCATGCCCCTTGAGGTCGACCTTCATCACCAGGTCCCACTCGGCCTCGGTCATGGAGACCAGCATCCGGTCACGGTTGAGCCCCGCGTTGTTGACCAGCGCGTGCAGTGTCCCGAACTCCGCGACCGCCCGGCCGACCAGCCGCTCGGCGTAGTCCCAGTCACTGATGTCGCCGAGGTCGGCGACCGCCGTCCCGCCGGCAGCGACGATCTCCTCGGCCACCGCCTTCGCGGTCTCGCCCAGGTCGTTGACCACGACCCGCGCGCCCTCGGCGGCCAGCGCCAGGGCATGCTCCCGGCCCAGCCCCTGACCGGCGCCGGTCACGACGACGACCCGGCCCCGGCAGATCCCATCGCCGTATCCGCTCGCGCTCGCGGTCCGCTGGTCGGTGTTCTCGGATCCGGTCACAGTCCCGCTCCCTCGCCGATGCCGTCGGCTGCCCCGGTGAGTCCGAGCCGCCGTGCGATGAACTCCCGGTGTTCCGCCGGGCCGCCCCAGTCCGCGGCGAGCGCCCAGGCCCGCTTGGCGTACAGGTGGAGGTCGTACTCGGTGGTGTAGCCCATGGCGCCGTGGCACTGGATCGCCGTACGGGCCACCGCCCGCGCCGCGTCCGAGGCGAGGACCTTCGCCATCGCCGTCCGCACCGCTGCCTCGGGGTCCCCGGCCGCCTGAGCCCAGCCCGCCGCTAGGACCGCCGGACGGGCGAACCGCACAGCGAGCTCCGCATCGGCCAGGGCGTGTTTCACCGCCTGGAACGAGCCGACCGGCACACCGAACTGGTGGCGCTGCCCCACATAGCTCACCGTCAGATCGAGCATCCGCCGGCTGAGCCCGACGAGGAGGGCGGAGGTCGCCAGCACCCCGCGCCACCGTGCGGCGGCCAGCGCGTCCGCCCCCTCGGCCAGCGGCAGCCCCACGCCGGCCGGGGCGGTGACCCGGGCGAGCGCGCGGGAGCCGTCCACCGAGCCGACCGGCTCGACGCGCACCTCGTCCCGCCGGTACAGCAGCAGCCGGTCCTCGTTCGCCACGGCGATCAGGTCGGCGTGCGCGGCGAAGGGCACCGGGGCCCCGGGCACGAGCGAGACCGTCAGCGAAGCCGATCCCGAGAGCACGTCGGGGAGTTGGCGTGCTCCGGCGGCGGCGAGCAGCGGGGCGCCGACCGCCACCGTCTCCGCCGCGGGCACCGGCAGGCCGCTGTGGCCCAGGACCTCCATGAGCGGGGGCAGGGCGTTCTCGTCGAGCCCGAGGCCCTCCGCGCCCTCCGGCACCAGGGCGGCGGTGACGCCGACCCCGGCGAGGGTGCGCCACACGGCGTCGACCTCCTCGGTTCGGCCGCCGGGCCAGCCGGCCCTGATCCGGTCGGGACCGGCCCGCTTGGCCAGCACCTCTCCGGCGGCCTCGGCGAGGGCCGCATCCTGTTCGGCCACTGCGAAGCGCATGGTGCGCCGTCACCTCCTCGGCAGGCCGAGCAGCCGCTCGGCGACGATGTTGCGCTGGATCTCGTTGGTGCCGGCGTAGATGGGCCCCGCCAGGGAGAACAGGAAGCCGCGGCTCCAGGGGGTGTCGACCTCGGCCTCGGGCCCGAGCAGGTCGACGGCGGTCTCGTGCAGGGATATGTCGAGCCGGGACCAGAACAGTTTGTTCAGGCTGGACTCCGCGCCGATCTGCCGTCCCTCGACGATCGACGTGACCTGGTCCAGGGTGAACAGCTCGTAGGCCTGCGCCTCGATCCACGACTGCACCACCCGGTCCCGGTGTGCCCCGGGTCCGCCCGGCGTGGTGCGGGCGAGGTCGAGCAGCCGGTCGGCGGCGTGCAGGAAGCGGCCGGGGGAGCGCAGGGTCAGCCCGCGTTCGGAGCCGGTCGTCGCCATGGCCACCCGCCAGCCCTCCCCGACCCCGCCGAGTACGTCGGCGTCGGGGACGAACACCTCGTCGAGGAACACCTCCGCGAACCCCTCGTCGCCGTCGAGGCGTTCGAAGCCGCGGACGGTGACACCGGGGGCGTCCAGCGGGACCAGGAAGTAGGTCAGCCCGCGGTGGCGCTCGGCGTCCGGGTCGGTGCGGAAGAGACCGAAGAGGTGGGTGCAGAAGGCGCCGCGGGTGGTCCACGTCTTCTGGCCGCTCAGCCGCCAGCCCCCGGAGTGCTCGTCGCGGACAGCCCGGCTGCGGGTCGCGGCCAGGTCGCTGCCCGCGCCGGGCTCGGACCAGCCCTGTGCCCACAGGTCCCGGGCGGACGCCATCCGGGGCAGGATGCGCCGCTGCTGCTCCTCGCTGCCGTACGCGAAGACGGTGGGCGCCAGCAGGAAGATGCCGTTCTGGGTCACCCGGGAGGGAGCCCCGGCCCGGTGGTACTCGTCCTCGAAGATCAGCCACTGCCACAGCGAGGCGTCCCGGCCGCCGTACTCCTCGGGCCAGGAGACCACCGCCCAGCGGGCCTCGAAGAGTGTGCGCTCCCACTCCAGATGGGCGGCGAAGCCCTCCCGGGTGTCACCCGACGGCAGCGGCCTGTCCGGTACGTTCGCCGCGAGCCACTGACGGGCCTCGGCCCGGAAGGCCCGCTCCTCGTCGCTCCAGGTGAGGTCCATCGGTCACCCCTTCGCGTCCGTGGCGCGGCCGAATGCGTCACGGACCTCGGCGGCGACACCCGACAGGTTGACCTCGAACGTGAATCCCTGCTCGTAGCGGTAACTGCGCTTCACGTCCCACAGGTCGATGCCGTTGAAGGCCTCCTTGGCGGCCCGGATCACCACCGGGTTCTTCCCGGCGATCTGTGCCGCCACCTCCAGGGCCCGCTCCCGTAGCCGGTCGCCGGGCACGACGTCGAGCACCGAACCGAAAGCGTGCAGTTCGGCGGCGGACGCGGTGGCGCAGGTGTACATCATGGCCCTGGCCTTGTGCTGCGGGACGAGCCGGGACAGGTGGGTGGCGGCCCCCAGCGCGCCGCGGTCCACCTCGGGCAGCCCGAAGTACGCGTCCTCGGCCGCGACGATCACGTCCGAGTTGCCGACCAGGCCGATCCCGCCGCCCACGCAGAAGCCCTGGACCGCGGTGACGACCGGCACCGCGCAGTCGTAGACCGCGGCGAACGCGGCGAAGCAGCCGCGGTTCACGCCGATGATCGCGGTGTGGCCGGTGTCGGCCTGGAGTTCCTTGATGTCCACGCCGGCGTTGAAGCCGCGGCCCTCGGCGCGCAGCAGCACGACCCGTACGTCCGGGTCGCGGCCGAGCCGCTCGACGGTCTCGGCCAGCCGGAACCAGCCCGCCACCGGCAGGGCGTTGACGGGCGGGCAGTCGACGACGACCTCGGCGATGCCGCGCTCGTCGACCGTGGTCCGGATGATGTCAGTGCCCATGGGGACTCCGTGGAGTGTCGGGGCGCCCGGGGAGGGCCGCTGGGATGGGGGCTGGAGGAGGGACGGGACGGTCGGGTGGGGCTGCGAGGGCCGGGGCGTCCGGGAGGGCGCGAGGCGCCGAGGTTGCCGGGTCGGCCGCGGTCAGCGAGGGGCCCGGGTGGCCGCGAGGGAGCGAGGGCGAGAGGGGCCGGGGCGGGAACGTAGGGGCGGCCCAGGCGCTTGGGCGCCCGGCATGATCGGGGCGGGCGGCCGGGGACCGGGGCGGGCCGGGGCGGTGGCCGGAGGAAGGCCGGCGGGCCGTCACTCCCGAGCCTCCGGCGCGGTGAGCCGCGTCAGTACGGCGTCGGCCTCCGCGACGATTCCCTCGATGAGCTCCTTGCAGCTGGGCAGGTCCTCGATCACGCCCGCGATCTGGCCGGAGGCGAGTGTGCCGAGGTCGGTCCTGCCGTCGACCATGCTGGCCCGCAGCATCATCGGCGTGTTCGCCGCCATCAGGACCTGGGACCACCCCAGGTCGTGGCCGCGGCGCATGGCCAGGCCCTCGCGGACCATGTCGGACCACGACGTGCCGGACGTCCTGCGGAAGGCGACGGCGTGCCGCAGGGAACGGACGAGACGCGCGGGCGGCCGTTCCTTCAGGAGCCGTTCCACCGGGTCGGTGCGCAGCACCCGCTGGGGTATGCCGTCGAGAACCGGAGTGACGACGGTGTCGGTGACCCCGCGTCGGAGGTACTCGGCCTTGACCGAGTCACGCACCGTGCTGTCGCTGGTCAGCAGGAAACGGGTGCCCATCGCGATACCGACGGCGCCCTGTGCGAGCGCGGCCACCAGGCCGCGGCCGTCACGGAAGCCGCCCGCCGCGATGACCGGGATGTCGACGGCGTCCACGACCTGCGGGACCAGGATCGAGGTGGGTACGCCACCGGTGTGCCCGCCCCCCTCCGCGCCCTGGACGACCACCGCGTCCACGCCCCATGCCTGCACCTTCTCGGCGTGGCGGCGGGCGCCGATGGACGGGATGACCACCAGCCCGGAGTCCTTCAGTGTGCGGATGACGCGTTCGTTGGGGGCGAGTGCGAAGGACGCGATCCGCACGCCCTCGCGCACCAGCAGGTCCCCGCGCTCCAGCACGTCCGGCGCGTCGCCGCGCATGTTCACGCCGAACGGGGCGTCGGTGCGTTCCCGCACGGCGCGGATCGCGTCCCGTGTCTGTTCCAGGGTCAGCGTCGCGCTCGCCAGGATGCCGAGTCCGCCGGCCGCCGCGGTCGCGGCGGTGAGCTCGGGGCCCGAGACGTACCCCATCCCGGTCTGCACGATCGGGTAGCGGACGCCGACCAACTCGCACAGCCGGGTGCGCAGGGCGGGGTGAACGGGATCGACGGGGTCGGTCATGCCGGATCTCCTTCTCACGCCGCTCGCCCGAACCGGGGCGAGGTCTGGGCCGTTGTGCCCGCAACGTCATTCGCGACGCGGGGAGTTCGCGGATCGCCGGACCGTCGGGCCCGGCGTCGAAGGACTCCCCGCGGGATCGTACGGATACGCACTCTACCAAGCGCTTGATTGGTTGCGTAGGTCTTCACGCAGGTCGGCGGTCGAGGTGCGCCGGTAGGGGAACCGGCTCTGTGCCTCCGCGCCCCTGGCGAGTCCCCGCGTCCTCGGCGCGGCCCCGGCCGACGCGCCTGCGGCCGACCGGGGTCCGGGCTCACCGCCGCCGGCTCTCAGGGGGGCCGAGGTAGGTGTCCTTGAGTCCGCCGGTGTCGATGACGAACTTCTGCACCGCGAGTGTGGGGTCGACCATCCAGTACCGCAGTACGTGTTCGCCCGCGGTGGTCACGGTCCACGTGGTCGCGGTCCGGTTGCAGGCGCTGACGGCGTTCATCTCCCATCGCGTGTTGGGGAAGGCCACGCCGGCGGTGATGTCGACGGTCTGCGGGGCCTGGTCGTCCACGGAGACCGCGTAGTGGAGCCCTGTGCCGTAGGAGGTGTTGTTCCGGGGCAGCAGGTACGCCCAGACCGTGAGGTCCCCGGGGTCGGTGAGGACGAACCGGTAGTCCAGCCGGGGGCCGCCGCCCCCCGGTGTCTGGACGGGCGCGGTGGCCGGCAGCGTGGTCATGCCGGATCCGGTGCGGCCGATGTCGGGAATGCGCAGCCAGGTGATTCCGTCCGCGCCGACCACCTCGGTGGGGTGCTCGGCCTCCATCGAGACGTACCCGCCCGCTTCGACGAACGCCGAGGCGCCGGACGGCAGCGGGGGGTTCTGGACGACCGCCTGAACGGTCACCGTGCGGTCCGCGCCGGTGACCGTGACGGGAATCCGCGTGGTGCCCCCCGGTGCCTGTGACCAGTCCACCCGGAGGGTGATCCGGGTCTCCTTGCGGACGGTACCGGAGGGAGCGCTGGGCTTGAGCCACGTCGCGCCCGTGGTCACCTCGTAGGCGAACGGGGTGGTACCGCGGTTGAAGACCTCGATCCACTGGGCGGGCCGGTCCTGGTGCGGGCTGAAGGGGGGCAGTTGTGCCGTGTCGGTGGCCTGGGGCCACCACTGGCTCGCCCCGTCGATCGCCACCCCCATCTCCGCGCCGGACGGGACGGTGATCCGCTGCAGCGCCGGGAAGATCACGTCGGGGCTCGGGGGCTGCGCCCAGCTTGCGGAGTCGCCGTAGCGGGCCTTGTCGCCGTAGTCGAACTTGGTGTCGGCCTGCCAGCCGGACCACTTCCCGCCCGCCAGGGTCTCGTTGTAGTACTTCGCCATCGCCGCGTCGTCGGCGAACCGGGCCTCGGCGGCGTCGGCGTAGTCGTTCGTGGCGGCCCTGCCCTGAGCGGCGTAGCGGATGTTGTGGAACTCGGCCCAGCGCAGCGCCCACAGGTTCGCGGTCGCCTTCACCGGGTAGCCGAGGAGCTCGTGGAAGGCGTCCTGGCGGTCGGCCGGGAGCCGTTTCGCGATCCGGTCGGCGAGCGCGGCGGCCGCCTTCCACTCCGCTGCGTGCAGGTCGAGTTCGGCGTAGTGGTCCATGTCGAACGGAACACTGCTCAAGGAGACCGAGATCGCACCGCTCGGGCCGAGGGTGTAACGCCGGTTGCTGCCCTCCGGCTTGCAGCGGCCCTGGAGGTGCTGGTAAGTGCGCAGCAGTTCCGCGACCGCGGGTGCCGCAGCTTGGCCGAAGTGGAGGTCCGCGTACTGCCGGCGCCACTCCGTCAGCCGGTCGGCCGGCCACGCACCGGGGTTCCACGCGTAGTCCATGAAGAACGTGGTGGGTGCCTCCAGGCTCTTCACGTCACCGACGTTGACGACCCAGAGCTGCCGCACCCCGTAGCTGTGCAGGGTGTGCAGCTGGTCCCAGGTCCTGGCGAGGTTGACGGTGTCGACCCACTTGTAGCAGCGGCCGCCGCCGTTGAAGTCGAAGTGGTAGTAGACCCCGTATCCGCCGGGTCTCGGCTCGGCGGTCAGGTCGGGCAGTTTGCGCACGTACCCGTAGTTGTCGTCGCAGAAGACGACGGTCACGTCCTGCGGAGGGCGCAGGCCCGCCACCCAGTAGTCCTGTACCTCCGTGTAGAGGGTGAACACCTGCGGCACCGACGTCACGTCGGGGTTCAGCTCCTCGGCGATGACCTGCCGCTCGGCGGCGATGATCTCGTTCATCAGGTCGGTGCCCGGCCCGTCGGGCAGTTTGGTGTCGCCGTTGCCGCGCATGCCGAGGGTGACGATCCCCTCGATGTCCTGGTCCTTCATGCGCTTGATGCCGTCGCGCCAGTACGCCTGGACCGCGTCGCGGTTGCGGACGAAACTCCACTCGCCGGTGCCCCCGTAGGCCTTGGGGGCGCGGTTCCACTCCTCGATACCGCGCATCATCGGCGCTTCGTGGGAGGTGCCCATCACGACGCCGTAGCGCGTGGCGGTGGCGTGGTTGTCCGGATCGTCGAGAGCGAAGGCCCGCCCCCATGTCGCCGGCCACAGGTAGTTGCCCTTCAGCCGCAGCAGGAGCTCGAAGATCTTCTCGAAATAGAGGTGGTTGAGCCCCTGCGGCTGGCCGGGGTCCTTGCCGGGTCCGAAGACCTTGGGCGCCCAGTCGCCCGTGCTCGGGTTCTCGTTGTTGATGAAGATGCCGCGGTACTTCACCGCCGGGGTGCCCTGGGTGTGGCGGCCGGGCAGGACGTAGATCTCGTCGCGGTGGACCGGCGGCACGTCGTCCCACCAGTACCAGGGTGAGACGCCGATACCGCGGGAGACGTCGTACACGGCGAAGATCGTGCCCCGCTGGTCGCTGCCGGCCAGGACTAGGGCCCGGTCCACACCCGGCAGGGGTCTGTCCACCACCGCCTGCAAGGACGTCTCCCACTTGCCCTCGATGTCGCTGACGTCGAGCTTTCCGGCGGCGACCAGCCCGTCCACCAAGGGGCTGCGGCCGATGGTGCCGACGATGACGATCTCCTTCCGCTCCGGCACGGCACCCTCGGAGACGGCCGGACGGACACCGGTGACCCGCTCGATGTCGGCCTGCAGGTCACCGACGACGCGCACCACACCCGGCCAGTCGTCCCCGCTGACCACGAGGGGCGCAGCCCGGCCGGCCCGTACGCACGGAAACCTTCCCGACCCTGGCGCGAACGAGATGTACGACCCCGTACCCGCGGGATGTCCCGGCGCGATGGCGGTCGCCGCCGACGCGTTGGGGGATGCCCCCAGGACGGCGCCGAGCGAGCCGGCCGTGGCGGCTCCCACCGCCATCCCCACTACGGCTCTGCGGCTGACCGGGATGTCTGAGGAACCCGGCGAGGAACTGGTCATGGCAACCCCTTGTCGTGACTTCGAAGGACGGGAAGGGTGCGGAAGCGCTGAGACCGTGATGTGTGGCGACCGGAAATGTCTACACGTAGGTGAACGGGTGCCTACAGAAGTCCGGAAGACAGGCACACTCGTATTCATGTATATGAACAGATGGTATAATCGTGAACACCGAACGTAAGGGGTCTGCCCGTAGAGGTCAATAAGCTTGCAGGTCGTCGGATGCGGCCACGCCTGGAGTGCCGCCGGAGCCGGGCCATCGTCCCGCCATGGAACCGATCACATTCGACTGCGAGTACCTGCATCCGCGCGTGGACCGGGGGGTGTTCGAGCAGTTCGGCAATCACGGTTCCGGGTTCGGGTGCCACTGCAGCGGCTCGGGGCGCCGGCGCACTGCGATGTGAACGCCGCGCTCTGCGGCACTGACCAGGCCGCCTTCGCCTACGAGGTGGCGGCGCTCGCCGACCGGAGAGTGGTCTGACATGGATCCGCTGGAACCGCGGGTCTTCCGGCACGAGCGTGTGCACATCCAGGTGCACCACGGGATCCTCGAAGTCTTCCGCCGCAGCAACGTCGTCGGGCCGTACCGGTACCCGTTGGACTGGGTGACGGTGCGTGCCGAGGCACGTCGAAACGGCGTGACACGGCTGTACTTCGGCATCGCCGAGGACCTGGGCGAACCGATCTACGCGAGTGGGCCGGGCGCCGCGCCGGTGTTCTTCCGGCACGAGATCCCGACCGCCGACGAGCCGCTCTACCGCGCCTTCTTCACCGAACTCGCCCGCCTGGCCGACCGCCCGATCATGCCGTAGGGGCGAATCCGGGCAGTCGACGCCTTGTTGCGGGCGCCGGCTGCCCCGGGCACCGGCTCCCTCGCCCCGGCCCCTACGGCAACACAGTCCCCGGGGCACGGGATGCGCGACCGGTCGATGCAGCCGCAGCCCCGCTGGGCGGGCGACGGGTGACGAGCCGGCGGCCCGGTCATCCGGCCCGGCCGAAACGAACCCGCCCGCCGGTGAGTACGGCCTCCCCCTCCCGGGCCACCTCGAAGGCCGCTCCGTCCCCGTCGGAGTCCCGCCAGGCGGTGACATCGAGGGTGTCCCCGGGGAGGACGGGTGCGGCGAACCGGCCGTCCACCTCGGCCAGATCGGCGGGGTGGGCACCGAGAACGTCGGCGAGCCGCAGGACGGCGCCCGCCAGGGTGCACAGCCCGTGCAGGATCGGACGCGGCTGCCCGACGGCGGCCGCGGCGACCGGGTCGACGTGGATCAGGTGCCGGTCGCCGGTGAGACGGTACAGCGCCGCCTGTGCCGGGAAGGTGTGCTGCCGCGTGCGGTGGCTGGGGTCGCCCTGGGGCGCGGGCGGGCGGCCCGGACCCCGTTCGCCGCCGAACCCGCCCCGGCCCGGGGCGAAGACCGACCAGACCGCGTGGAAGTAGGCGCTGTCCACCGCCACTTCGAAGACGGCCGCACCGCCCTTGTCCCACACCTCGGTCACGGCGGCCGAGCACGTGACCTCCCCGGTCGGGGGCAACTCCTTGTGGACCGTGAGCCGTTGCGCCCCGTGCAGTGCGGTGCCGTCGCCGAACGCCCCTCGCCCGGCCAGGACGTCGGGGGCCCACTGGGCCAGGGAGAGCGCGAAGGTGGGCAGCACCCGCAGCCCGCGCTCGAACACCAGGTCAAGATCCTCGACGGGGCGGGCGCCCACGGCGAGCGCGTAGAGCATCGCGTCCCGCTCGTCGTAGGAGACCGTCCTGGTGCCGAGATCACGGCCGCGCCACCTGCCGGCCGATCCGGGCTCTCCCCGGTCCGTCGCATCACCCGTCCGGTCGTCCATCGCCTGGCCCCTTTCATCGTCCAATCAAGCGCTCGCTTGGTCAGGCGGAGGGTAGGGAACGGACCCGGAGCAGTCAACGGCGCTGGTGGCTCGGCCCGTTTCACCCCGTCCGGCTCCCGCTCAGTGAGAGTGGGCCGATGTCCGGCCGGGGCGGGCGCGGTAGGCAGGGGACGCGGAGCGAAGGGAGCCGGACATGTGGGTGGTTCGGGAGCGTCGGGCCTCACGGCGGCCGGTTCTGCGCCGTACCGCGGTCGGGACCGGCCGCGGGGGCGCAGGTGTCCCGCACGGGGCGGGAGACGGGCCCCGGGCGGCCGGTGCGCCGGAGCGGGCGCTATGACCGCGCGGCCGTGCCGTGAGGCCGACGTGCGCGCGTGGGACGGCGAGGCGGACGTCGTGGTCGTCGGATACGGCGTGGCAGGTGCCGCCGCCGCGATCGGCGCCGCCGTGGAGGGCGCCGACGTGCTGGTCCTCGAACACACCGGAGGCTGGGGCGGCGCCGCCGCGCTCGCGGGCGGATTCGTCTACCTGGGCGGCGGCACCGGCGTGCAGAAGGCCTGCGGCTTCCACGACACCCCGGAGGCCATGCACCGCTTCCTGACCGCCGCCATGGGACCGGCGGCCGACGCCGCCAAGATCGAGGTCTACAGCGAGCGCAGCGTCGAGCACTTCGACTGGCTGGTGCGCTGCGGGGTGCCCTTCCGCGCGGCTTTCTACGACCGCCCAGCCTGGGAACCCCCGGGCGACGAGGGCCTGATGTACTCCGGTGGCGAGAACGCCCACCCGTTCGCCGACATCGCCCCGCCCGCTCCGCGCGGACACCTGCCGCGCATGGCGGACAAGCGCACCGGCGAACGGGGTGCCGGTTACCAGCTCATGCTGCATCTCGCCACCACCGCCGAGCAGACGGGAGCCCGAGCGCGCTACGGCATCCGCTTCCTGCGGCTCGTCGTGGCCGACGACGGCCGCGTGTGCGGAGTGGTCGCGCGCAGCCTCGGCGAGGACGTGGCCATCCGGGCGCGCCGCGGTGTCGTCCTCGCGGCCGGGAGCTTCACCTTCAACGCGGACATGGTCGCCCGGCACGTCCCGGCGCTCGGCGGGCGCCCCGGCTCGGCGGTCGAGCAGCACGACGGCCGGGCGATCCGGGCCGCGCAGGCCGTCGGCGCGGACACCGCCCACCTGTGGGCCTGCGAGGCAGCCGTACACACCGACCCCGGCCTGATGATCCGGGGCGTCGTCGTCAACGGCCGCGGCGAACGCGTCATCAACGAGGACACCTACCCCGGCCGCATCGGCCAGGAACTGCTCCTCCACCACGGCAGCCAGAGCTTCGTGGTCGCCGACGAGGAGGCGGCCGACGGGGCTGCCGCCGACCGCGCGGGCACGTCGATGCCGCTGCCTCCGCCGACCTGGGTCTCCGAGGACATCGCCGAACTGGAGCAGGCCATGGGCGTGCCGCCCGGAGCACTCGCGGCCACGCTCGGTCTCTACAACCGGCACGCCGCCGAGGGCCGCGACCCGGTCCACCACAAGGCCGCTGCGTGGGTACGTCCGCTGCGCCCGCCGTACGGGGTCTACGACCTGCGCGGCCAGACCTCCGGATTCACCCTGGGCGGCCTGCGCACCGACGTCGACGGCGCCGTCCTCGACGTCGACGGGGAGGCGATCGAGGGACTGTACGCGGCGGGGCGTACGACCGCCGGGATCGCCGCGGGCGGATACGCGAGCGGGATCTCCCTCGGCGACGGGAGCTTCTTCGGCCGCCGTGCCGGACGCGCGGCGGCACACGGGTGAGGCGAAGCCGCGGGACGCGCAGGAGGCGGCGCGACTGCGCACGGGAGGACGGCGGGGCGGGCGCCCGGCTCGACGTACACACAGGCCAGGGGACCGGAAGGGAGAGGCCATGCCCAGCTCAGTCGAGGTGTTCGGCGGCGGAACCGCCGTGATCACGGGGGCGGGCGCCGGCGTCGGAGCGGGGCTCGCCCGGCACGCCGCGCTCGCCCTCGGGATGAACGTCGTCCTCGCGGACGTCGACGAGGCCGCGCTGGAGCACACCTGCTCCGGCATCACGCGCGACGGGGGGCGGGCGACCGCGGCCGTCGTGGACGTGCGGGACGCGATCGCTGTACAGGCACTGGCCGACCGTGTGGTCAAGGAGTCCGGACCCGTGCGCCTGCTCGTCAACAACGCGGGCATCCTGCAGTTCGGCTACCTCTGGGACACCCCGGTGGCCAACTTCGAACGTCTGGTGTCGGTCAACATCAGCGGCGTGTTCCACGGGATACGGGCCTTCATGCCCCATCTGCTGGCCCAGTCCGAACCGGCCTGCGTGCTCAACATGGCGTCCGTCGGCGCCGTGACCGCGTGGCCGCTGCAGACCCCGTACATCATGAGCAAGCACGCCGTCCTGGCCATGACCGAGTGTCTCCACCAGGAGGTCGGCCTGGCCGGAGCCGGGCACATCCAGGTGGGCGCGGTGCTGCCCGGGGCCGTGACCTCACGCATCTTCGACCGGGCGGGCGGCGTCGACAGCGGTGACCTGGCCGCGGCCGAGCAGGAGCGCGAGGCCATGTTCCGGGTCCGCGAACGGGCCATCGGCGCCGAGGAGGCCGCCGCGACCGTCCTGCAGCAGGCCGCCGACGGGGAGTTCTACATCGTCACCCAGCCGGAGTCGGTGCTGGCCGCCATGCGCGACCGCGCGGAGCAGCTGACCGCGCGCCGCCCGCCCGCCCCCGCGCGCAGCCGCTTCACCACGCCGCCGTCCCAGTGAACCCTGCCGCAGTCCCACCCGAACCCGGCCACGACACCGAGGAGTTGAGCCAGACATGGCCATCAGGAACCCCGCACCCGAGCGCACACCGTCGGCGACGGTACCCCTGCCGAGCACGAGTCTGGGGCACCTCGCCCTCCACTTCCGCCCGGGGGAACGGGCGCTCGCGACCCGGTTCTTCGAACTGCTCGGGGCCAGGGTCCAGGAGTTCCCCAACCAGTTCTCCGACGAGCCGCTGTACGTCATCGCGATGGACCGGGACACCCCCGCCCGCGCCGACAACATCGTCTACCTCTTCGCGCTGAAGCCCGCGCAGCTCGAACTCGAAGCCGTCATCGCACGGCAGCTGGGCGCCGGCACCGACGACGAGCACCCCGCGCTCACGGCGTTCCTCCAGCAGCGGGCCCAGTGGCCGGAGTCGTATCTGCACTTCGGGCTCCACTACGGCCGGCTGGAGGACCTGGAGGCCGCGGTGACCGGACTGCGCGAGGAGATGGCCGCGAACCCGGGGTTCGCCGCCCGCGTTCAGGGCCTGCAGGTACTCAAGGCCCGCGGCGAGGACGGCGACCGGGAGATCGACGAGCGCATGGCGGCCTCGGAGGTGTTCTCCCGGACCGAGGAGTACGCCTACGGCCGGCACGGCGCCCAGGTCCACATTCGCACCGACCTGTTCGCGACCGGGCTCAGCCTGTTCGGCTCGGTGGTGGAGCTGGACTTCGTCTTCACCGGCCCGGGACGGGAACGTAACGCGTTCAACTCGCCCATTTCCTGAGGCAGTTGGTCGTGTGGTGTGGTAAGGAGTCCTCGCAGGGTACCCCGGGGTCACAGGCCGATGGTGGCCGCGAGGCCGGCGGTGTGGGTGCGCAGGAAGTCCTCGTGGTCGCTGACGGTGTCCGGGCCGTGGTGGCCGAAGACGTCGAACAGGACGGCGCCGATGACGGCCGACCACAGGCCGTAGACGCGGGCGATGTTCTCTGTGGGCATCTGGAGGCCGTACCGGTGTCGCAGGCGTTCCATGTCGGCGTGGAGGGTGGGGCTGAGTGCGGTGTCGATCTTCTTGAGGTGTCCTGTGCGCCAGGCTTCTTCGGCGATGCCGGCCAGGGCGAGGGCGAAGCGTGTGCCGGGTTCGACGGTGCGGTGGCCGGGGGCGGCGTAGCCGGGTACAGGTGTGCCGTAGAGCAGGGCGAAGCGGGAGGGTTCGTGGGAGGCCCAGGAGCGGAAGGCGAGGACTGCCACTTCGAGTCGTTCGCGGTGGGAAAGGTGTGCGGCTGCTTCGAGGGCGGCGTCCACTTCGTCGGCGAGTTCGTCGTAGGCGTCGACGATGAGCAGGGTGATGAGTGCTTCGCGGTCGCGGACGTAGCGGTAGAGCGCGGACGGTACGACGCCGATGTCGCGGGCGACGGCGCGCAGTGACAGGTCGGCCGGGAGGACCGTTTTCAGGTGCTCCCGGCCGATGTGCACGATCTGGGCCATCATCTGCTCACGCGCTGCTTGCCGCGATGTCACCTGGTGCTCACTTCGTCGGGGGTGCTGGGGTGGGGAGGGGCTGTTGTGACTGTGTTTCAGGTCATTGTCGGTCAGCGCGGCGCCGGTGCAGGAGGTGGGCTGCACTGTAGGCGAGGGCGGCGAGGACGATGCCGACGGCGAATGCGGGGTGCATGTCCTTGGTGAGGCTGGGTGCGCGGTCCGGCAGCGCGCCCCACAGGGCGAGTGGGACGGCGTAGGCGACGCCGAGCAGGGCCGCCCAGGGCCGGAGGGCCCGTAAACGCGGGTCGCGCAGGGTGAGGTGGACGATGATGATCACCGGGATCACCGCGAGCATGGCGAAGCCGCCCACGATCATGAGGGGGATGAGCAGCGCGGAGACGAGGACGGATTTTCGTATCGTGGTGGGGTGGCCCTGGGGGGTGTGCTCGTCGCGGGGATGCGGCTGGTCGTTCATGATGTCTCCCTCGGTCGGCGGGTAGGCGGGGTGGTGCGGGCTCACGCAGCGGTCGACGGTGCGGCCTCGCGCCTCAGGAGGCGCCACGACTGCCATCCGCGGCAGGCGATGTACGCGAAGATCGTGGACAGTGCGACCCAGGGGTCGCTGATCGCGGACTGCGCGCCCTCGGTGGTGTGGGTGATGGACAGGGCGAGCACCGATGCCGCGATCTTGTGGAACATGATCAGTTCCCACACGGCCGGAGCCTGACGCGGCCGGAAGGCGAGCAGGGCCCACATGGCGCTGAACACGAAGTAGCCGAAGGTGCGCCATCCCTCCACCATCATGCGGTCGTCGCCGGCGTCGGCCATCAGGAAGAACCCGTTCACGAACACGGCGAAGGTGAGCACGGCGTTGAAAGCCATCAGGCCGCGACCGATGCGGTCGGCCCTGTTCTCGTATAGCTACGGCCAGGTGGTGTGTAGCCCTGAGTAACTAGACAGGGCTGCGGTCGCGCTGCTGAAGGACGGCGAAGTCGGCGTGTGCCGTCTCGACGGCCTCCGGGTACGCCTGGGTCTTCTCGTGCTCGGCGAGGGCCCGGTAGATGCTGGCGACGGACGGGTTCTGTCCTTTGCGCTTACCGGTGGGGATGATCAGGGCGGGCTGGATCTGCTCGACGGATTCGCCGAGTGCCTTGCGCCGCAGCACGGTGTGCAGCATGTCGTCGGTGATGACCGGGGGGCGGCCGCCGTACTTGCCCTTGCGGGCTGCGGTCTCCAGGCCCTCCAGCGTCGACTCCCGGATGTTCTCCCGCTCGGTCTCGGCCATCGCGGCGAAGAAGCCGAACAGCAGCTTACCGGGGCCGGTGGGGTCGTAGATGCCGGGCAGCGGGCCGGCGAGCATCTCCAGCACCAGGCCGTGCTCGGTCAGATGGTCCGCGAGGGCGGTGAGCTCTGCCGCGTCCCGCCCCAGCCTCTTCATCTCGAACACGGTGAAGATGACCCGGCAGTGCGGGGCGTGCGCCTTGATCTCCCGGGCGGTCTTCAGTGCCTGTTCGAACTGCGGGCGGACCTTGATGCGGGTGCTGATCTTCTCGCTGAAGACTTTGTCCCTGCCGATGCCGTGTTTGGCGAGCGCGTCCAGCTGCGAGTCGAGTTCCTGGCTGAGGTGCGAGCAACGGGCGTAGCCGATGCGGATGTCCGCGCTCGGCAGACTGGGGTCGATGGCGGCGGGCACCGGCTTGCCGGGCCGCCAAGGCTGCCCCGGCCCCCGGTTGGCCGGAGTCGGCACACGCAACTCCTTCGCCAGCTTCGGCACCTTGGTGAAGCGGCCGGTGTGGTAGGCGCTCGTGACCGCCCCGCTGCGCGAGCGGCACGGCGAGCCGGGGGCGGCCTTGCACTTCGGGCACGGATGGCGCTCGACGAGATCAGCCTCGGACTCAGGTCCGGCGGAAGGTTCTTGAGGGTCGGTCATGAGCCCGGATTTTCGCACAATGCAAGTCGCAGAACCCTACCCCTCTCACTTTTGAGTGCGAACGGGTTCTGAGAGTCGATCCGCTTCTCGCCGATCTCCGTCCGGCTCTATTTGATCTTGCTCGGACAAAGGACCGTTTGTGAGAGTTGCGGTCCTCAGGCCATGGACACCATCGACAGCGACACCGCGCGACAGGCTTCCCTATAGTGCCCGCCGTCGGACAGCGACATGGGCGGTCAGCGCGTCGGGCCCGAGCCCTGTGAAAGTCCGCCGGAGCTTTCCTGCTCGCTGTGGTGGGTGGGTGGGTGGGTGGGTGGCGGGGCTGTGGTTCCTCGTGGGATGAGGTGGGGCAGGGCGATGTGCCGGCTGCGGTCCGCCTCGGAGTCGTTGATGAGCTCCAGGGCCAGGTCGGCGGCGGCTCGGCCCATGTCGGAGGGCGACTGGGCGACGATGGACAGGTCGAGCCACTCGGCCATCAGCTGGTCGTCGAATCCGAGGACGGAGATCCTTTCGGGTAACTCGATCTGCACGGTACGCAGGGTGGACAGGGTGTAGGCAGGCCATTCGCCCTGCTCGGTACAGAGGGCGCGAAAATCCCGCGAATGAGTTTGTTCTGGTGTGTTGACCGGTTGGGCCTCACGGTGCTTCACTGCCGGAACCGATTCCGAAACCGGTTCCGGAATCCCTCCCGGTACCGGTTTCACAGATCTCTGTAGGATCGGTTCCTTCGGTGCGGGACGAACATTGCCCGCAGTGACATGGGGAGGGGAGGTGGCGTGGCCATCACCATCGCTGACGTGGCCTCGCGGGCCGGCGTCAGTAAGACGACGGTCTCGCGGGTGCTGAACGGCAGGGGCGAGATCCAGGAGGCCACGGTCCTGAGGGTCCGCGAGGCCATCTCGGAGCTCGGCTACGTGCCGAGTGCCGGGGCGGTCGGGCTCGCGCGTGGCAGTACTCAGGTGATCGGCATGCTGGTTCCGGAGATGAGCTGGGCGTGGACCGGGACGGTCGTGCAGGCGGTGCTCGACACGCTGGAGCGTGAGGGCTTCGGTATGCGGCTGCTGACCGGCAACCGCGGCGAGGAGTCACTGCGTCGGGTGGGTGTGCAGGTCGCGGCCAAGTCCTTCGACGGGCTGCTGGTGATCGAGCCTGAGGGAACCCTCGGGTACATCGCGGAGTTGCACGCGTCAGGGCTGCCGGTGGTACTGATCGACGATCGCGGTCACCGGCCGGGTTTCCCTTATGTGGAGACCACGAACCGGGAGGGGGGTGAGCAGGCGGCGCGCCACCTGCTGGAGATCGGGCGTCGTCGTCCGCTGATCGTGACCGGTCCGGAGGGCTACGGCTGTACGCAGGAGCGGCTGGCGGGCTTCGTCGATGCCTTTGCCGAGGCCGGGATCGCAGTTGACGAACGTGGCATCTTCAGTGGTGGGTTCCTGTTCGAGGGCGGGCGGGCCGCGGTGAGGCGGGCGCTGGCGGACGGCGTGGCCTTCGACGCGGTCTTCGCGCACAACGACGCCTCCGCGGCCGGGGTCGTGGTCGGGCTGCGGGAGGCCGGGCTGGAGATTCCTCGGGATGTCGCGGTGGTCGGCTTCGACGACGTCGAGCTGGCGTCGTACACCTACCCGGCGTTGACCACGATCCGTCAGCCGATGCGGGAGATGGGCGAGTCTGCGGTGCGCATGCTGCTGGAGCATGTGCGCGGCTCGCCTCAGGCCGCCGCCTCGTGTTCCCTTGCCACTTCTCTTGTGGTGCGGGGGTCGACCGTCCAGCCGACTCCGAGCTGATCCGACCTCCTACAGACGCGCGAGGCACGGTTGCCTCGCGGTGGAGAGGGTGCGCGGTGTGCTGCCGCTGAGTGCCGCACCGCGCCTGCCTTCTTGAATGTTCCGCCGACTTTTCTCGGCCTTCTTCTTCGTCGCACATGGGCTGATTCGGCATGCCCGCTTGTGGTGGGGAGAGGCTTGGAAGGATCTTCATGTCCTGTGTTCCCTGGCCCGTCGACGCCGAGCTTCGCCGTCGCGTCGCCGCTCTGGATCTTCCGTCGAAGGTGCGGTTGCTGACGGGTGAGACCGTGTGGCGGCTGCCTGCCGAGCCCCGGCTGGGGCTGCTGCCGGTGACGACGTCGGACGGTCCACAGGGTGTGCGGGGCACCGGAGACGACCCCGAAGCCACCGGGCTACTGGCCCCGGCGCCCAGCGCGCTGGGCGCGACCTGGGACACGGCGCTCGCACAGCGGCTGGGTGGTCTGTTCGCGAACGAGGCGCACCGCAAGGGTGTGGACGTGCTGCTGGCGCCGGAGGTGAACCTGCAGCGCACCCCGGTAGCGGGACGGCATTTCGAGTACTTCTCGGAGGATCCGCTGCTCACGGGCACGTTGGCCGGCGCCGTGGTCCGTGGTCTGCAGGAGCGGGGTGTGGGCGCCTGTCTGAAGCATTTCGTGGCCAATGATTCGGAGACCGACCGCACTCGGTACACCTCCCGGCTGGACGAGCGCACGCTGCGCGAGGTGTATCTGGCCCCGTTCGAGCAGGTTCTCGCGGAGGCCGCGCCGTGGAGTGTGATGGCCGCGTACTCGGGGGTCGACGACGGGGTGGAGGCGGCGCCGATGACCGAGCACAGCCGGCTGCTGCGCGAGGTACTGAAGGGCGAGTGGGGTTTCGACGGGCCCGTGATCAGCGACTGGGCCGCCACCAATTCCACTGTGGCCTCGGCGGTCGGCGGCCTGGATCTGGTGATGCCGGGGCCGGAGGGCCCGTGGGGCGAGGCCCTGGTTGCCGCGGTCCGCGCGGGCCAGGTGTCGCAGGAGCTCATCGACGACAAGGTGCTCCGGCTGCTGCGTCTGGCCCGCCGTGCCGGTCGGCTCGGCGAGCAGGGGGCGCGCGCTGGGGACATGCCCGCGAGGCCGTCCGGTTCCATGGAGGCCGCCTCGCTTGCGCCGGAGGAGTTCGCGCTGCTGCGGGAGGTCGCCGCCCGGGCCACCGTGGTGCTGCGGGATGAGCCGAAGTTGCTGCCCCTGGCGGCGGATGGCCTTGGAAGCGTCGCGCTGATCGGCCCGAACGCGGTGGCGCCCTACCTCCAGGGCGGCGGCAGCGCGTTCGTGCCCGCTGTGCGCACGGTGTCCTTCGAGGAGGGGCTGCGTGCTGCGCTGCCGTCACAGGTTCGGCTGACGGTGCACCGGGGCGGGGACTCCCGGCGCCGCCCGCCCATCGTCCCGGACGTGATGCTCACCGCGGCCGGGGAGGACGACCGTTCCGGCACGCCGGGGGTACGGGCGGATCATGTCGGTGCCGACGGAACGATCCTGCGCAGCACGGTCAGGGCAAGCGGTGACTGGACGTCGTACGACGATTTCTGCGCGGCCACGCGCCGCGTTGTCCTGCACACCGTGCTGACGCTGTCCGAACCGGGGGTGCACCGGCTGGAGTTCGGGTGCGCCGGGCGTTTCACCGTCGCGGTCGACGGCGCGGAGGTCCTGTCCGGCAACGACGACCGGGGGGTCGAGCACATCCTCGACTCCACCCACCACCACCCCGCGCTGCGGGGCATCGACGTGGAGGTAGGGCCCGAGCCGCGTCGGCTGTCCGTCCGGATCGACCTGGGCGTGATCGAGGCCGGCGGTTACGGCCGCTTCGTCACCGCCCAGCTGCGTCACGCCCCGCCCGGGCCGACGCCGTACGAGGAGATCGCCGAGGCGGCCGCCGCGGCTGAGGCGGCCGATGTGGCCGTGGTCGTGGTGGGCACCAACGAGGAGATCGAGTCCGAGGGCTGGGACCGCACCGGGCTGGACCTGCCGGCCCCGCAGGACGAGCTGGTGCGCAAGGTGCTGGCCGCCAACCCGCGCACGATCGTGGTGGTCAACGCGGGTGCCCCGGTGCTGCTGCCCTGGGCGTCGGAGGCTCCGGTCCTGCTGTGGGCGTGGCTGCCGGGCCAGGAGGCAGGGCATGCGCTGGCCGACATCCTGTTCGGCCGCACCGAGCCGTCCGGCCGTCTGCCATGGACGCTGCCCGCCCGTGCGGAGGACGTTCCGGTGCCCCATGCCCTTCCCCGGGACGGGATCGTCGCCTACGAGGAGGGCGTTCACATCGGCCACCGCTCCTGGGACCGCCACGGCCTTGATCCCGCCTTCCCGTTCGGGCACGGCCTGGGCTGGACCTCATGGGACTACGAGTCCGTGTCCCTCCCCGAACCGTCCGTCTCCGCCGCAGCCCTGACCTGCCCCGCAGGCGGAGACGGACTCCAGCTGACCGTGGAGGTCACCAACACCGGCCCACGGGAGGGCCGGGAGGTCGTCCAGGTCTATCTGGAGCCGCCCCGGGACGGCCTTGACCGGCCCGTCCGCCTGCTCGCCGGTTTCACCACCGTGCGGGCCGATGCGGGCGCCCGGGCCACCGCCCAGGTGCACGTGCCCGGCCACGCCTTCCAGGTCTGGGACATCCAACAGCGCACCTGGCACACGCCGCCCGGCCTCTACCGGCTGCGTGTCGGCCGCTCCAGCCGCGATCTGCGCCTGAGCGTCGAGGTGATCGCGGACGGCGACCGCCTCATTCCGGCCAGCTGACCCCACCCTTCCACCGGGCCGGCCTACTGGCCGCCTTCCGCAGGACTGTTCAATCGCAAAGGAGCCGCACGATGCGTACCACCTCCCGATCCACCACCAGAACCGTCCAAGCCGTGTGCGTCACTATCACCGCCGCCTTGCTGGCCACCGGCTGCGGCCGGTCCGCCGACTCCGGGCCCGGCACCGACGCCCCGGCGACGCTCGGTACCGGGAAGGCCAAGGGCAAGCTGGTCATGTGGTCGATGGGCGACCCCGACAAGGCCCTCAAGAGCCTGGCCGCGACGTTCCAGCAGCAGAACCCGGGCGTGAAGATCCAGATCACCGCCGTGCCGTGGGACGCCGCCCACGAGAAGCTGACCACCGCCATCGCGGGCGGCAACACCCCCGACCTGTCGCTCATCGGCTCCACCTGGATGGCCGAGATGGCTTCCATGAACGGCTTCCAGGCGACCCCCGCCTCGTTCGAGTCGTCCGCGTTCTTCCCGGGCCAGTGGGACACGACGAAGTACAAGAACACCGCCTACGGGGTGCCGTTCATCGCCGACACCTCGGTGATCTACTACCGGACCGACATCACCACCAAGGCCGGTATCAAGGGAGCCCCGGCCGGCGACTGGGACGGCTACCTGAAGGATCTGAAGGCCGTCCAGGCCACCGCGGGCAAGCAGAATCCCAAGCTGCGCAATGCCACCGGCCTGCTGATGGGCTTCAACTCCTGGCTGTTCTGGCTGCCGATGGTGTGGCAGCAGGGCGGCGACATCTACGACGCCAAGACCAAGAAGTTCACCTTCGACTCTCCGGCGGTCACCAAGGCCCTGCAGTACTACGGCACCATCTTCAAGGACGGGCTGGCGCCGACCGACAAGACCGACCAGAACCAGGGCTTCCAGGACGGACTGCTCGGCACCCTGCAGCAGGGCGCCAGCACGGGCGGCAACCTCCACCTCAACGCCCCCGCCCTCGACAGCAAGTGGCAGACCATGCCACTGCCCAAGGGCACGCAGTCGGCTGGCCTGGCCGGCGGCAGTGACCTGGCCGTCTTCAAGGACGCCAAGAACTCCGACGCAGCCTGGAAGTTCGTCAAGTTCCTCACCGAGCCGAAGAACCTCGCCACGTACGCGGACGCCACCGGCAACCTGCCCGCGGCCGTACAGTCCTGGTCGCAGGGGAAGCTGAACCAGGACGCCAAGATGGCCTCCTTCCAGGCCCAGCTGAAGGTCACCAAGGCGCCCCCGGCGATCACCACCTGGCAGCAGATCGCCGACGTCATCGACTCCCAGCTGGAGCAGCTCGCCTACGGCAAGACCACCGTCGCCAAGGTGCAGCAGACGCTGCAGTCCAAGGCCACCAGCATCGGCACCGGCCGCTGACCGGCCGCGGCATCCCCCGCACGGACGGATGACCCTCATGCCCACGAACACCCTTGGCGGGCAGGAAACCCACGAACACCCCGCCCCCGGCCCCGCGTCGACGGACCACCACCGCATCCTGAGGTTCGGACGGACCCCGCACGGCCGCCAGGCCCGCGCGGCGTGGATCCTCGCCGCCCCGTTCCTCGCCCTGTTCCTCGCCTTCATGCTGCTGCCGGTCGTCTGGTCCCTGGTGATGAGCCTGACCGACACCCAAAGCGCCGACCTGCGCACTCCGCTGAACGTGTCGTTCATCGGCTTCGACAACTACGTCCGGCTCTTCGAGGACGAGCAGTTCCGTCACGCCCTGCGCAACACCGCCGTCTTCGTCCTGGTCGGCCTGCCCCTCACCCTGGCGTCCGGCCTGGCGGCCGCGGTCGTCCTCAACCACGGCATCCGCCGCTTCCGCGCCGTCTTCCGGGTCGGCTTCTACCTCCCGGTGATCACCAGCGTCGTCGCCGTCGCCGTCGTGTGGAAGACCCTCCTCGAACCACGGGCCGGTCTGGTCAACACCGTCCTCGCCTGGTTCGGGATCGACGGCCCCGCCTGGCTGGCCGACACCCGCTTCGCCCTGCCGGTCATGATCCTCATGGCGGTATGGCGCAACCTCGGCACCGTCATGATCATTATGTTGGCCGGGCTGCAGTCGGTGCCCCAGTCCCTGATGGAGGCGGCCGAACTCGACGGCGCCGGGGCCTGGCAGCGGTTCTGGCGCGTCACCTTTCCGCTGCTGCGCCCGGCCCTGCTGCTGACCGCGGTGACCACCGGCATCGGCTACCTGCAGTTCTTCGACGAGCCGTTCGTCATGACCGACGGCGGCCCGCTGGACTCCACCCTGTCCGCCACGATGTACGCCTACAAACAGTTCGGCAACGGCAACTACGACGTCGCCTCGGCCGCCGGCTACGTCGTCTTCGTCCTGATCATCGCACTCACCGTGCTGCAGTTCCGCGTGCTGCGCGACAAGGACTGATGCCCCATGACCACCCTCACCACCGCCCCCGCGCCGCCGCACACCGACCAGGCACAGCGCCGCCGGCGCATCCGCCAGGAATGGGGCCATCCCTGGCTCTACCTGCCCCTCACCGGCCTCCTGCTGCTCATGATCGCCCCGTTCGCGTGGATGCTGTCCGGGGCGTTCAAACCCGAGGCGGACATCCGCAAGGTCCCGCCCGTCCTGATCCCCACTCACCCCACGCTGGCGAACTACCGGGAGCTGTTCAGCAACCTCGACTTCACGAGCATGTTCGCCAACTCGGCGATCGTGGCCGCGGCCGTCACCGCCGGGAACCTGCTGTTCTGCTCGATGCTCGGCTACGCCCTGGCCAAACTGGAGTTCCGCGGGCGGCGCGCCGTGTTCACCCTCGTCATCGCCACCCTGATGGTGCCGGGCCTGGTCACCTTCGTCCCGCTGTACGTGCTGGTGGCCAACCTGAAACTGACCGGCTCCCTGCTCGGGCTGATCCTGCCGTTCCTGGCCACCCCCTTCGGGGTGTTCCTGATGCGGCAGTTCATCTCCGGCCTGCCCGACGAACTCATCGACGCCGCCCGCGTCGACGGCTGCCGCGAACTGGCCATCTACTGGAAGATCATCCTTCCGCTGACCCGACCGGCCCTGGCCACCCTGGGGATCATCACCTTCCTCGGCTCCTGGAACAACTTCCTGTGGCCTCTGGTCGTCGCCCAGAACGAAAGCCAGTACACCCTCCCCGTCGGCCTCGCCCTCGCCAGCGGCGGACAGGACTTCACCCGCTTCGGCATCCTCCTCGCCGGCAGTGTCGTCGTCCTGCTCCCCGTGATGATCGTCTTCCTGCTCTTCCAGCGCCACTTCGTCGCCGGCATCGCCACCACCGGCCTGAAGTGACCCCACGCACGTCACGCCCGTGCTCTCCGGCCCCACCGGCCTGAGCACGGGCGCGGCCAGGCAGATGCTCCTTCCGGCCCGGCCCTCACCATGCCCCCTTGAAAGGACGCTTCAGCACCATGCCTTCCTCCACGCCCTGGTGGCGCTCCGCCGTCTTCTACCAGGTCTACATCCGCAGCTTCGCCGACGGCGACGGCGACGGCGTCGGCGACATCGCCGGCCTGCGCTCCCGCCTGCCGTACCTGAAGTCGCTCGGCGTGGACGCCCTGTGGATCAATCCCTGGTACAAGTCCCCGATGGCCGACGGCGGCTACGACGTGGCTGACTTCCGCGCCATCGACCCGCTGTTCGGCACAGTCGCCGACGCCGAGCAACTCATCGCTGAAGCCCACGAGCACGGGATCCGCATCGTCCCCGACATCGTCCCGAACCACACCTCCGACGAGCACGCCTGGTTCCAGGCGGC
Source organism: Streptomyces sp. NPDC047043 (assembly GCF_040644055.1). NCBI lineage: Bacteria > Bacillati > Actinomycetota > Actinomycetes > Kitasatosporales > Streptomycetaceae > Streptomyces > Streptomyces sp. NPDC047043. The sequence goes on from NZ_JBEYVO010000038.1 coordinate 46,406, forward strand.
ACTGGACGCGGGCCCCGGCAGCCCGGAGCGCGACCGTTACGTCTTCCGGCCCGGCCGCGGTCCGGACGGCGCCGAGCCGCCCAACAACTGGGTCTCCTGCTTCGGCGGCCCGGCCTGGACCCGTCTGCCCGACGGCGACTGGTATCTGCACCTGTACGCCCCCGAACAGCCCGACCTCAACTGGCAGCACCCCGACGTGCACGCCGAGTTCGAGTCGATCCTGCGATTCTGGTTCGACCGAGGTGTCGACGGCTTCCGTATCGACGTCGCCCACGGCCTCGCCAAGGACCCCGAACTCCCCGACCTGCCGCCCACGGGAGGCAAGCCTCCCGGTCCTGCCGAACACCCGCACTGGGACCGCGACGAGGTCCACGACATCTACCGCACCTGGCGCAAGATCGCCGACGAGTACGACGGCGACCGCGCGTTCGTCGCCGAAGCCTGGGCCGACACCCCCGAACGCCTCGCCGCCTACGTTCGCCCCGGCGGCCTGCACACCGCCTTCAACTTCGACTTCCTCATGGCCAGCTGGAACGCGAAGGACCTCCGCACGGTCATCGACGACTCCCTCGCCATGCTCAGCGGCGTCGGCGCACCGGCCACCTGGGTGCTGTCCAACCACGACGTCATGCGCCACACCAGCCGCTACGCTCGCAAGACCGTCGCACGCTGGGTACCCAACGAGCGCTACCAGCCCCAGGGCCCCGTCGACCTCGACCTCGGCACCCGCCGCGCCCGCGCCGCCGCCCTCCTCATGCTCGCCCTCCCCGGCGGCGCCTACATCTACCAGGGCGACGAACTCGGCCTCCCCGAAGTCGAAAACCTCCCCGAGGCCGTCCTCCAGGACCCCATCTGGGAACGCTCCGGCCACACCGACCGAGGCCGCGACGGCTGCCGCGTCCCGATCCCCTGGTCCGGACAGCAAGCGCCCTTCGGCTTCAGCCCCGAGAACGCCACCGCCGAACCGTGGCTGCCGCAGCCTGCGAGCTGGAGCGAGCGCAGTACGGAGACGCAGACCGGCCAAGACACCTCGATGCTGGAGCTGTACCGCACCGCCCTGCGCCTCCGCCGGGACACACCCGCCCTCGGCGACGGCACCGTGACCTGGATCGACGCCCCCGCAGGAGTCCTCGCCTTCCACCGCGAACCCGGCTTCACCTGCGTGGTCAACCTGTCAGATGAGGCGCACCAACTCCCTGCGAACAGAGCGATCCTGCTGGCCAGCGGGCCGATCGCGAACGGGCTTCTCGAACCGGACCACGCGGTCTGGCTCACGGTCTGACGGTCCGCCCCCAGGGGTAACGCCCCTCTCAATTCGCCAGGGCCTCTCCGGTGTCACTCCCCGCTGACCGGAGAGGCCCTGGCCCGTTGGACAACGGGCAGCCACAGACACAGTCGATACGGAAACAGGGGCAGTGGCTGCCAGCGCCGCGCTGAGGCGGCAAGGACAAGGGGGGTCGCGATGCGGTCGAGAGCGGCGATGGAGTCGTCGTGCAGGAAGCGGTGGACCAGGCGCTAGCGGTCGGCGTCATCGGGCTGCATCCGGTACAGCCTGCCGCTGGGCATCAGCGGCAGGCGACCGGGCGGCGGATGCAGTTGTGGCGGGCAGCCCACCGGACGCAGTTGCGGGCCTTGAAACGCATCACGGTGCGCAATGCCCCCTGGTAGTCGCGGATGGTCTGCGGTAGCCGACCACCGCGCCGGAGCCCAGATGTCACGCCGGGGCTTCGGCCGCCTCCCCCTGCGGGTTGCGCGGGCCGGGCACCGGCGCCCGGACGGACAGGTCCAGATCGAGGCGGCTGTTCATGTCCAGCTCAAACCGGCCGTACGGATTCACGTGGGTCCAGAACAGAGGCGACAGTGCCCGCCGGTCCGCGTCGGTGAGCCGTGCCGCCCACTTCGGATCGGCCAGGACCTCCTGCATCAGCAGCGTGTTTACGTGTACCAGGGCGGACTGGAGCAGATGCAGCGCGAGCATGCTGACCTCCTGCGACTCCTTGTCCTGCCCGGCCAGGTCGCCGTCCTTGCCGTAGAAGAGGTCCTTGTTCGCGGAGTTCCAGTTCTCCACCACCTGCAACCCCTCGTGGATCTCCTGGCGCATCCCGACATCGGCGAGGTAGTCGCAGACGAACGAGGTCCTCACCGCACGGCCCAGCTCCTCGATCGCCCGGTACGTCGGGTGCTTCGGCCCGCCCCGGGTGAACCGGCGCAGGACCTGCTCGGCCTCGGCGGTGCCCAGACGCAGGGCGGTGGTGTACTTCACGATCTGGTCGTACTGCTGGGCGATCAGGTCCCAGTCGATCGTCTTGGTGGAGAGCACCGGCGCGAGGTTCGGCCACTGGCCGTCCTTCCCCGCCGCCGGCCGGTACAGCTTCGCCGAGCCGATGTTCTTCAGCCTCGGCATCAGCTTGAAGTCGAGCATGTGCGCGAAGGCGAACCCGACGATGGAGGCGCCGTGCGTGTCGGTGTACTGCCGGTCGACGACCATGTCGGTGCAGTGCCGCAGCACGCCCTCGATCATCGAGGCGACCTCGGAGGCCGAACAGGACCGGAGCTGGGAGTAGATGCAGACGGATTTCCGTTCGACGTGCCAATAAATCATCACGCCGGGGCCCCGGTAGCGCTGGTGCCACTCGGTCATCAGGTTCGAGGACCAGGCGCCGAACTTGCGGCTGTCGGAGGCGCAAGCGGTGCCGGTGCCCCACCACATCTCGTCCCGGACGGCGAAGGTGGCGTTCACCAGCTTCCGCAAGGCCGCGCGCATGTTGGCGCGGTTGACGAACAGGTGCCTCACCCTGCGCAGCGTCGCCTCGCTCTCGCCGTGCTTGCCGGTCACCGCGACCCGCTTGATCCCCATGTTCGTGCCCAGCCCGAACAAGACCAGCAGCAGGCGGCGCCGCAGCACATCCTTCGACAGCATCTCTCTGGTGGCCACCGAGGTGAACTCGGCGATGAAGTCCGTGTCGAACTCGGCGTACTTCAGGATATCCAGCAGGTCGATGGTCCCCCAGCGCCGCTCGATCTCGCCCTTGACCGCCACCAGGCTCTCGGGCTCCTCCTGCTTACCGCGTGGCGAGACCCGAATCCACGGCTCGCCGTGCTTCTTGACGATCGCCACCCCGCCCGTCGTGCCCTCCGCGAGGGCCCGTTCAAAGCGGTCCAGCGAGGTGCGGAGCTTGCCTTGCAGGGCGGCGATGAACTCCCCGGCGTCCTGCGGCTGGCCCAGCGCGGCGTAGTGCACGTCCCGGTTGTCCTCGAAGTCCGCCGGCAGGTCGTCCTCCGGGTTACGCCACCGGTTCGCCCCCACCACCCAGATCTCGCGGCGCCGCACCGCATCCCGCAGCGCCACCAGCACGCACAGCTCGTACGGGATGCGCTCGACACGCCCCTTGTCGTCCACCACCGCCGCCCGCCAGTGCTCGGGCACCACCCCCGCCAGTGGCACGCTCTCCGCCGGGTCGAAGAACGCGCCCTCTCTCAAAGGCTGCTCCAGATAGCGCTGGAGCAGGTCGATCGCGTCCATCACCGGCCGATAGGCGGTGTTGTTGCACTTCAGCTCCAGCGCGCCCAGCAACGGCGACAGCATCCGGCGCCAGTGCGCCGAGTACGACGACCGCAGCACCGTACGGACCCGGGCCTTGTAGCGGGCCTCATTCGCCGCGGCCTCCGCCGCCAGCGCCTTCAACGTCTTCTCCCCGCCGACCACCGGATAGATCACCCGACGCACCGAGCCGGACGGCTCGGACAACGCCGCCTCCGCGACCCGCAGCAGCATCCCCTCCTTACCCCGGACCTTCTTCAGCTCGGCGTTCAGCTCCTTGTCGACCTTCCGCTCCGCCCGGGTGTTGATCTTCAGTACCAACTGGATGAACAGGTCCACCAACGAGTCGGTGATCTCCGTCTGCCGCACATGACACAGCGCGGCCAACAGCGTCAGGCGCCGCGGCGGCTTCATCCGCTCCAGGTTCGCCGGGTACTCCTTCGATGCCCGCGCCCGCCACGCGTCCACCACCTTCTCCGACACGTCCGCGAACAAGTCCGCCGGCAGCTCCAACCGCCTCACCCGCTTCAGCTTGTTCACCTCTGCCAGCAGGCTCTCCAGCCCCGGCGCCCCCGGGTCGGCCTTCAGCTCGGCGAAGTGCGACCGACCGCCGCCCGACACCGCGCCCTCACCGTCCGCTCCTTCGCCCACCCCGTCCTCGCTGCCGGCGACCAAGTCCTCCAGACGCGAGCGTGTCGTATGCGAGATCCGCTCCACCCTGCTGCGACAGAACCGGGCCTCGAAGTCCTTGACCGCCTTGCCCACCAGCCGCCCGACCTGCCCCGGGGCCGGCGGCTCGATGTGGTCATTACGGCACCGGGCGACCACCGCCTCCGCCAGCCGCTCCCGTGACAACTCCACCGGACACAGCTCGGCGACCAGCCACTCGGCCAGCCGCTCCTGGTCCTCCTCGGTGTTCGCCCTGAACCCGTACGCCTCCCGGATCTCCTTGCGGTGCCGCTTGATCCGGTCGCCCTGCCAGTCGTAGTCCGCCCATGCACCGGCGGGAACCTTCACCTGCTGGGCCACGTACTCCACCGCCGCCGCAGGCATCTCCTTGGCGGACTCCGGGAACCGGGCCTCCACCTCGAAAAACTTGAGCAACAACGCGAAGCCCAACCTGGTCGCCCCGGACTTGTTCCGGACCTTCTTCATGTCGTCTTCGAGCAACGTCCAGACCTCAATCAGGTCTTCCGGCTCCCAGTCATGCCGCACCCTTACTCCCTCGCCCAACCAGTTGGATCACCACAGCCTGGCGAGGCGGAACCAGGACGAAGATCGGAAGATCATAACTGTTGCCGGAAGGTTACTCAGAGCTACACGCCACCTGGCCGTAGCTATACGAGAGCAGGGCCCGGTCCCAGCGACGGGAGGGGGTGCGGTGGATCCAGGAAGAGGATGCCGTGGTCATGGCGGCGGTCCTTTCGGGTGATTTTCGAGAACAGTGTTCTCTCTTGCGGGCAAGCCTGCCCCTGGGCGCCGACCGCTGTCAAGAACACTGTTCTCGATTTCTTGCTTTCTCGCCGCCTCGGTTGCCCGCGGCCCCGGGTGTCGACTGCGCGATCGCCTCGTCGGTTGGGGCGGACGGACCGGTCGAGGGCCCGCCGGGCAGCTACGGCCGCGGTGTTGTCGATGGGGGCGGCTGCAGCCATGTGCGGGTGATCGGGATCTCTTCGACGGCCCGGTGCGACTCCTTGAGCCGCGCGGAAAGGTCCGCGAACCGCTCCTCGGCGGCCTCGGCCCGCGCGGCGATCTCCCGTTACCGCTCCTCCCGCCCCGTCAGCACCGCGCCGAGGGGGAGCTGATCGCCGGTCGTGCGGTACGCGCGTGCCCAGGCGTCGGAGCGCGGGCGGGGCTCCCGGAACGTGCCCGGGATGTGCGGTCGCGTTTCGGCGTCACCGTTCCGCGACGGTGGTGGCAGTGACTCAGGACGGGCCCATGGTCAGACGCGTCCAGACACCGGTCTCGCCCAGGTCCGCCGCCCGTCTGCCGAGTGCGTCGGCCCAGTCCCGCTCGGTGGCTACGGCGTCCCGCCAGGCCCACAGCCGCCGGGTGAGGTGGTGCAGCGGATACTCCTGCGTGATGCCCATGGCGCCGTGCAACTGGTGTGCCGTGCGGGCGACTTCGGTCGCCGTGCGCGCGGTGGTCAGACGCGCCACGGCGACGGCGTCCGAAACCCGCGGCCCGGCACCGTCCGGGTCCGGGCCGCCCGCCGTCATCGCCTCCCGGGCGAGGGCGAGGGCGGCGTCCGCCTGCAGCAGGTGCACTTTCATCTGCGCCAGCCCGGACGACACCGCCGGCAGACGCGTCAAGGGGGCACCGAATTGCCGGCGTTCGCACACGTACGTCTTCGTCAGCAGGTACGCGCCGTGCGCGGCACCGGCCACCGCCGCCGACCACAGCAGGGCCAGACGCGCGCGCACCGCCTCGTACCCGGGCCCGGTGGCGACCGGCACGGCGGGCGTACCGTCCAGAAGTACGGTGTCCCGCGGCTCCCCGGCCAGGTTCTCACCCGGCACCAAGCTCACCGACGCGTGCTGCAGGTCCACGAGCAGCACCTCCCGCCCGGGCCGGCACACCACCAGCAGCGGCGCGTCGCGCGCCCAGGGGACCAGCGGGATCTCCCCCGTGAGCGTCCCGCCGTCCGTGTCGTCCCAGGCCGTCGGCGGTCCGTCCGGCAGCACCAGGGTGGCGGGGGAGTCGTCCAGTGGCCGTTCGTGGCTGATCACCCAGTCCGCGACCGAGGACTCGACCACCGGCACGCCGACCCCGCGGGCGGCCAGCGCCCCGACGACCACCAGCAGGTCCTCCAGGGCGCCGCCCGAGCCCCCGCGTTCCTCGGGCACGCCGATCCGGGGCAGCCCCAGGCCACGCAGACTCTCCCACACCTCCCGCGCCCCGTCGGGCCCCGCCGCCGACGTGCCGTCGGGGGCGACGGACGCCACCAGTTCCCGCAACTCCTCCGCGTACTCGCTCATGCGCGTGTCTCCTGACGGGCCACGAGGGACAGCAGGACCTCGGCCGCGCCGCCGCGCAGTCCGAAGCCGGGGGAGGCGAGCAGGGCCTGGCCGAATGCGCCCTCGGGGGAGGGCTCATGGCACAGACCGGTGCGGCGCAGCGCCTCGACGACGTCGACCTCGAAGGCGTTCCCGAGGTACTTCAGCGCGGCGGCCTCCTGCACGGGCGCCTGTCCGGCGTCCAGCCGTCCGGCCACCTCCCGGCACAGCCGCCGCAGCACGGCGAGGCGCGCGACCAACGACCCCAGAAGAGAACGGAGTTCGGCGTCGTCCCGCTCCTCGGCTGCGTGCGCCACCAACTCGGCCAGCACCGGGTAGCTGGACAGGACGCGCTCGGCGCCGCCGCGCTCGAACGACAACTGCTCGACGACCTGCCGCCAGCCATTGCCCACCGTCCCGATCACCCGGTGCGCGGGCACGAACACCTCCTCGAAGCGCACCTCGTTGAAGTGGTGTTCACCGGCCAGATCCGGGATCGGTGTCGTGGACACCCCGTCGGCGTCCATGTCGAGGACGAACTCGGTCAGCCCCTCGTGCTTGCGTTCCGCCCGCTCGGTGCGCGCCAGGATGTAGGCGTGGGTGGCCCGGTGGGCGTGGCTGGTCCAGATCTTGTGTCCGGAGATCAGCCATCCACCCCTGACCGGGGTCGCGGACGTGCGTACGGCGGCCAGGTCGGAGCCCGCCTCGGGCTCGCTCATGCCCAGGCAGAACACGGCCTCGGCGGCGGCGATCCGGGGCAGGATCTCCGCACGCAGCGCAGGACTGCCATGTCTCAGGATCGCCGGGCCGATCTGCCGGTCGCCGATCCAGTGGGCCGCGACCGGCGCCCCGGCCCGCAACAGCTCCTCGGTGACGGCCAGCCGCTCCACGTTGCTGCGGCCCGCGCCGCCGTACTCCTTCGGGTACGTCATGGCGATCAGCCCGTCCGCGGCGAGCGCCTTGCTGAACTCCAGGTCGAACGAGCGCAGCCAGGAGTCGCTGCGGGGCACGTACCGGCCGGCCGCGCGCCAGGACGCGGTCAGTTCCCTGACCCTGGCGCGGAGTTCGGCGCCGGCGTCGAGGGGCGGCGGTGGGCTCATGAGGGACCTCTCTGAGGGCTCGGCGAAGGCATTCATGCTCAGCGGCCGGTGAAGACTCCGGGACGCTTCTCCCGGAAAGCGGCGTACGCCTCGGCCGAGTCCCGGGTCGACGTGATCACGGCCTGGTGGGAGGAGATGAGGTCCAGGGCGGTGCGCAGATCGTGCCGGGCGCCCTGGCGCACCGCGCGTTTGATCATCTGCACTGCGGCCGGGGGCCGTTCGGCGATCCGTGCCGCGAAGGCGTACACGCGGTCGAGGAGTTCGTCGGCCTCGTACACCTCCTCCACGAGGCCGATCCGCAGCGCCTCGTCGGCTGCCACGAAGTCGCCCGTCCACAGCAGCCGCAGCGCGGTCGCGGTTCCCACCGCGCGCGGAAGCAGCCAGCAGCCGCCGTCCCCGGGGACGAGCCCGACCTTGATGTAGCCCTCGCTGAAGCGCGCGGTGCGCGAGGCGAACCGGATGTCGCAGAGCAGCGCCATGTCCATCCCGGCGCCCACGGCCGGCCCGTCGACCGCGGCGAGCACCGGCTTGGAGACGTCCTCCAGGGTCAGCGCGACCCGGTGCACCCGCCGCGTCAGCAGTTCCTTCTCGGCCAGCGGGTCGCGCTGTTCGCCCTTGAAGTCGGACAGGTCCACCCCGGAGCAGAAGGAGCCGCCCGAGCCCGCGACGACGATGACGCGGACCTCCGGATCGTCCTCGGCCTCGCGCAGTCGGTCCGCCCAGGCGTCGACCATGTCCAGGGTGAACGCGTTCCTGCGCCGCGGACGGTTCAGCAGGATCGTCGCGATGCGGTCCTTCACGGAGTATTCGAGGTCTGCCATGTCCGTCCCAGTCGCCGTCTCTGTCGCCGCGCCGGTGTCACCGGTGCCCTTGCCGTCATTCGAGTGGTCCCGCCGAGCCGCTCGCCGAGCGCACCGCCCCCCGCCGCGGCGGGCGTCCGGTGGGGGTCCCGTCGCCCCGGGGCACGTCCAACGCCCCCGAGGCGACGAGGAGTCGGATCTCGGCGTCGTCGAGACCGGCCTCCCGCGCCACGTCGAGGCTGTGCTCACCCAGGCGCGGGGCGTGGGGGAGGTGTTCGTGCGGGCCGGAGGTGAGGGGGAGCGGGTGCCCGCCCCCAGGGGTGCCGGGGAGGGCGTGTTCGTCCGGGCGGGGGTCGTGGGGAAGGCCGTACGGCTCCGGGCCGCCCGGGCGAGCGAGTCCGTTCTCGTCCGGACCCGCAGTGCGCGGGGCGTCGCGCCCGGCGGTTGCGGCTGAGCGCCGGACGTACGCGGGGAGCAGGCCGCCCCCGTCACCAGGGCCGCCGGTCACCTCCGCCCGCGACCCCTGCCCGAAGCGGACGGGCTGGCGGGGCAGCAGGAGCGGGCCCTCACTGGGGTGGTCGACGCTCTCGAAGAAGCCGGTCGCCCGCAGATGTGGGTCCTCGAACAGGTCGGTGACGGTGTTGACCGGAGCGGCCGGGATGTCCCGGCGTTCCAGTTCGGCAAGCCAGTCGGCGGTCGTCCTGGCCGCCATCTCCTCGTTGAGGAAGGCGTACAGCTCGTCGATGTGCTCGGTGCGCTCCCGGATCGTGCGGTACCGCGGGTCGTCGGCGAGTTCCGGCCGGCCGACGCAGTCGAAGAACGCGCGCCACTGGGCGTCCGTGTAGATCATCACGGCCAGGTGGCCGTCCTTGGTCCGGCACGGCCGCCGGTGCGGAGACGCCGTACGCGCGTACCCGGCCGGCCCGGCGGGCGGGTCGAACACCCAGCCGCCCTGCTGTTCCAGGAGCATGAACTGGGTCATCGTCTCCAGCATGGGCACCTCGACCGCCTGGCCCCGGCCCGTCACCTCGCGGCCGTGCAGCGCCGCCAGCACGGCCGCCGCGCCCATCAGCCCGACGATCTTGTCCGCCGCGGCCGTGCGGACGTACTCCGCCCCGCCCGCCCCGCCCTGCAGCGCGGCCATGCCGCTGGCCGCCTGGATGACGTCGTCGTAGGCCGGCCGGTCCTCGTACGGCCCACCCGCCCCGAACCCGCGGAACGCGCAGTGCACGGCACGGGGGTTGGCCCGCAGCACGGCGTCCGCCGACAGGCCGAGGCGCTCGGCCGCACCGGACCGCATGTTGTGCACCACCACGTCGGCCCCCGCCACCAGGCGTTCCAGGAGTCCGCGCGCGCCGCCCTGCTTCAGGTCGAGCACCACGCTCCGCTTGCCCCGGTTGACGTTGAGGAACACCGGCCCCATCGACGTGCCGCGCACGTCCCCGATCTTGCGGACCACGTCACCGCCCGGCGGCTCCACCTTGGTCACCTCGGCGCCCCACTGGGCGAGGAGCATCGTGCAGTACGGCCCCATGAACGTGGAACTCACATCGATGACGCGGACGCCCGCCAGCGGAAACCCCACTGTCCTGGTCCTCTCTGCCGGGTCGGTGTCGGTGCGCGGACCGCCATCGGTACGCACGGGGTGCCGGGCGCCGTCGTCCTCAGCGCGTGTGGCTCCCGCCGTTGAGGTCGATCGTCTGGCCGGTGAGCCAGGACGCCTCGGGGGAGGCGAGGAAGGCGACGGCGGCGCCGACGTCCTCGGGTCGGCCGAGACGTCCGACCGGGATGCCCTCAGCGATCCGGTCGATCCCCGGCCCGCCGGCGCTCTGCATCAGCCCGAGCGCCAGCGTGTTCGCCGTGATCCCGGCCTTCGCCTCCTCCTGGGAGATGTGCCGGACGAACCCCTCGACACCGCTCTTGCCCGCCCCGTACAGCGACACCCCGATGGCCAGGCCGGTCCGTCCCGCGCCCGAGGAGATCTGCACGACCCGGCCCCAGCCGGTCGCCCGCATACCCGGCAGGACGGCGTGCACGCAGTTCATCGCGCCGAACAGGTTGATCTCGACCGGCCCGCGCCAGCGCTCCGGCGCGATGTCCCGGAACGGGCCGTAGCCCATGTCGGCGGGGATCCCGGCGTTGTTCACCATGATGTCGACGGTCCCGCCGAGCGCCTCCCCGGCCCGCGCGACCCCCGCGCGGACGGCGTCGATGTCGGTGACGTCGAACGGCACCGGCACCGCCCGGCCCCCCGCCTTCTCGATCTCGGCGCACGTCGCCTCGGCGCGTTCGGGCCGGAGGTCGTTGACCGCCACCGTGGCGCCCTGCTCCGCCAGCGCGCGGGCGATGCCGGCCCCGGCGTTCTGGCCGGCACCGGTCACCAGCGCCACGTGTCCGGTGAGGTCGAACATGCCCATGGTCGTTCGGTTCCCTTCGTCTGTGCGATGCGGGCGGCCCGTTGCGGGCCCGCTGCGGTGCCGGTGCCGGTGCCGCACGGGCGCCCGGCCCGCCCCGTGCGGGACCCTGCTGGGACGTCGACGGCTCCCCTTCTTCACGATGGCGGACACCGGAGGCGGAGGTGCCGCCGGCGCGACCCGGGAGTCGAGGCCCCACCGGCGGCGTACCCTCAGCGCACCTGCAACGGAGTCTGCTTCCGGGCTCGCACGATCACGGAGAGCGGATCCCGCTGACCGGGACCGTCCGGCGGTCAAGCGGGACGCGGGAGGCCCCCGGCTCCGAAGTCCCCGGCGCCGGAGTCCACTGAGCGGACCAGGGCGCTGGTCGACGGCGGGGACGGGTACTTCAATCTCCCCACCAGGACCGCAACGTGGCGGTCGCCGCATGGGAAGGTCGTGTCGATGCCCGCATACATCATCGCCCGCAGTCACCTGAAGGACTCCAGCGAGGAGTCCAAGCGTGGGATGCAGGAGTACGTCGAGGCCTATCTCCGGGTCGTCGAGGACCACCCGCACACCCACCTCGCGCAGGGCGTCGTGGCCGAGGTGCTCGAAGGAGAGCCGCGGGAGGGCGCCTACTTCATCCAGGAGTTCCCCTCCAAGGAAGCCGCGTTGGCGTTCTACCACTCGCCGGAGTACCAGAAGGCCGTCGCGATCCGGCAGCGGCACTCGGTCACCGAGATGATCCTCGTCGACGGGGCCTTCGAGTACCAGGCCGACTGAATCGACGCCGCCGGTCCACTGAACGGGCCGGAAGAGTGGCGCCTGTCCTGATGTCGCCGTTTGCTGTCCCGCATCCGCCCGCTCAACGACGATCAGGAGGACACGATGTTCGAACCGGCCAACGACCGGCAGCGTCACATGCTGGAGGTCTGGGAGCGACACGGCTACGCCGAGTTCGCTCTCCACGACCCCGACGCGGCCATCGCGACGATGTGCGACGACCCGTACATCTACTGTGCACCGCTCGGCCAGTTGCTCGACGGCCGGGACGAGGTCTACAAGTTCTACTCGCAGTGGTTCCTGCCGAACGTCCCGGCCGACGTCGAACAGGAGCTGACCACCCGGGTGATGGACGACAACCACATCTGGGACGAGTTCATCTTCCGGTTCACCCATGACCGCGAGATGCCCTGGAAGATCCCGGGTGTCCCCCCGACCGGCAAGCCGGTGGAGGTGGTGATGAACGTCGTGGTCGGCTTCGAGGGCGACCTGATCAAGTACGAGCACCTGATGTGGGACCACGCCTCGGTACTCACTCAGATCGGCCTCCTGGACGCCCCCGCGGCCGGTATCGGGGTCAAGGCGCCCACGCTGCTGCGCGGCCTGCACAGCTGAGTACGGCCCGCCTGCCGGGTCGGCCCGCCCCGACGGCGGCAGCCCACTTCTGACGCCGCCGCCACCAACCCCCGTTGGTGGCGGCACGTTGGCTCCGGTGTCAGCTGTGTCGCCACCTGCTCCTACGACCGTTCACCCGCCTGCTCCGGTGGTCTGCGAGGCCGGCCCGTTGTACAGCAGCAAGCTCTCCGGGTCGGGTGCGCGCAGCATCGTCCAGTAGTCGACGAGCCGCCACGGGCAGGTCACCCAGGCGCGTCCGGCGGTGTTGCGGTAGTAGCCGTTCGCCGTGCCGGGGTGCTGCCAGACCGTGCGGTCGAGTTCGGCGTCGACCCGCTCGTTGTACTCCCGGGTCGCCTCCGGCGTCGGCTCCATCGCGGTGTAGCCGTGGTCGACCAGGTGACGCAGGCACTCGATGACGTAGTGGACGTGCTCCTCGCTCGTCACGTTGTGCCCGCCACCGTGGTTGGGCGCGGCGTTCGGCCCGGCGGTGACGAAGAAGTTGGGGAACCCGGGGACGGTGACGCCCAGGTGGGCGCGCGGATCCCGGCCGCCGTCCCAGCGCTCGGCCAGCGTCACCCCGTCCCGACCGACCACGTCAAGGAAGCCCAGGTACTCCAGCCGGAAACCGGTGGCCCAGATGATCACGTCGGCGGGCAGGAAATCGCCGCTGGTCAGCCGCACCCCGGCCGGCTCGATCCGTTCGAACGACGCCCGGTGCAGCGCCACGTCGTCGCGGCGCAGCGCCGCCAGGAAGCCCGGATCCTTCACGATCCGCTTGGCGAACGGCGGGAAGTCGGGGGTGAGCATCTCCACCAGGTCCGGCCGGTCGCCCAGCTCCTCGTGCAGGTGCTGGAGACAGATCCGCATCAGGACGTCGTTGGCGGGCGAGGAGGACACATGAGTGGCGTACCACTCCTCGTCGATCCTCGGGATCGCGAAGCTCTTGTCCGCAGTGAACCAGTGCGTGACCAGCCGGTACCACTGCTGGTAGTACGGCACGTGCCGCATCGCCCACCGGGTGGCGTCGTCGACCCGGCTGATCACGTTGCGCTCCGGCGCGATCCAGTGCGGTTGCCGGAAGACGACATCCAGGTGCCCGGCCCGCCCCGCGAGGCTTGCCACGACCTGCACCGAGGTGCAGCCGGTGCCGAGCACCACCACCCGCTTGCCGTCCAGGTCGACGGAGTCGTCCCATTCGGCGGTGTGCATCGTGGCACCGGCGAACGATTCCCGGCCGGGCACCTCGGGGACGTACGCGCTGTTGAGGACGCCGGTCGCGGTGATGACCGCGTTCGCCTCGTACACCTCGGTGGCCCCGTCCGGACCCGCCACGGTGACCCGCCAGATCTGCCGCTCGTCCACCCACGCGCAGCCGAGCACCCGGTGGGACAGGGCGATGTCGTCGCGGATCTTGTACTTGTCCGCGACGTGGTGGAGATAGCGCAGGTACTCAGGACCCGTCGGGTAGAACTTCGTCCATTCCGGGTTGAGTTCGAAGGAGTACGAGTAGAAGTGACTCGGCGTGTCCACCGCGGCCCCGGGATACGTGTTGCGTGCCCAGGTCCCGCCGATGTCGTCGCCGGCCTCGAACACCCGGTACTCGAACCCCGCCTCGGCGAGTTTCACCGCCGCGTTGATGCCGATCATCCCGGCGCCGACCACCGCGACCCGGAAGCCGGGCGGCACCGGTCGGTGTACGGGAGCGGACTCGGGCAGGCCGGCGAAACCGCCCTGCTCCCGCAGATAGGGCCCGTACTCGGGGCCGACCGTGTCGTCGGTGGCCACCCGGACCATCTCCATGAACAGTTCCTCGTCCGGGACGCGCAGCGAGGGGACCAGTCCGCCCGGCAGCCGGGGCAGGATGTCGTGGGCGCGCCGGCGTACCTCGTCCACGACCTCCTCGGGGTACTCGCCGGGCCTCAGCACCCGCTCGGGCCGGGCCGCCTTCGCCGCCGCGATCCGCTCCCGGAACTCGGTGAGCAGAGCACGGTCGTCCGTCAGGTGCACCAGCGTCATCAGCAGAGGACCCGGCTCGACCGCGTCGATCGCCGCGTGCAGACGCTCGGGGTCCGCGTCGGGCACGGGGCGTACCGTCCGGGTCGGCCGGTCGTCGGGGATGACGGATGTCGTCATGGGGCCTCGCTTCGGGGAGGGCTGGGACGGAGCGGCGTGCGGTGGGGCTTGCGGACTCTCCCTGCGGGTGGCGCTCACCAGGGCAGCGGGTACTCGGCCTTGGCCCGCAGCAGCCCGGCGATCTCGTGCAGCGCCAGCCGGCCGCGCGCGAGGTGGTGCTGCTGCATCAGGAAACCGTGGCCGACCCCGGGGTAGCGGGTGAACGTGGTCTGTACGCCGGCCTCGCCGAGCCGGGCGGCGTACCGCTGCGACCAGTCACGGACCGGGTCGAGTTCGCCCACGGCCACGATCGCGGGCGCCACACCGCGCAGATCGGGGCAGTACGCGGGGATCTCGTCGCCGGATGTGGGTTCGGGCCGCCCCGCCCTGGCGAGGTCGTGCAGGTAGAGGAGGTCGTCCCGGGACAGCCCCGCGACATCGTCCATCTCGTGCATCGAGGCGGCTGCCATGTCCCGGTCGAGCCCGCCGTACACCAGGACCTGGCAGAGCAGCCGGGGGCCTCCCCGGTCGCGGGCGCGCAGCGCGACGAGCGCCGCCAGCGTGCCGCCCGCGCTGTCGCCCAGGACGGAGATCCGGTCGGGCAGGACACCGAGTTCCGCGGCGTGCGCGGCCACCCACTCGGTCGCCGCCCACGCGTCCTCGATCTGCCCCGGCGGCGGATGTTCGGGGGCCAGGTGGTACTCGACGGCGAACACGCGATGCCCCGTGGCCTCGGCGAGGGCGCGGGCGAGCGGCTCGAAGGAGTGGTTCGTGCCCATCACGAGCCCGCCCGCGTGGAAGTACACCAGGCCCGGCAACTCGGCGTCCGCGGTGGGGCTGTAGACGCGGATCGGCAGCCGACCGTGGACGCACGGGATGTCCCGGTCCTCCACGGCGGCCATCTTGGGCATGTCCACCGGATGCGGCAGCGCCTCCAGTACGGCACGTACGGCCGCCAGCCCTCGCTCCCGCATGCCGGCGCCTCCGCTCTGCGTGTGCCGCAGTTCGTACAGCGCGGCGGCGTCCGGGTCGGGCGTGGGAACGTGCTGGGACATCGTCGTACCCCTCCGTGTGCGGGCGGCTGAAGACGGGCGGGACCGAGGGCCTCCACCGGGAAGGCGCCGGACCTGGGCGCGGCGCGCGTACTCGCGAACGGCCTCGCCCCCGGGACTCGCGAAAGGCCTCCGGAAACCTGCGAGGCCGTACGGGACGGCCCCGTGGATCCCGTAGTGCAGTGTGCTGCAGGAGCCTGCGGAAGCAGGGCGGGAACTCCCGCTGATCGGGACCGGTGCGGTGCGGGACCGGGAGCCCGGCGTGCGGTACCGCCAGGGCGGGTGTGATGGTCAGAGCCGCGCCGATGACCACGTAGCCCCGTTCGTGCGCCTGTACCGAGCTCGGAGGAAACCTAGCAAGTGCTTGTTTGTGTCGGGCGCGATGGCCATACTCCGCAGGGAAGGAGGACCGACATGACTCACGACACCCGTTTCCACTTCACCAAGATCCTGGTGACCGACATCGAGTCCCAGTTCGCTTTCTACACCTCCGTGCTGGGCATGGCCGAGAAGTACCGGTACGCCCATGGCACGGGGGACGACGCGCTGGAGGAGATCATCATGACCTCCGCCGCCGGCGGTGACCCCACGCTGGTCCTGGTGCACTTCCTGAACCGGCCGGGGCAGGCGCCCGGCGAGGCCATCCTCGGGTTCACCGTGCCCGACCTGGACGAGACCGTGCGCCGGGTGTCCGAGGCCGGCGGCACCGTCGAGCAGGCTCCGTTCGAGGTGTCCGACTTCAAGCTCAGGGCCGCGTTCGTCCTCGACCCCGAGGGGCACCGCCTCGAACTCGTCCAGTCGCTGTGAGACACCCGCGCCGTCGCACCCGCACAGTTCCGGCCACCCCTACCGTCACGAGGACCCGCCCATGGCCCCTGCGCAACGAGATCGACACCCGCTGACGCCCGTAGCACCCCCCGAAGTCCTGGAGGACTTCTACACGCCCGAGGAGGTCGACACCCTCTTCGGCGTCGTACGCCGCAACGCCCCTTGGCAGCTGGTGCTCGCCCACCACTTCGCCTCCGCCGAGGAGTACTTCGCGGTGTCCGGCGCCAGGGACCGCTCCCCGGACGCCGGACTCGCCGACTTCGTCGCCCCGGTGTTCCGCGGCTACCTCGCCCGGGAGGGCGCGGTCCTGTACCCGGAGCTCCACGACCTCTACTTCAGCCGCAAGCTCCTGGAGCCGGTGCTGCGGATGCACAAGGCCCGCTATGGCTTCGCCCACCACATGCTGTTCAACCTCTGCGGCCCCTCCCGCAGTTTCGACGCCGGCCACTTCGACAGCGGCAACTGGCGCGGGGTCAGCTCGGTGAACGCCCCGATCTGGCTGATGAGCGTGATGGCCAAGTCCGGCCTGTTCGACGCCTGGGAGGTCAAGTCGGGCCAGGTGATCACCTACTTCTACGACTCCGACGTCGACGGTGGCTTCACCTACTGGCCCGAGGGCCCGGAGCGGGCGCCGAGCCGGCTGGTGGCGCCGTTCCGCAACACGGCGGTCCTCTCGGACAACTCCCGGATGTTCCACCGCCGCGAGGCCAACGGCCCGCGCGACCGCCGCGATCTGCCCGCCCTGACCATGGGATCGCTCCTGACGGCCGACGGCGACGACGCGTGGGTCGTCCGGGACGGCGACACCGAGATCGCGCGCTTCGCGCACCGCGACAGCCGGTCGCTGTTCCACTACACCGCGCTGGTCTTCGAGGACCTGGCGGACGTCACCCGGTATCTGGACCACACCGACGACCTCACCTTCGACAAGGTCTTCGACGTGCTGATCGCCGATCTGAGGGCGCGAGGGGTGCGGTTCAGCGAGCCCTCCGACCCCATGACCGACCGCGACTTCATCGCCCTGCTCACGGATGTCCACGCCATGGCACCCCGAGAGTACCCGGCTCTGGCACCTCTGGACGTGCCCGCCGCCTGACGGGAGAACGGACCCGCCCCATGAGGGCGGGCCCGTTCTCGTGCGGGTCGCGCCGTGCCACGCCCGCCGGTCAGAGCCGCTCGACGATGGTGACGTTGGCCTGGCCGCCGCCCTCGCACATGGTCTGGAGCCCGTACCGGCCGCCCGTGCGTTCCAGTTCGCCCAGCAGTGAGGTCATCAGCCGGGTGCCGGTGGCGCCGATGGGATGGCCGAGGGCGATGGCTCCGCCGTTGACGTTGACCCGGTCCGGGTCGGCGCCGGTCTCCGCGGCCCAGGCGAGGACCACGGACGCGAACGCCTCGTTCACCTCGAACAGGTCGATGTCACCGACCGACATCCCCGCCCGGTCCAGGGCGCGCCGGGTCGCCGCGATGGGCCCGGTCAGCATCCACACCGGGTCGTCGGCGTAGACGGAGAGGTGGTGGATCCGGGCGCGGGGCGTGAGGCCGTGCTCGCGCACCGCCCGCTCCGAGGCCACCAGCAGGGCCGAGGCGGCGTCGCTGATCTGCGAGGCCAGCGCGGCGGTGAGCCGGCCGCCCTCCCGGAGCGGGGCCAGCGCGGCCATCCGCTCCGGTGAGGTGTCACGGCGCGGGCACTCGTCTGCGGCGAAGTCCCCGACCGGCTCGATCTCGTCCTTGAAGCGCCCCTGGTCGATCGCGGCCACCGCCCGCCGGTGACTGCGCAGGGCGAAGGACTCCATCTCCTCGCGCGTCAGCCGCCACCGCTCCGCGATCATCTCGGCGGCCCGGAACTGCGAGACCTCCTGCCCGCCGTAGCGCGCCACCCAGCCCGGCGACTCGGCGAACGGCGTGGTGAAGCCGTACTGCTCACCCAGCGTCATGGAGGCGGACATCGGGATCGCGGACATGTTCTGCACCCCGCCCGCGACGATCAGGTCGGCGGTGCCGGACAGCACGCCCTGCGCCGCGAAGTGCACGGCCTGCTGGCTGGAGCCGCACTGCCGGTCGATGGTCACCCCGGGCACGTGGTCCGGGAGCCCCGCCACCAGCCAGGCGGTGCGGGCCACGTCCCCGGCCTGGGAGCCGATGGTGTCGTTGCAGCCCAGGATGACGTCGTCGACGGCGGCCGGGTCGACGCCCGAACGCCGTACGAGCGCGCCGATCACATGGGCCGCGAGATCCGCGGAGTGCACGGCGGACAGGGCACCGCCGCGCCGCCCCACCGGGGTGCGCACGGCGTCGACGATGTAGGCCTCGGCCACGCTCTTCCTCCTTCTTCTCCGCCATTGCGGGGTACGGGGACTTCAGGCGTGCTGGCTGCTGACGGAGACGACCTCGCCCGTCATGTACGAGGAGTAGGCGCTGGCCAGGAACACCATCACGTTGGCCACCTCCCAGGGCTCCGCGGCCCGGCCGAACGCCTCGCGGCCCTTGAGCTCGTCCAGGAACTCCTCGGTGGTGACCTTCGCCAGGAACGGGTGCAGCGCCAGGCTCGGCGAGACCGCGTTGACCCGGATGCCGTGCGGGGCGAGGTCGGCCGCCGCGCTGCGGGTGAGGGCCATCACCCCGGCCTTGGCGGCGGCGTAGTGCGCCTGCCCCTCCTGGGCCCGCCAGCCGACCACCGAGGCGTTGTTGACGATGACGCCCCGGCGGCCCGCGCGGACCATCCGGTTGCCGGCGGCACGCACACAGCGGAACGTCCCGGTGAGGGTGATGTCCAGGACCCGCGACCACTCCTCGTCGGTCATCTCCAGGACGGAACGGGTCCCGCCGAGCCCGGCGTTGTTCACCATCACGTCGACCCCGCCGAACGGCTCCGCCGCGTCCAGCAGGGCGTTCACCTGCTCCTCGCGGGTCACGTCGCACAGGGCGGTGGCGACCCGTTCCGCCCCGAACTCCTCGGCCAGTTCCTTCGCGGCCTCGCCCAGCCGCCGCTCGTGGACGTCACCGAGGACCACGGCCCGCGCCCCCTCCTCCAGACAGCGCCGTACGACCGCGGAGCCGATGCCCGCTCCGGCGGCGGCGGTGACCACCACGGTCAGGCCGGCGAGCAGCCCGTGTCCGGGTACGTAGTCGGGCGGTGCCTGTCCGGCTCGTCGCGTGTTCATGCCTTCGGCTCCCTGGGCAGGCCGAGCACCCGCTCGGCGATGATGTTGCGCTGGATCTCGTTCGAGCCGCCGTAGATCGTGTCGGCCCGGCTGAACAGGAACAGCCGCTGGAAGGCGTCCAGGTCGTACGGCGGCCCCTGCGCCACCAGCGAGGAGGCACCCGCCACCTCCATGGCCAGTTCCCCGAGCCCCCGGTGCCAGGTGCCCCACAGCAGCTTGGCGATCGACGCCTCCGGCCGCTGGGAGCCCGAACCGCCCAGCATCCGCAGCGCGTTGAGCCGGATGATCTCAAGGCCCATGTGGGCGCGGGTGATCCGGTCCTGGATCGCGGGGTCGTCGATGGCGCCCGTCCGCCGGGCCAGCGCCACCACCGCGTCCAGCTCGCGGGCGAAGCCGATCTGCTGGCCGAGTGTGGAGACGCCCCGCTCGAACCCGAGCGTGGCCATGGCGACCTTCCAGCCGTCGCCGGGCGCGCCGACCACGAGCGAGCCGTCCGTCCGCGCGCCGTCGAAGAACACCTCGTTGAACTCGGAGGTGCCGGTCAGCTGGGTGATGGGGCGCACGGTGACGCCCTCCTGGCGCATCGGCACCAGCAGGTACGACAGCCCCGCGTGCCGCACCGATCCCGGTTCGGTCCGCGCGACCACGAAGCACCAGTCGGCCAGGTGCGCGAGGGACGTCCACACCTTCTGGCCGTCGATCACCCACTGGTCCGGCTCTCCCGCCCCCGCCGCCCGCTCCAGCCGGGCCCGGGTGGACACCGCGGCCAGGTCGGAGCCCGCACCCGGCTCGGAGTAGCCCTGGCACCACAGCTCCTCGACGGCGCGGATACCGGGCAGGAAGCGGTCCTTCTGCTCCTGGGTGCCGAAGGCGACGAGGGTCGGCCCGAGCAGTTCCTCACCCAGGTGGTTGACGCGGGCGGGCCCGTCGGCGCGGGCGTACTCCTCGTGGAACACCACCTGCCGGGCGAGGTCGAGCCCTCTGCCGCCGTACTCCTCGGGCCAGCCGATGCAGGTCCAGCCGTGGGCGGCGAGATGCCGGTCCCAGGCCAGCCGTTCCTCGTACGCCTCGTGCTCCCGGCCGGAGCCGCCGAGTCCCCGCAGACCGGCGAAGTCGCCGGACAGGTGGGTCTCCAGCCAGTCCCGGACCTCGCGGCGGAAGGCCTCGTCCTGCGCTGTGCCTGGCAGTTGCACGCTTTCCCCCTCGAAGGTGCCGTCGGTTCACGATCGTGCTGTTCGGGAGCTGGGGCATCGCCTACACTAACCCACCAAGCACTTGTTTGGTATGCATTCGTGGTCCCTGTGAAGGAGCTGGCATGTCCGCTGCGGAGAGCCGCCCGGCCGAGGAGCAGGTCGTCACCTACGAGGTCCGCGGCCCGGTCGCCGTGGTGACGGTGAACCGCCCCCGGTACCGCAACGCGCAGAACTCGAAGGTGACGTACGCCCTCGACGCCGCCTTCACCCGGGCCGTCGACGACGACGCGGTGAAGGTCGTCGTGCTCGCGGGCAGCGGCGAGCACTTCAGCGGCGGCCACGACATCGGCACGCCGGGCCGTGACATCCACGAGAGCTTCGAGCGCAGAGCCGTCATCATGTGGGACCACACCGACAAGGAGGGCGTCGACGCCCGGCTGGCCCGGGAGTCCGAGGTGTACCTGGGGATGTGCCGCCGCTGGCGGGAGATCCCCAAGCCGATGATCGCCATGGTCCAGGGCGCGTGCGTCGCCGGCGGGCTGATGCTGGCCTGGTCCTGCGACTTCATCGTCGCCTCGGAGGACGCCTTCTTCTGCGACCCCGTCGTCCGCATGGGCATCCCGGGCGTGGAGTTCTTCGCCCACCCGTGGGTGATGAACCCGCGCGCGGCCAAGGAGTTCCTGTACACCGGAGACCGCTTCAGCGCCCAGCGCGCGCACCAGCTCGGCATGGTCAACCATGTGGTGCCCCGCGAGGAGCTGGAGTCGGCCGTCTTCGCGCTCGCCGAGCGGATCAGCGCGATGCCCCGTTTCGGCCTCGCGCTCACCAAGCGGGCGATCAACCAGGCCGAGGATCTGCAGGGAATGCGCACCGGCATGGACTCGGTGTTCGGCCTGCACCACGCAGCCCACTCCCACAACGCCGAGGTGAGTGCCGACTCCCTCGCGGGCATGGACGCGCGGGCGATGCGCGACTCGGGACGGCAGACGGCGGGCAACGCCTGAGGCCGGCCCCCGCCCTGCCCGGGGATCCTCCCGTTCTGCCCAGCATCCTTCCCGAAGGGGGACCGATGACGTTCGCACCCACCGAGGAACAGAACGAACTCGCCGTGACCGTACGGCGGCTGCTGGAGCGCCGCAGCGACACTGGTGCGGTGCGGGCCGCCGTCGCACGGGCCCCGGGCTACGACACGGCCCTGTGGCGCACCCTGTGCGAACAGGTGGGTGCGGCGGCCCTGGCCGTCCCGGAGCGCTACGGCGGCGCGGGTTTCACCCTGTTCGAAACGCACGTGGTGCTGGAGCAGTTGGGCGCGGCGCTGACCCCCTCTCCGCTGCTCGGCTCCGGTGTGCTCGCGGCCCGGGCGCTGTTGCTCAGCGGCGACGGGGCGGCCTGCGAGCGGCTGCTGCCCGGCGTCGCCGAGGGCACCTCCGTGGCGGCCGTCTGCTGGGCCGGTGAGGACGGCCACTGGCGCTCCGACCGCAGTGACGTGCGCGCCACCGGCGGGAGCGCCTGGTCCCTGACGGGAACGACCCCCCTGGTCCTGGACGGCGCCGACGCCGACGTCCTGCTGGTGGTGGCCCGGACCGGCCAGGGGCAGGTGGGCCTGTTCGAGGTCGACCCCGACGACGACCGGGTGCGGCGCACCCCCACTCCGGCGATGGACCCGACGCTGAGCCTCGCCAGGATCGAGTTCGACGGGTCGCCCGCAACCCCCCTGACCCTCGACGCGTCCGGACTGCTCGGCACCCTGCACGACATCGCCGCCGTCGCCGTCACCGCCCTTCAGGTGGGCACAGCCCAGCGGGCGCTGGACATGACCGTCGCCTACAGCAGGGAGCGCGTCCAGTTCGGCCGCCCCATCGGGTCGTTCCAGGCGCTGAAGCACCGTATGGCCGACATGCTGGTCGAGGTCGAGACGGCGAGGTCCGCCTCCTGGGCTGCGGCCCGCGCCGCCGCGGCGGAAGACGACCCGGAGCTGCCGGCACGGGCGGCGCTGGCGAAGGCCTGGTGCTCCGAGGCGCTGAACAAGGTCGCCGCCGAGACCGTCCAGCTGCACGGCGGAATCGCGATCACCTGGGAGCACGACGCCCAGCTCGTGTTCAAGCGGGCCCACGCTCTGTCCCAGCTGTTCGGTCAGCCGCACGAGCACCGGCAGCGGCTCTTCCGCCAGGTCATCGGTGCGGGACCTCGATGAACACCGCCTCGGCCTCGACCGTGCGCACGCCCTCGCACTCGATCCGTCCGGTGACGCCGACCTTGCGTCCGGAGCGCTCCACGATCTCGGAGCGCAGCAGCAGGGTCCGCTCCAGCGGCGTGCGGGCGAGATAGCGCACGGACAGCGACCCGGTCACACACAACAGCCCGGTGGACTGGACCAGGATGCCCAGCATGTTGTCCATCAGCCGGGCGCAGACACCGCCGTGCACCGAGTCGGTGGGGCCCTCGTACAGGGCGTTCACGACGGTGGCGGCCGTCGCGCTCCGGCCGTCCGCCGCGAACGACACCTCCAGGGGGAGGTGCACCGGGTTGTACTGGTCGAGGAGCACCCGCGGTACGCCGACGGTCTCCGCCACCGGCAGCGGCACGCACCGGGTCCCGGCCAGCTTCTCCAGGGCCCGGGTCACGGACGCGAGGGTCTCGGTGGCACGGGCCAGCTCGCCGCCGGGGACGTCGGTCACGGCGACGGCGTGGGCCAGTGCCCGCGTCGCCTCGACGAGGTCCTCCCTCGCCCGGTCCCGCTCCGTCTCCCGTGGCCCACGGCTCACCTCGCACCTCCTCGCCCTCACGCGGACTGCCCGCCGTCGACGACGAAGTCCTGGCCGGTGCAGTAACTCGCCGCGTCACTGGCGAGAAAGGCCACCATGGCGGACACCTCCGAGGGCGTGCCGACCCGGGGGATGGGCTGCCCGGCGACCGCCCCGCCGCCCGCCCGGGTCTCCTCGCTGATCATCGCGGTGTCGACCGCTCCCGGGCAGACGCAGTTGACCCGGATCCCGTACTCGCCCAGCTCCTTGGCCGCCGACCTGGTGGCGCCGCGCAGCGCCCACTTCGACGCGGAGTAGGCGAGGCCGCCGGGGTAACCCGAGAGTCCGGCCGTGGAGGCGATGTTGACGATGGAACCGCCGCGCTCGCGCATCAGCGGAAGCACCGCCTGCATCCCGAGGACGGCTCCCACGAGGTTGACTCTGAGCGTGGCCGCCAGATTCTCCTCGGACAGCTCGGCGAGCGGTTCCCCGATCGAGATGCCCGCGTTGTTGACCAGGATGTCGACCCGTCCGAAACGGTCCGCGGTCCGGGCCATCGCCGCCGCCCAGGCGCTCTTGTCCCCGACGTCGAGGGGACAGGTCAGGGTGTCGCCCGCGATACGGCCGGCGACCGCCCGCACGCCGCTCTCGTCGAGGTCGGTGAGGACGACGCTCGCGCCGAGTCCGGCCAGGGTCCGCGCGTGCTCCGCGCCCTGTCCCTGACCGGCTCCGGTGACGAAGGCGATCCTGTCCCTCAGGTCCACGGCCTGCACGACCACTTCCGGGCTCCTCCCGGCCGAAATCCCTCAACCAAGCAATTGCTTGTTAGTCTAACTCCAGGAGCCGTCAGGAGGGCCGCCGTGACCTACTCCGTCAACCATGTGGGCATCACCGTCAGGGACCTGGACCGTTCGCTCGACTTCTACGCGCGGATCCTCGGGGGCGAGCGGGTCGGTTCCTGGGAACGCAGCGGCCCGAGGATCGACGCCGTGACCGGATACCCGGGCGTCGTGGTCCGTCAGGCCTTCGTCCGCCTGTCCCGGGGGGCGACACTCATCGAACTGCTCCAGTACGTCGGCGGTTC
Source organism: Streptomyces sp. NPDC047043 (assembly GCF_040644055.1). NCBI lineage: Bacteria > Bacillati > Actinomycetota > Actinomycetes > Kitasatosporales > Streptomycetaceae > Streptomyces > Streptomyces sp. NPDC047043. The sequence continues at coordinate 70,814 of NZ_JBEYVO010000038.1, forward strand.
CCCGGAGGTGACCGACCCGGACCACGGCCGTGCGGGCTCGGTCCATGTGGCCGTCGACGTGGACGGACTCGACGCCCTGCTCGCCCGGCTGCGGGCCGAGGAGGTCGCCGTGCTGTCGGAGCCCGTCACGGCCGGGGAGGGGCCGCTGGAGGGCTGCCGTCTCGTCTACGTGCTCGACCCGGACCGGGTCCGGGTCGAACTCGTGGAGCCGCCGGAAGCGGGGAGCGCCCCCTGACCGGGGCCCGGTCCTCTCCCTGTTCAGGCCTCGTCCCGCTCCAGCCGCGCCAGCTCCTCGCCGCTGAGCGCGAGGCCGGCCGCCGCGGCGGAGTCCCGGACCGACTCCGGCCGGCTCGCCCCCGGGATGGGGACCACCACCGGCGACCTGTGCAGCTGCCAGGCGAGCACCACCTGGTACGTGCTGACACCCCGCTCCCGTGCGACGTCCTCGAACGCCGCGTACCGAGCGCCGAGTCCCTTCGCCTGGCGCATCCCGCCGAACGGCCCCCAGGCCAGGAACGTCAGTCCGAGTTCCTCGCACAGCGCGATCTCCGGTTCGCTGGAGCGGAACCCCGGCGAGTACTCGTTCTCCACCGCGACCAGCGTGTCGCCGAGGATCCCGTGCGCCAGCCGGATCTGCTCCGGGTTCGCGTTGGAGATCCCGGCTCGCCGGATCAGCCCCGCCTCGTACAGATCGCGCAGCCCGCCCATGGTCTCGGCGTAGGGGACCTTCGGGTCGGGCCGGTGGTGCAGGTACAGCGGCAGGGCCTCCAACCCCAGGCGGCGCAGCGAGTCCTCGCACGCGCGGCGCAGGTGCTCGGGCCGGCCGTCGACGTCCCACTCCTGGTCGCCGGGCCTGAGATGGCCGCCCTTCGTCGCCACGACCACGTGATCGACCGGACCCGGGTGGTCCGCGAGGGCCTTGGCCAGCATCGACTCGTTCACGCCGTACCCCGCCGCGGGGCCGTACACGTCCGCGGTGTCGAAGAGCGTCACCCCGGCGTCCAGGGCCGCGTGCACCGTACGGACCGCCCGTGCCTCGTCGTAGCCGGGCACCTGGGTCAGGGTCATCGCGCCCATGCCCACCGGGAAGACCCGGGTCCCGCCCAGGGTTCGCGTCCTCGGACTGGAGTCGGTCATCTCTGTCTCCTTCGGGGGTGCTCCGCCCGTTCCCGGTCGCCGGGCAGTCATCGGTCGGCCCGAGTCAACCTAACAATTGCTTCGTCACCAAGCAAGCGCTAGGTTAATTCGGGAACTTCGAGCCTTCCGGGCGTGAGAGGAAGTGTCCATGGGTGACAAAGCGATGTCCCTGGAGGACTTCGCCGGGACCGTCGAGTCGGGCATGACGGTCGGCATCGGCGGCTGGGGATCACGGCGCAAACCGATGGCGCTGGTGCGTGAACTGCTGCGCACCGACGTCCGCGACCTGACCGTCGTCACGTTCGGCGGCCCGGACGTGGGACTGCTGTGCGCTGCGGGCCGGGTCCGCAAGCTGGTCTACGGCTTCGTCTCGCTGGACAGCATCGCGCTCGACCCGCACTTCCGGGCCGTGCGGGAGCGGGGCGCCGTCGAGACCGCGGAGTACGACGAGGGCATGTTCGTCACCGGGCTGCGCGCCGCCGCGAACCGGCTGGACTTCCTGCCCACCCGGGCCGGCCTCGGCTCCGACGTCCTCACCATGAACCCCGACCTGGTGACGATCGCCTCCCCGTACTCCGACGACGAGTACGTGGCGATGAGGGCCCTGCGGCTCGACGTGGCCCTGGTGCACGTCAACCGCGCCGACGCCGCGGGCAACGCCCAGTACCTGGGCCCGGACCCGTACTTCGACGACCTGTTCGCGATGGCCGCCGACCGCTGCTTCGTCAGCACCGAGCGGATCGTCGGACCCGGGGAACTGCGCGCCGCCGCCCCCGCGCAGTCGGTGCTGATCAGCCGCCTCTTCGTGAACGGGGTGATCGAGGCGCCGCGGGGCGCGCACTTCACCTCGTGCGAACCCGACTACGGGCGGGACGAGACCTTCCAGGCGCACTACGCGGCGGCGGCGCGGGACACCGGGTCCTGGGAGCTGTTCCGCAAGACGTTCCTCGACGGCGACGAGCAGGCGTACCAGGCGGCCGTGGCGGACTTCCACGCCCGGCGCGACGGACAGGAGGAGGGCCGATGACGGAGATCACCCGGGCCGAGGTGTGCGCCGCCGCGTGCGCCGACGCGTGGCGCGACGCCGGTGAGGTGCTGGCGCACGCGGTCGGTGTGGTGCCCTCGATCGGGGCGCGGCTCGCCCGCCTGACGACCAGCCCGGACCTGGTCCTCACCGACGGCGAGGCGTACTTCATGAGCGAGCCGCCGCCGCTCGGCCGGACCGCCGCCGACGGGGGAGTGGTCGAGGGCTGGGTGCCCTACCGTCGGGTCTTCGACATCGTCGCCAGCGGGCGCCGGCAGAGCATGATGGGGGCCAGCCAGATCGACCGTTACGGCAACCAGAACATCTCGCTCATCGGCGACTGGCGTCGTCCGAAGCGGCAGCTCATCGGGGTGCGCGGTGCTCCGGGCAACACGGCCAACCACCGCACCGACTACTGGGTGGCCCGGCACAGTCCGAAGGTCTTCGTCGAGAAGGTCGACGTGGTCTGCGGCGTGGGCAACGACCGCGCCCGCGGCACCAAGGGGCTGGGCTTCCACCACCTGGGCGTGGTGATCACCGACCTCGCGGTCCTCGACTACGACGCTGAGGGGCGCCTGCGCGTACGGTCGCTGCATCCCGGTGTCACCGCGGAAGAGGTCCGGGTGAACACCGGGTTCGAGATCGACACGAGCGGCGCCGGCGAGACCCGTCTGCCCGACCCGGGCGAACTGCGGCTCATCCGCGAGGTGGTCGACCCCCGGGGCCTGCGCGACCGCGAGGTCCCGGTCACCCGGTGACGAGGCCGCCGTGCAGCACGCGGAGGTACTGCTCGGCCAGCGCCTCGGCACGGAACTTGCCGCGCGGGCGGTACCACCGCACACTGCACCACACGGTGTCCCGGATGAACCGGTACGTCAGGCTCACGTCGACGTCGGCGCGGAAGTCCCCGGACCGCTGGCCCGCCGTGAGGGTTCGGAGCCAGATCTTCTCGATCTTCTTTCCCAGCTGGTCGACGTACTCGAAACCGGACTGCCCGACGAGTGTGTCCGCCTCGCTCTGGTAGAGGGCCACGGCCTCCGGCGTCTCATGGATGGTGGTGAAGGCATGGGTGATGAGCTGGTCGAGGACCTCCCTCGGGCCCGTCCCTTCCTTCTCGATCTCCGTGAAGCGCTCGTGGAGCCGCTCCAGGAAACCCCGGAGGATCTCGTCGAGCATGTCCTCCTTCGAGCTGAAGTGGTGGTACAGGCTGCCCGACAGGATGCCCGCCTCGTCGGCGATGTCCCGCACGGTGGTCTGGGTGTACCCGCGGGTGGCGAACAGGCCGGCCGCGATCTGCAGGAGTTCCGCCCTGCGCTCGGAACCGGTGCCGTTCCTGGCCGCCGTCCGTGCCGGGGCTGCCGCTCGGGCGGGGCGTCGTGCCGCCATGTCGTTCGTCCCTTCCGCCGGGGCTCGTCCTCCGGCCGGCAAGCATGTGCTCGAATCCTGCCACAGGCCCCGCTCCCCGCCGTCCCACTGAACGGGACGGCGACTTGCGGACCGCTGGCCCGGGCCGTGCACTGCCCAGCATACCTACCAAGCATTTGGTTGTTCGGAGGTCTCGCGTGATCGAAGAGCCGGCTCCCTCGACCGTCCCCGGGCTGCTGGCCCGGGCGGCGGAGCGCCATGGTGACCATCCGGCGGTCGTCGACGGCGCCGTCGAGGTCGGTTACCGGCAGTTGGCCGAACTCGTCGGGCGGACCGCGCGGGCCTGCGCCGCCGTGGGAGTCCGCCCGGGAGACCGGGTCGCGGTGTGGGCCCCCAACCGGCTGGAGTTCATTCTCGCCCTGCTCGGCGCGCAGTGCGCCGGGGCGTCCGTGGTGCCCATGAACACCCGCTACCGCGGTCACGAGGCAGCAGTCGTGCTGCGGCGCTCGCGCGCCTCGGTACTCGTCCTCGCGAACGGCTTCCTCGGCGTCGACTACATGGAGATGCTGAAGACGGCGGCGGCCGGGGAGGCGGCACCGGGCGATACCGGCCCCGTCCCGGGGCTGCCCGCGCTGCGGAACGTGGTGGACATCGCCGCGGACGTGTCCTGCGACGCCGTCCTGTCCTGGGGCGACTTCACCGCGCGCGCGGACGAGGTGCCGCAGGAGGAGGGAGCGCGGATCGCAGCGGCGGTCGGCCCCGACGACATCTGCGACATCATGTTCACCTCCGGCACGACAGGTGTGCCCAAGGGGGTCATGAGCGCCCACCGGCAGACCATCGGGGCGGCCCTGGTCTGGGCCGACGGCGCGGCCCTGAGCCCCGCCGACCGCTACGCGATCGTCAACCCGTTCTTCCACGGCTTCGGCTACAAGGCAGGCGTGGTCGCCGCCCTCACGGCCGGTGCCACCATCTACCCGGTGGAGACGTTCGACGCGGGCCGCCTCCTGGAACTGATCCGGTCCGCCGGTATCTCCGTGCTCCCGGGCGCGCCGACCGTCTTCGTGTCGCTCCTGGACCACCCCCGGCTGGCGGAACTGCGGCCGTCCACCCTGCGCTTCGCGACCGCCGGGGCCGCCACCGTCCCTGAGTCCCTCTTCCGGCGCATGCGCGAGGAGTTGGGCTTCCGGACCGTGGCACAGGCGTACGGCCTGACCGAGTGCACCGTGGCCACCGGTTCCCGCCCCGGTGAGGATCCGGCCCACGTGGAGCAGACGACCGGGCCCGCCGTGCCGGGTATCGAGATCCGGGTCGTCGACGCGGACGGCGCGGACGTGGCGACCGGCCAGGACGGCGAGGTCCTGCTGCGCGGCGACAACGTGATGCTCGGCTACTTCGAGGACGAGGCCGCGACCCGGGCGGCGATCGACGCCGACGGCTGGCTGCGTACCGGTGACGTCGGGCGGCTCGACGAACACGGCTGTCTGAAGATCACCGACCGGATCAAGGACATGATCATCGTCGGCGGCTTCAACGTCTATCCGGCCGAGGTGGAGAACGTCCTGGCCGGACACCCCTTGGTCGCCGAGTCCGCGGTGGTCGGCATGCCCGACGCCCGGCTCGGCTCCGTGCCCTGCGCCTACGTGGTCCCGCGCCGGGGCCCGCAGCCCTCGGCGCGGGACGTCATCGCGCACTGCAGGGAACGGTTGGCCAACTTCAAGGTGCCACGCAGGGTGATCGTGGTGCCCGAGCTGCCGAGGAACGCCGCCGGCAAGATCCTCAAGACGGGGCTGCGGGAGCGGCTCGGCTGACCATCGGCTACCCGGCTACCCGGCTACCCGGCTACCCGGTGACCGGGCGGCCGGGCCGCCGGGTCGACCGCTGGATCGTGAGGTATGGGGCGTATGTGCCGCGTTGCGGGCCGAGCCGTAACCTCGCCATGGCCTGGGACAGGGGCCCGCGCCCGTCTTCCGGGCGGGACCACCTGACGACCGCGCGTCCGGACCACTCCGCGAGCCGCCGGGCAGCCGGTGCCGGCCGAGCTCTCGACCGCCCTGGCCGCACGTCCGCCCCCGGCGCATGACCCTGCAGGCCCGGCCACCCGCCAACCGCTCAGCCGAGCCGCTCGATCACCATGGCCATGCCCTGGCCCCCGGCCACGCACATGGCCTCCAGGCCGAACCGGCCGTCCCGCTCCTGCAGGGCGTGGATCAGTGTCGTGGTGATCCGGGCCCCCGTCATGCCGAAGGGGTGACCGAGCGCGATCGCGCCGCCGTTGACGTTGACCCGCTCCGGGTCGGCTCCCAACTGCCGTACGGAGGGGATGACCTGGGCCGCGAACGCCTCGTTGAACTCGAACAGGTCGATGTCGCCCACGGTGAGTCCGGCCCGGTGCAGTGCCTCACGGCTCGCCTCCACCGGTCCGAGGCCCATGATCTCCGGGCTGAGCGCGGAGACCCCGGTTGACACGATCCGCGCCAGCGGGGCGAGGCCCAGCTCGCTCGCGCGGCGGTCGCTCATCACGACCAGGGCCGCCGCCCCGTCGTTCAGCGGACAGCAGTTGGCGGCGGTGACGGTCCCGTCCGGCCGGAACACCGGCTTCAGCGCCGACACCTTCTCCAGCGTCACCCCCTTGCGGGGCCCGTCGTCGGCGGCGACCACGCTGCCGTCCGGAAGGATCACCGGCGTGATGTCCCGCTTCCAGAAGCCCCGCGCGTCGGCCGCCTCCGCCAACTGCTGGCTGCGGACCGCGAACTCGTCCTGCTCGCGCCGCGACACCCCGCACATCAGTGCCACGTTCTCGGCGGTGTCACCCATGCCGATGTAGACGTCGGGCAGGTCACCGGCCACCCGCGGATCGGCCCAGTCCGCACCTTCGCCCGCGGCGCGGCGGGCGGTGCGCTCGGCGGCCCGCGCGTACACCGGGTTGCGAGTGTCCGGCATCCCGTCGGCCTTGCCCCTGCCGAACCGGGACACCATCTCCACCCCGGCCGACACGAACACCTCGCCCTCGCCTGCCCTGATGGCGTGGAAGGCCATCCGGGTCGTCTGCAGCGACGAGGAACAGTACCGCTGCACCGTGGTGCCCGGCACGGTGTCGAGGCCGAGCCGCAGCGCGGTCAACCGGGCCAGGTTGTAGCCCTGCTCACCGGCCGGCTGCGCACAGCCCAGCATCAGGTCGGCGACCTCGGACGGATCGAGCGCGGGCAGCTCGGCGAGCGCAGCCCCGACGATCTGTGCGGCGATGTCGTCGGGGCGCAGATCCCTGAGCGACCCCTTGTGCGCCCGCCCGATGGGGGAGCGCACGGCGGACACGATCACTGCTTCGGGCATGGGGACTCCCCTTGCTGGTCGGGATTCATCTTTCGCGTGATCTCGCGGCCAGCACACCGGTGTTGGGCGAGTGCTGGAGGAAGGCCGGCCACTCGCCCCCGCCGTCCACGTTCAGCACGGCGCCGGTGATGTGCGCGGCGAGCGGGGAGGCGAGCAGCAGACAGGCCCCGCCGATGTCGCCGGGCCGGGCGAAGACCCCCCGCGGGATGGTCGCCGCGACGCGGGCGGTCTGCTCCGCGTCGCCGTAGTGGTCCGTCGACCCCGGTGTCGCCACCAGCCCGCAACTGACCGCGTTGACCCGCACCCGGGGCGCCCACTCCACGGCCAGGGTGGTGGTCAGGCTCTCCAGGGCCGCCTTCGCCGCGCCGTAGACGGCGGACCCGGGGCTGGGCCGCCGGGCGCTGATCGAGCTGATGTTGAGCACCACGCCGCCGTCGTCCTGGGCGTCCATGACCGGGAAGACCGCGCGGCTGACGAAGACCGGGGCGAGGAAGTTGAGGTCGGTGACCTTGCGGTGGAAGCGGGGCGAGGCGGAGGCGAAGTCGGCGAACGGCGCGCCGCCCGCGTTGTTGACCGCGACGTCGATCCGGCCCCGGCGGGACGTGATGTCCTGGACCCACCGGTCGACCTGGTCCGGGTCGCGTACGTCGACCTTGCTGAAGTGCGCCGCCCGGTCCTCGACCGTTCGCGCGGCGCCCGGCGTGCCGCGCCCGCAGATCTCGACCTGCGCGCCCGCCCTGAGGAACACCTCCACGATGCCCTCACCCACGCCCCTGGCCCCTCCTGTGACCAGGACGACCTTCCCCGACATGTCCAACTGGATCGGCATGGCGACACCCTAGCGACGAAGACCAATCAAGCGCTAGGTAGGTACGTTAAAGCGACCAAGCATTTGCTTGGCTCGGGTTGTCATGGCGAGGGACGCTCCCGGTCGTCGGGACCTGTCGTGGCAGGCGGGCCGTCGCGGTCCGACACTCGCCCCAGCGGCCTGTTCGTCCGTACCTGCCACCGCCCGGAGGAGTCGCCATGACGCCCGCTCCCGTCCCGCCGCCCGAGCACGGGCCCACCGACCACGCGCACGCGGACGGCGCGGAACTGCGCGCCCTGGCCGAGCGCTACGCGGCGGCGCTGGATCACGGGGACCGCGAGGACTACCTCTCGGTGTTCACCCGGGACGGCGTCGTGGTGATCCACGGCCCGGACGGGTCCGTGGTGCAGGAGCGCCGGGGGCCGGCGGAACTCCTCAAGGAGTTCGACGACCTCGGCGGGTTCGACCGGGTCCACCACCTCGTCGGCGGACATGTGGCGGAAGTGACCGACAGCGGCGGATCGGCCACCGCGATGGTCGCTGCGGAGGCACATCACCACAGCAGGGGGACCGACGGGAACGCCACCGACCTGTACTGCCCGGTCCGCTACCGCGACACCTGCGTCCGTACGGCCGAAGGCTGGCGGATCGCCCGCCGGGAGGTCTTCCCGCTCTGGTACGACCTGCGCACCGTCACCGCGCCCCGCTGGTGAAACCGGCCCCGCACATCGCTCCCTCCCCAGCCACCCGCACGACCGAGGAGTCACGGAAATGACCGACGAGGAGACGACCACCGACTGGGACGAGGAGTGCGACGTCCTCGTGATCGGCTCCGGCGGAGGCGGGCTGACCGGTGCCTGCACGACCGCCGCCGCCGGGCTCGACACGCTGGTGGTCGAGAAGACCGGCCACTACGGCGGAACCACCGCGTATGCCGGCGCCTGCCTGTGGCTGCCCGGCAACGCGGCCCAGGCGAGAGCCGGGGTCGAGGACTCGGCCGAACTGGGCAGGGCCTACTTCCGGGCGGTCGTCGGCGACAGCACCCCGGCCGACCTGCAGGACGCGTACATCGACAACGCGGGCCCGACGGTCGACTTCCTGGAGCGGGACCACGACGTCCTGTTCGAACACCGGCCGTTCCCCGACTACTTCGACGCCCCCGGCCGGTTCCCGCTCGGGCGTGGTGTGTTCCCCGTGGAGTACCCGGCACCAGAGGCCGGCGACGACCTGCTGGCGGCGGTCCGGCCCGCGGCTTGGGAGGAGCGCCTCGGCGTCCGGGGCCCTGAGGGACCGTTCACCGACGGACGCGCGCTGATCGCCCGGCTGCTGGTGGCCCTGCGGGCGACCGGGCACGGCAGGACCCGCCTGCGCACCGCTCTCACCGCCCTGGTCACGGACGCCGACGGGGCCGTCACCGGTGCGGAGCTGAGCACCTCCGGCGGAGAGGGGACGCTGCGCGTCCGCGCCCGCAAGGGTGTCCTCCTCGCGGCCGGTGGCTTCGAGGCCAGCCACCGGTTGCGGCGCGAGTGGCAGCGACTGCCCGGCGCCGACTGGACGATGGGCGCCCCCGGCGGCAACACGGGCGACGCCATCCTCGCTGCCCAGGCGATCGGGGCCGACACCGCGCTGCTCGCGGAGTCCTGGTGGTGCCCGTCGGTGCTCTTCCCGGACGGCTCGGCCAACTTCGCCCTGGGCTTCCGCGGCGGAGTCTTCGTGGACCGAGACGGCAGGCGCTTCGCCAACGAGTGCCTGCCCTACGACCGCATGGGCCGCGCGATGCTCGCCGCCGATGTCGGCAACGCCCCCGACCGGCCGGTGTGGTGGGTCTTCGACGGCCGCTGGGGAGAGGAGCCGCCCGGCATCGTCGTCGTCCCGGCCGACCGCAAGTCCTTCGCGGAGGCCGGGCTCTGGCACACCGCCGACACCCTGGACGAACTGGCCGCGGCCACCGGCATCGACGTCATAGGGCTCGCTGAGACAGTCCGCGCCTTCAACACCTACGCGGCCGACGGGACCGACGCCGACCACCACCGGGGCGAGGACCCGTACGACAGGTTCTTCGCCGACGGCACCGGGCCCAACCCGTGCCTGGTGCCGGTCGACCAGGGCCCCTTCCACGCGGTGCGGCTCGTGCTGGGCGACCTCGGCACCAAGGGAGGACTGTGCACGGACACCACGGCCCGGGTCCTGCGCGGGGACGGGGCGGTGATACCGGGCCTCTACGCCACCGGCAACACCATGGCGTCGGTGGCGGGCCCGTACTACCCCGGGCCCGGGGCGCCGATCGGCTCGGCGATGGTCTTCGGCCATCTGGCGGCACGCCATATGGCCGGCTGAACGGGCGAGGACGACGGCCGGTGCCCCGCATCCGGGGCACCGGCCGTCGCCGCGTCAGGAAACGTACTGCGTCAGGAGACGTCCCAGGTCAGGACACGTTCCAGGTCATGCTGTTCGCGCTCGCCCCGGTGGTCTCCTGGTCCACCGGAGCGCCCTGGGCCGTCGACCCGGCCACGCCGAGGTTCAGACCGCTGCCCACGTTGACGAGCATGTAGCTGCTGCCGGAGTAGCTGCCGACCAGGTCGATCGCCCACTGCTGGTTGGTGCCGCCGTTGCAGGTCCACTGCTGCAGCTGCACACCGCTGGTCTTCGACTGGTCCGGCGCGTCCAGGCACAGCCCGCTGTTGACATTGGTCAGCGTGTAGATGTTGTCGGCCACCTTGGTGAGGTTCCACTTCTGGTTGGCTCCGCTGGTGGACGGCCACTGGATGACGGGGGCCCCGTTGGACTTCGAGGCCCCGGAAGCGTCCATCAGGAGTGAACTGCCCGCGTTGGTGAGGGTGTGGACGCCGGCGCCGGGTATGCCGCTGCCCGGCGACCAGGTTCCGGCGGCTGTGTCGAGCGACCAGGTGGGGTACTGGCCGAGGTTCACCGTCGTCCCCTGGATGGTCAGCGGGAGCCAGATCAGCTGGGAGTTGCCGAGGTCACCGGTGTTCCAGCGGTCGCCCGCGTACAGGTAGGTCGTGCCCGCCGTGCCCTGCACGGTGATGATGTTCGCCGTCTGGCTGTTGTACGTGTTGGTGCCGGGCGCGGCGAGCGTCCGGAAGGACGACCACGGGCCCGCGGGGGAGGTGGCGGTGGCGTAGACGTTGTCGTTGGTGGCCCATCCGCTCAGGTGTGAGCCGAAGAGGTAGTAGGTGCCGCCCACCTTCACCATGGCCGGCGCCTCGTAGTCGCCGACCAGCGCCACCGAACTGGTCACGGAGAGGTAGTCGGCGGACAGTTTGTCGATGCGCAGGCCGTTGGCCCGGTCCTCGCTGAGCAGGTAGGCGGTGCCGTCGGTGTCCTGGAACAGCCCGAGGTCACGGCTCTGGAAGCCCAGCGGACGGAAGCTGCCCTGGTAGGTGTACGGGCCGCAGGGAGTGCTGCTGGTCGCCACACCGACCTTGGCGTCGGCGTAGTTGGTGCTGTCGATGTGCATGTACATCACGTACGTGCTGGTCGACGCGTTGTAGATGACCTTGGGTCGCTCGACGATGCGGTCGGGGCCGAGGTCGCCGCTGCTCTGCTTGGCCAGGGCCACCCCCTGGTACGTCCAGTCGGACAGGTTGGTCGAGGTGTAGCAGGGGATGTCCTGGAAGGAGGTGTTCCCGGAGTTCTCCCCGGTCTTGTCCTCACCGAAGCCGTACCAGGTGTTGCCGACCTTGACGATGCCGAGACCGTGCAGCTGGAGGGTGTTCCCGTTCTGGTCGGTCCTGGTGGCACCCAGGGTGAAGGACACGGAGGCCGCGTTCGCCTGCGCGGCGGGCAGCAGCAGTGCCGTGAGGGAGGCGAGCAGGGTGAGGAGTGCGGCCGACACGACCCGCCACCGGCGGGTCGGGCGTCCGGGACGCGGTGTTCTGGGGGACATGGGCGTACCTCTCCTTTGAGGACGGTGCGCCGCGAGGGAACGCGGCGGGGGAGTCGAGCGGTGTGGGGGCCCGGCCCAGGGACGGGGAGGAGGCCCCGAGGGGGGGATCCGGGAAGGCGGCGGTCTGGGGAGTCGGCCGGCCGTGTCTCCTCCCGCGTCCCTGAGCCGGAGTCATGGGGACGTCGGGCTGTCCGGCGGATGCTGTGCCGGACAGCCCGGCCGACGGGGGCGGGGACCCCCGCGGGCGACGGGGCGGTGGTCAGCCGCGGGTCCACCTCTGGTTCGCCTGACCGTTGCAGTCGTAGAGCGCGACGGGTGAACCGTCGGCGGTGGCCTCGTTGCTCACGTCGATGCAGCGCCCCGACTGCAGACCGGCGATCGCCCCGCTCTCGGTGAGCGTCCACTTCTGGTTGGCGCCGCCGTTGCAGGTGTAGATGCCGACCTTCGTGCCGTTGGCCGTGCCCTGGCCGTAGGCCTCAAGGCACTTGTTGCCGTAGCCGCGCAGTTCACCGGCGCCGGTCATGGTCCAGTTCTGGTTGGCGGCACCGTTGCAGGCGTAGATGATGACCTGGGTGCCGTCGGTGGTGGAGGCCCCGGGGTCGTCGAGGCACTTACCGGACTGGGCGCTCTTCAGCGTGCTGGTGCTGGTCCTTCCGCCGCTGCCGGGGTTGCCGGAGCTCTTCAGCTGGAAGGTGGTCACACTGCGGGCGGGCAGCGACGCGCTGAGGACCGAGCCGCTGACGGCCGGGTCGGAGACGCTCGCCAGGTCCTCGGTGTCGCTCGTGCGGTGGGTGCCGGTGGGGGTGAGCGTGCCGCTGTTCGTGTCGAGGGACAGGTCGGTGGCCGAGCTGTTGGTGTTGGTCGCCACGACGGTCCAGGCGCCGTTCTGCCAGAAGGCCATGGCCTGTACGCCGGACGGGGCGCCGGATATCTCGTAGCGGACCGCGCCCGGTCGGACGTATCTGCTGTACTGCCCGAGGACGTAGTAGCGCTTGGTCATATACAGCGACTGGTTGCCGTCGGTGGCGTACTTGGGGTCGTAGTAGATGAGGCCGTCGTTCCAGCCCGTGCCGTTGATCCTGGTGGCGCAGGACGGGTCGGAGCCGACGTCGCAGCCGATCACGTTGGACAGGGCCGTCCACCACTGGAAGGAGCTGTCGTTGCCGAGGGCGAAGTCGCGGTAGATGTAGTTCGCGACGGTCAGGCCGCCGCCGATGGTGGGGTCGTACTGCTGGGTGAAGGCGTTGGCGCCGGTCCGCTCGCAGCAGACCTCGGTCGACCACAGGGGCTTGTTGTACGTCTTGCCGAACGCGGCGAGTCTGCGCAGCGCGGCGTCGTTCGGGAAGTCGTAGATGTGGTGGGCGAACGCGGTCACGTAGCCGGCCGCGGCGGAGTCGGACAGCCAGGTGGGGGCCTCCTGCAACAGCTGGCTGGTCCGGCTGCTCTCGTCGGCGATGATGCCGGTCCTCAGCGAGCGGGCGGCGAAGGTGGAGCCGATCGCCTTGAGGACGGCGGCGCGCTGCGAGACGGGCACGATCATGCCCTCCTGCTCGCAGTTGGGCTGGCTGTTGTCCGGCTCGTTCATCGGGCTGAGGTAGTCCAGGTTCACGTCCTTGGACGCCCAGTGCGCGGTGACGTCGGCGAGATACGTGGCGAACGGCTGCTCGTCGCCCGAGACCAGGCTCCCGTCGCAGCTCTTGCCGTTGGTGGTCCACTGCGCGGGGGCGCTGTTGACGAAGCCGATGAGGTGCGGCACCTGGTGGTCGGAGGCCGACTGCAGGAAGTAGCTGCCGCCCGGGTCGCGGGTCCAGTCGTAGGTGCCCGGCGAGGTCATCAGGGACTGCGGGGCGCGCTCGGGGTAGTGGACCACGCCGACGCTGTTGCCGCCGATGTTGTAGCGGTAGATGCTCAGGTTCAGGCCGGACGTGCCGAACAGCAGGTCGCCGACCTGGCTCTTGACCGTCGACGAGTAGTTGTTCAGGTCGTTGACCCACCATGCCCCCGAGGCGCCGAACCCGTCGACCGTCTGGGCCTGGGTGGTGACCAGGGCGGGTGCGGGGGTGGCTGCGTGCGCCTCGGTGGCGAGCGGGACGGCGGCGACGGCGGGCAGCAGCAGTGCCGCGAGCCCGCCCACAAGGGTTTTCAGCGAGCCCGTGGCGGTGCGCCACCGGCCCTTTCGGCGTCGGTGCGGTGTGGTGTCGTGCATCGGTGTCACCTCTCCATGGGTCGCCGGCGTCGTGCCGGAGTCGGGGTGGGGGTGCGTGGCGATGGAGGCCGTCGGCTCAGGGAGCGAGGGTGATCCTGATGGTGTTCCAGGAAAGGGGCGGCAGCACGGCGTCGAGCCCGCCGTCCGTCACCCGGGTCTGCGCCACCTGCGCCGGGGTGACTCGGTCCGGCTGCCGCAGGGAGTTCGCGGCGTGTCGGTCGGGGTCGGCCAGCGTGGTGTGCAGGACCGGCCCGGCGGGGCCGAACGCCCGCAGATCCGCGGTGAGGCGGAGCGGGCGGGTGGTGTCACGGTTGACGGCGAAGACGGTCAGCGTGCCGTCCTCGTCCTGGACGGCGGTGGCGTGCAGCAGCGGGACCCGGCCGTGCAGGGCCGTGTCGTGGCCGGGGCTGTCCAGGTCGAGCCGGAGCACCTGGCCGCGGCCATGGCGGGCCGCCTCGGCGAAGGGGTGGAACGTGGTCTGCCGCCAGGCCGGGCCGCCCGGCTCCGTCATGATCGGGGCGATCACGTTGACCAGCTGGGCGAGGCACGCGGCGGTGACCCGGTCGCAGTGCCGCAGCAGGGTGATCAGCAGGCTGCCGACGACGACGGCGTCCGTGACCGAGTAGACGTCCTCCAGCTGACGGGGGGCCACACTCCAGTCGGGGTCGTCGGGATCGTTTTTGAAGGGACGGCTCTGGTACCAGACGTTCCACTCGTCGAAGGACAGGTTGATCCGCTTGGCGGAGTGCCGTTTGGCCCGGATGTGGTCGGCGGTGGCGACCACCCCGTCGATGAACTCCTCCATGTCGGCGGCCGAGGCGAGGAAGCTGTCGACATCCCCGTCCTTCTCCTCGTAGTAGGCGTGGCAGGAGACGAAGTCGACGACGTCGTAGGCGTGTTCCAGGACCGTCGCCTCCCAGGAACCGAAGGTCGGCATGGCACGGCTGGAGCTTCCGCAGGCGACCAGTTCGAGACCGGGGTCCAGGTCCCGCATGGCCTTGGCGGTGACGGCGGCGAGACGGCCGTATTCCTCGGCGGTCTTGTGGCCGGTCTGCCAGGGGCCGTCCATCTCGTTGCCCAGGCACCACAGGCGGATGTTGTGCGGTTTGTCGACGCCGTGCGAACGGCGCAGCTCCGACCAGGCGGTCCCGCCCGGGTGGTTGGTGTACTCCAGCAGGTCGAGCGCTTCCTGGAGGCCGCGCGTACCGAGGTTGACGGCCTGCATCGGCTCGACCCAGGCCTTGCCGGCGAAGCGCATGAACTCGTTCAGCCCGAACTGGTTGGTCTCGACGGCCCGCCAGGCCGCGTCGAGTCGGCGGGGCCGGTGTTCGGCCGGGCCGACCCCGTCCTCCCAGCGGTACCCGGAGACGAAGTTGCCGCCGGGGTAGCGGACCATCGTGACGCCGAGTTCCCGGACGAGGGCGAGGACGTCGGCGCGCAGTCCGTCCTCGTCGGCGGTGGGGTGGTCCGGCTCGAAGACGCCCGTGTGGACGCAGCGGCCGAGATGCTCGACGAAGGAGCCGAACAGACGCGGGTTCACCTCGCCCACGGTGAAGCGGGGGTCGAGGTGGACGGCCCCTGCGAGCGGGGTTTCGCCGGCGGGGTCGGTCATGGGGGTCCCTTCCGGGGGTCGGTGCGAACAGGGGGCGGTACGGACAGGGGGCCGGCTGTCGGACAGGGGCGCACGGTCGCCGGACCGGGGACGGTCAGCCCTTGATGCCGGTGTGCGCGACGCCTTCCACCAGGTAGCGCTGGAGGAAGAGGAAGACGAACACGAGCGGCAGGATGGACACGGTGGCCGCGAGGAACAGCTCGTGGATGTTGATGGTCTGCGCGGTGGTGAAGGTGGACAGGGCGACCTGCACGGTCCAGCTCGACTGGTCCTGTCCGATGACCAGGGGCCACAGGAAGGCGTTCCAGTTGGTGACGAAGGTGATCACCGCGATCGCCGCGAAGAAGCCGCGCGAGTTGGGGACGACGATCCGCCAGTACACCCGCCAGGGGCCGAGACCGTCGAGCTGGGCGGCCTCCTCCAGTTCCTTGGGGAAGCCGAGGAAGTACTGCCGGAACAGGAAGGCGGTGAAACCGCTGAACAGTCCGGGCACGATCAGGCCGCGCAGGGTGGAGACCCAGCCCAGCGACGACACCAGCACGAAGCTGGGGATGAAGGTGACCGCGCTGGGGATCATGAGGGTGGCCAGCACCGCGTAGAAGATCTTGTTCGCGTGCCGGTAGGGGACACGGGCCAGGGCGTAGCCGCCCAGCGAGCAGATCAGGAGCTGGCCGCTCGTGCCGAGCACCCCGACGACCAGGGAGTTGTAGATGCTGTGCGCCATGGGCACGGCGGGGTCGTCGAACAGTTCGGAGATGTTCTCCCAGTGCAGGGTCGTCGGGAAGAACGTCCAGTGTGCCCCGGTGAGGTCGGCGTCGGTGGCCAGGCTGTTGCGGACCAGCAGGTAGAAGGGGATCAGGAAGAGCACGGCCGCGACGCTCGCGGCGACGTAGACGCCGACGGTGCCGGCCCGGCCGCGCCGGGCGCGCGGACTGCGCTGTACGGCGCCGGTGGAGGAGGTGGCCATCAGCTGTCCGCCTTTCCGAAGCCGAAGATCCTGCCCTGCACGAGCGTCACGATCGTGATGAGTGCCGACAGCACCAGCGCTCCCGCGCTGCCGTGACCGAAGTCCTGCCCCTGACCGAGGGCCGTGTAGTAGAGGTAGACCAACGGGGGCCGGGCGTACGGGGTGTTGGGCAGCAGGTTGTAGAACTCGTCGAACGCCTGGTAGGCGGCGATGAGCAGGAGGAGCAGCACGGCGACGGATGTGGTCCGCAGCTGCGGCAGGGTGATGTGGCGGAACGTCTGCCAGCCCGGCCGGGCGCCGTCCGTCCAGGCCGCCTCGTACAGCTCCCTGGGGATCTCCTGGAGGGCGGCCAGGAAGAGGATCATGTAGAAGCCCAGCTGCAGCCAGAGCCGCACGGTGACCAGCACCATCCAGTACCAGGGCGGGGAGACCGTGCCGATCCAGGCGATCGGATCGATCCCGAACCAGCCGAGCACGGTGTTGGCGAGTCCGAAGCGCACACCGTTGAAGATCGACAGTTTCCAGATCATCGAGGCCACCACGTAGGAACACGCGGTGGGGATGAAGAACACCGAGCGGAAGAAGGCCCGGGCGACGCGGATCCGGTGCACCAGCAGGGCGAGCGCCAGGGCCAGGACGTAGGTGAGAGGTACGACGATCACGGCGAAGACCGTGAAGGTCCACAGGCTGTCGGTGAACGGTCCCTGGGTCAGGATGTCCATGTAGTTCGCCAGGCCCACGAACTTGGTCGGAGTGACCGTGTTCTGCGCCTGGAAGAGGCTCAGGTACAGACTCCAGCCCACCGGTACGTAGACGAAGATGCCGAGTCCGGCCAGGAAGGGACCGGCGAAGAGCCAGAAGGTGCGGGCGCTGCCGCGCCGTATGCGTTTGCCGCCTCCGACCCGTGCTGTGGGGGAAGGGGGCACGGTGGCGCCCCTGTGGGCGCCACTCGTGGTGATCGATGCCATGGCCGATCCGGCTCCTCAGACGATCTTCTTGAGCTCGGCCTCGACCCGGGTGCGTGCCTTGGCGACCTCGGACTCGGGGTTCTTGCCGCTGACCACCGCGTTGGTGAACATGTCCTGGGAGATCGTCACCATGGCCTGGGTCCAGTACGGGTCGTCGTAGTGCCCGTCGGTGCCGAACAGCTTCACCGCCTCTGCGGCGGTGCCGCTCTGCAGCTTGGTGGCCTTCGCCGCCAGGCTCTTGCGCGGCGGGACGTGGAAGCCGTAAGAGAGGGACCAGTCCTCCTGGTACTTCGTCTGCTCGATCCACAGCCACTTCACGAACGCCTTGGCGGCGTCGACGTCCTTTGCCTTGGCACTGACGTACGTGGACCAGCCGCCGTTGTACACCACCTGCTTGCCGGCGCTGCCGACGGCGGGCAGCGGGACGATGCCGAAGTCGGCGCCCAGCGCCTTCTGGATGCCGGGCATCGCCCACAGGCCGCACCACTGCATCGCGGTCAGGCCCTGGGTGAACGCGGACGGGTCGAACCAGTCGGTGGGGGCGCCCAGCAGCAGGGTCTTGCTGGAGTACAGCTCGCGCATCTTCTTCAGAGCCGCGACGGTCGCCGGGGTGTCGAAGGCCACCTTGTGGTCGGGGGTGAGCAGTTCACCGCCGGAGGCCCAGATCAGCGGGCTGGCCCAGGCGTCGCTGCCGGCCTTCAGCCCGAGGTAGATGCCCTTGGTCCCGCCCTTGCTGAGCTTGTGGGACGCCTCGATCAGTTCGTCGAAGGTCTTCGGCGGTTCGACGCCCGCCTTCTCCAGCAGGCTCTTGCGGTAGTACAGGAACTGCGGGTCGTCGATCATGCGGATGCCGTAGACCTTGCCGTCCACCGAGTTGGCGGTGAGGTCCTTGTCCGAGAAGTCGGACTTGACGTCCGCGATGACGTCGTCGAGCGGCACTATCTGTCCCGACTTCGCCATCTGTACGTCGGGGTGGAACTCGAAGACGTCGGGGCCGCTGCTGGAGACCAGGCCGCTGGCGAGCTTGGAGGGGTAGTCGCCCGGGATCCACTGCACCGAGACGTCCGCCTTGGTGTACGCCTTCGCGTACCGCAGCGCGGCCTGCTGGGTGCCCGCCTCGCCGTACTGGTGGTACCACTGGCTCAGCGAGGTGCCACCGCCGCCCGAACCACCGGAACGACCGGTGTTCGAGCCGCATGCGGACAGCGCACCGGCGGCGGCGAGGGCGCCGGAGGCTCGCAGGAAGTTTCTGCGCCCGAGGGATCTGGCGCCTTCCGTGCTGCGCTCAAGGGACATGACCGAACCTCATTTCATCGACGGCGGACGGGCGTGGGCATGGCAATGCCCCACACCCGCAAGGGTGTTGACCCGCCGAGGCGCAGACCGGGGCGGGATGCAGGTCGGGTAGACATGCGATGTCTGGTGTCGCGAAGATTTCGGAGGGGTTAAGCGAGAGGCAGGTTATGAGCGCAACGCCCCTTCGTCAACAAGTCAGAAAAAGTCTCTACCGACTGAATACCTCGGATGTCTCACGGCGTTACGATGAGGCATCCCAGTCCACGGCCAATATCGGGCGGTCTCGTTGAAGCGCACGTACCAGGACATCCGGCGGGCCAACCGGTTCGCCGTGATGCGGCACGTCATCGCTTCGGCACCCGTCGCGAGACGCGATGTCGCCACCGCCGTCGGCCTGTCCGTGGCGACCACCGCGGACATCGTCAGCGAGTTGCTCGAGCTCCGGCTCGTCGCCGAGATCGGCCAGCAGGCCTCGGGCGGGGGTCGTCCCCGAAACCTTCTCGCCCCGAATCCGGACGGCCCACGATTCATCGGTGTCGACATCGCCGAGACCTACGTCCATGTCGAGCTCTTCGATCCGGCTCTGCGTGCGCTGGCCCGGGCCGAGGAGGATCTGCACCCGCGCGACAACCCGCCCGGGTATGTCCTGGAACGCATACTCTCCGGAGTCGCCACCGTGACCGCCGAGGCCGGGGTGCCGCTCGACGGGCTCCTCGGCATCGGCGTGAGCATTCCCGGCCAGGTGCGGCCGGACGGCAGGGCGTCGGTCTTCGCCTCCAACTGGACATGGCGCGACGTGCCATTGCGTGACCTGCTCGCCGAGCGCATCCCGATCCCGGTCCATCTGGACAACCCGCTGCGCGCCAGCACGGTCGCCGAACTGTGGTTCGGTGCGGCCCGAGGGCGGGAGAACGTCGCCGTTCTCACCATGGGTACCGGCGTCGGGGCGGGCCTGGCCGTGGGCGGCACGATCTATCACGGGGCGACCAACACGGCCGGTGAGTGGGGGCACACCAATCTCGTGATCGACGGTCGGCTGTGCCGTCGAGGCTGTGTCGGGTGCGTGGAGGCCTACGTGGGTGCGCCCGGCATCATGCGGCAGTTGGAGGAGGTGGCCCCCGGCAGCCCGCTGCTCCACCCCGACGACCAGACCGCCACCATCAACGCGCTGGCCGCCGCCCTGGCGGAGGGCGATCCTGACGCCGAACGGGCGATCACCGCCACGGCCCGGTATCTCGGGATCGCGCTCGCCAATCTGATCAACCTCTTCAACCCCCAGGTCGTCGTCCTCACCGGGTGGGTGGCCGACAGGCTGGGTGCGCAGCTCGTCGAACGCGCACGCCCCACATTGGCCGCGCATGCCCTGGGCGAGGCCTGGGCGGGCGCCGAGATCGCGCTGTGCCCCCTCGACCGCAATCCGGTGAGCCTGGGTGCGGCCACCGTGGTGATGGAGGGCTTTCTCTCGGAGGTCGCCGCCAACGGCCGCTCCTGAGCGGGGCGGCTGTCCCGGGGTGTGGTGCGCTCTCCCGCCCAGTCGGTGGCCGCCGTGTCCGTGCGGTCTTCCAGCGCGGTCCGCGTGAGCCCTCCGTGTTTCGGCGGTGTTGACCCCGGTGGATGCGGCCCTTATTGTTTGAAGTCAAACGATGTACGACGTGGTCTCGTCTCCCAGCCGCGACGGCCACCCCTCGTCCGTGGGCCGTGGTCGGCCGTGACCTGGGCGGGGGCTGTCGACGGCATGACCCCATGGCTCAGCAGCCGTGGGACATCACGCTGTCGTGGGACATCACGCTGTAAGGAATCCGACATGAGCGCAGTTCGTGGCTACTTCCACCCCAAGACGGCGACGGGTTCGTCGTCGCTGATTCCGTCACCGCCGTGGCGGTATTCCGGTGATCTGCTGACCGTCGAGTACCGGACCGATCCGGCGAGGGTGAGTGAACTGCTGCCCGAGCCGCTTGAGTTGGCGGACGAGGACCCCGGAGCGGTGGCGCTGATCTGGGCCGACTGGCAGTCCTGCTCGGGCTCGGGTGCGGAACTGCTCGACCCGGTGCTCGCGCAGTACAAGGAGGCCTTCGCGGTCGTCCGCTGCAAGTACCGCGGACAGACCTACACCCGTTGCGTCTACATCTGGGTGGACAAGGACTTCGCGATCGCGCGCGGGCTGCACCAGGGTTATCCCAAGAAGCTCGGCTCCATCCATCAGACCCGCCCGCATCCGTACGGGCCCGCTCCGCGGATCGAGGCGGGCGCCCGCTTCGGGGCGACGCTTGCCGCGGCGGACCGGCGCCTGGCGCAGGCGGTGGTGACGCTGCGGGAGCCGTCCGGGACGAACGGGTTCGTGAACGCGCATCCGATGGCTCACCATCGGTGGCTGCCCTCGATCGAGAAGGGCAAGGGGCTGGCGCTGGACGAGCTGATCGAGTCGGGGGCCGCCTCCTTCGAGGGCGGGCAACCGTGGGTCGGCGAGGCGGAGTTGGAGCTGTTCGAAGCTCCTACCGAGGAGTTGGCGCGGCTGGAGATCCGCGAGCCGATCGCCGCCTACTACCGGCAGGTCGGGGTGGTCTGGGATGGGGGGCGGCTGCTGGAGAGCGGGACGTCCGGAGCGGGTGCCGAGTGATGCCGG
Organism: Streptomyces sp. NPDC047043; assembly: GCF_040644055.1. Taxonomy (NCBI): domain Bacteria; kingdom Bacillati; phylum Actinomycetota; class Actinomycetes; order Kitasatosporales; family Streptomycetaceae; genus Streptomyces; species Streptomyces sp. NPDC047043. The sequence continues at coordinate 92,060 of NZ_JBEYVO010000038.1, forward strand.
TGGACGGGTGCGGGTTGGTTGTGGCTGGTCGCGCGGTTCCCCGCGCCTCGGTAGATCCACTTCCCCTGATTCTCAAGAGGAGTCCTTCTCATGACTGACAAAATCGTTGTCGCCGGTGTTTCCGTCGACACCCGGCACTGGATCGGTGGCGAGCGTGTCGCCTCCGACAGCACATTCACGGATCACTCACCCATCGACGGGCAGCCGATAGGCGAGATCGCCCGGGGCGGGCCCGCCGAGGCGCAAGCCGCTGTCGCAGCCGCTCGCGCCGCGTTTCCCGCCTGGGCCGCCACCGCCCGGGCCGAGCGCGCCCGCATCCTGCACGCCATCGCCGATGGTGTGGAGAAGCGGATCGAAGAGCTCGCGATCGTGGAGACCACCGACAACGGGGCCCTGTTGCGGTCGCACCGGCGAGGCGTGATGCCCCGGGTCGCGCACAACTTCCGCTTTTTCGCGGACTGGCTGCTGAAGCTGGACCACGAGGACTTCCAGACACGTGGGCACACGAACCACGTCAGCTGGGACCCGGCGGGGCCGTGCGTGCTGATCACGCCGTGGAACGCTCCTCTGATGCTGTCGACATGGAAGGTCGCCCCGGCTCTGGCCGCCGGCAACAGCGTCGTGCTGAAGCCCGCCGAGTGGTCTCCGCTGACGGTGTCCCTCCTCGCGGACATCGCCGCTGAGGCGGGCCTGCCGGCCGGGGTGCTGAACGTCGTGCAGGGGTACGGATCCGAGATCGGTGACGCGCTGACCTCGGACCCGGATGTGCGGCGCATCAGTTTCACCGGGTCGGTGCCCACGGCCAAGCGGATCGCCGCCTCGGCCGCCGCGAACCTCACCCCGCTGAGCCTCGAACTCGGTGGCAAGTCACCGCTGTTGGTGTTCGCCGACGCCGATCTGGATCTCGCCGTGGACCTCGCGGTGGAGCAGTACGACAACGCCGGGCAGGTATGTCTGGCGGCCACCCGGTTCCTCGTCGAGGAGTCGGTCGCCGAGGAGTTCACCCGGCGGTTCCTGGCGAAGGCCGAGGGCCTGAAGCAGGGGGATCCGAGGGACGAGGCCACCGACATCGGGCCCAACATCCATTCTCGTCAGCTGGAGAAGATCGACGGGTTCGTGCAGCGGGCCCTCGCTGACGGGGCCCGTGCGGTGATCGGGGGGCACCCGAAGGACGGGCAGTACTACGCGCCGACCCTGCTCACCGATGTCGCCCAGGACTCGGAGATCGTGCAGGAGGAGGTCTTCGGCCCTGTTCTGACCCTCCAGACGTTCACCACGGAGGAGGAGGCCGTACGGCTCGCCAACGACACCCGGTTCGGGCTCGCCGCCACCCTCGCCACCGGCGACCGGGAACGCGCCGAAAGGGTGAGCGCGAAGCTGGTGGCCGGGACGGTGTGGGTCAACTGCTTCTTCGTCCGGGACCTCCAGGCGCCCTTCGGCGGCTCTCGCCAGTCCGGGGTCGGGCGCGAGGGCGGCACCTGGAGCTTCGACTTCTACTGCGATCTGAAGAACACCGTCACCGCGCCGAACGGATGGGCCGACCATGGGTGAGATCGTCGGGGCGGGACTGCTCGCCCACGTCCCCACCATCGTGCTGCCGGAGGCGGACCGGCTGGATCTGAACGAGGGCAAGGAGATCACCCTCGTCACCGGGCTGTGGGAACTGCGCCGGGAGGTGTTCGAGCGCGATGACTACGACACCGTGGTCGTCCTCGACTCCCACTGGGCGACCACCGTCGAGTTCGTCGTCACCGCGCAGCCCCGCCGGGCCGGCCTGTTCACCTCCGAGGAACTGCCGCGGGGGATGTGCCGGATGCCGTACGACTTCCCCGGCGACCCCGAACTCGCCCGCAACATCGAGAAGTTCGCGGACAAGCACGGCACCTGGATCACCGCGATCGAGGACGACTACCTGCCGATCTACTACGCCACCATCAACCTCTGGAAGTACCTGGGGGAGGGGCTGCCCGAGAAGCGGTGGGTGAGCATCGGGGTCTGCCAGACCGGTGACATGGAGGACCATCTGCGGCTCGGGCGGGCGCTCGCCGACGGCATCGCCACCACACCGGGGCGACGGGTGCTGCTGATCGCCTCCGGGGCGCTGTCGCACACCTTCTGGCCGCTGCGCGAGATCCGTGACCACGAGGCGAGCGACCCGGTGCACGTCCGCACCCCCGAGGCCCGGGAGGCGGACCACGAGCGCATCGCCTGGTTCAAGGAGGGCCGCCACGACAAGGTCCTCGACACCATGGACCAGTTCTGGAAGGTCAAGCCCGAGGCGAAGTTCTTCCACTACCTGATGATGGCCGGCGCCCTCGGCGAGCAGGCATGCACCGCGCGGGCCCGCCAGTACGGGGAGTACGAGAACTCCGTCGGGACCGGCCAGGTCCACCTGTGGTTCGACCGCCCCGCCGACGGCTGGACCGGCACCGGTCTACCCACCCCGCGTACCCCGCACAGTCGCGTCTGAGGAGCCTCCACATGCCCGAATTCCGCCGCGTCCTCCTCGACGGTGCCGCCGTGCAGGTCACCGTCGACGGCGACGAACTGGTCGCCGGTGACGGCCGCCGGGTCAAGATCGACGAGGCCCGGCACCTGCCTCCCGTCGTACCCTCCAAGATCGTCGCCGTGCACCTCAACCACCGCAGCCGCGTGGACGAGTTCCAGATCCAGCTCACCTCCACCCCGACCTACTTCCACAAGCCGACCTCCGCCCTCAACTCCCACAAGGGCGCGATCGTCCGCCCCGAGGGCTGCAAGTGGCTCAACTACGAGGGCGAGGTCGCCATCGTCATCGGGAAGACCGCGCGGAACATCTCACAGGCCGAGGCGGGTGAGTACATCGCCGGTTACACCGTCGCCAACGACTACGGTCTGCACGATTTCCGTGACACCGACGCCGGTTCGATGCTCCGGGTGAAGGGCTCCGACACGCTGTGCCCGCTGGGCCCGGGACTCGTCACCGACTGGGACTTCCACGGCAAGTACCTGCGGACGTACGTCAACGGCGAGGTGGTGCAGGACGGTTCGACGGACGAGATGGAGTGGGACATGCACTACCTCGTCGCCGACATCGCCCGCACCATCACCCTGTACCCGGGCGACGTCCTCCTTTCCGGTACGCCCGCCAACTCGCGCCCGGTCCAGCCCGGGGACGTCGTCGAGGTGGAGGTCGAGGGCCTCGGCCGGCTGACGAACCACATCGTGACCGGCCCCACCCCGATCCGCACCGACGTCGGCGCCCAGCCCACCGAGTCCGAGGAGGTCCTCTCGACCGCGCTCGGCGGCGACTGGGAGTTCCGCGGCATCCGCCCGCCCCGACGCTGATCGGCACGGGGAGTGCCGGTGCCGGGACCGACCCCGGCCGGTTCGAACAACTGTGAGGGTGTGAGGTGATCGTGTCAGCTGTCAGCCACGAGGAATGGCTCCGCCGGGCCAAGGCGCAGGAGGTGTCCGGAGCCCACCACATCGACGGTGCCGAAGAGCCGGGCGCCGGTGCGACCTTCTCCGTCGTCTCGCCCCGTGACGGCCAGGTGATCGCCCAGGTCGCCGACGGAGGTCCGGCCGAGGTCGACGCCGCCGTGGCCGCAGCCCGCAGGGCCTTCGACTCCGGCCCCTGGCCGCGGCTCGCGCCCGCCGACCGTGGCAGGGTCCTGCTGCGCATGGCGGAACTCCTCGAAGAGCAGCGGGAGCGGCTCGCCCTGACCGTCAGCCTGGAGATGGGCAAACCCATCACCGACGCGTACCAGATCGAACTGCGGGCCGCGATCAACACCTTCCGCTGGTACGGGCAGTTGGCGGACAAGCTGACCGACGAGTCGCCCCGCACCGCCCCCGACGCCCTGGCCCTGGTCACCCGCGAGCCGTCCGGGGTCGTGGGCGCCGTCGTCCCGTGGAACTTCCCGCTGACGCTGGCGAGTTGGAAGGTCGCCCCGGCCCTCGCAGCCGGCTGCACGGTCGTCCTCAAGCCGTCGGAGAACTCCCCGCTGTCCGCTCTGCTGCTGGGTCGGATCGGCACCGAGGCCGGACTGCCCCCGGGCGTGCTCAACGTGGTGAACGGCGACGGCCCGGTCGCCGGGCGGGCGTTGGGCCTCCACCCCGACGTCGACGTCCTCGCCTTCACCGGGTCGACGGCCGTCGGCCGGCACTTCCTGCGCTACTCCGCCGACTCCAACCTCAAGCGCGTCTGGCTGGAACTGGGCGGCAAGTCACCGAACATCATCCTTCCCGACGCCCCCGACCTGGAGAAGGCCGCCGCCACCGCCGCCTGGGGCATCTTCTTCAACCAGGGTGAGATGTGCACCGCGCCCTCCCGGCTGCTGGTGCACTCCTCCGTCGCCGAGCGCGTCACCGAGGCGATCGTGACCCGGGCCCGCGAGCTCAGGGTCGGCGACCCGTTGGACCCGGTCACCGAGATGGGCGCGCTGGTGGGCGAGAGCCATCTCGAGCGTGTCCTCGGCCACATCGGCACGGGGCTCGAAGAGGGCGCCCGGTTGCGGACCGGCGGTGATCGCACTCTCGCCGACACCGGCGGCAGCTTCCTGCGGCCCACCGTCTTCGATGAGGTCGACCCCGGCACGCGGCTGGCGCGTGATGAGATCTTCGGTCCCGTCCTGTCCGTGCTCGCCTTCGACGACCTCGACGAGGCGGTACGGCTGGCCAACGCCACCGAGTACGGCCTCGCCGCCGGCCTGTGGACCTCCGACCTGTCCACCGCACATCAGGTCTCGAGGGCGCTCAAGGCCGGCACGGTCTGGGTCAACTGCTACGAGGAGGGCGACCTGACCGTCCCCTTCGGCGGCATGAAGCAGTCGGGCAACGGCCGCGACAAGTCCGTGCACGCCTTGGAGAAGTACACCGAGCTGAAGACCACCTGGATCCAGCTGTGAACCGTACGAGCACGTCCCCGCGGCCCCTCATCGCGATCCCCGCCCGCTTCTCGGCCACCACCTCCGCACTGCGGTACGCCGCCGAGGTCAACGCCCGCGCCCTGATCGAAGCCGTGTGGCGGGCCGGTGGCGAACCGGCGAGCATCCACCCCGCCCCCGGCGAGACGACGACCCGTCTCGCACGCTTCGACGGCGTCCTGCTCCCCGGCGGCGGCGACCTCGCCCCGCACCGCTACGGCGCCACCGACACCCACACAAGTGTCTACGACGTGGACGACCTCCAGGACGCCTTCGACCTCGAAGTCGCCCGCACCGCACTGGACCTGGGACGTCCCCTGCTCGCCGTCTGCCGGGGACTACAGGTCGTGAACGTCGCCCTCGGCGGCACCCTGGAACAGGACATGGGCGGCCCCGAGCGCGAACACCGGCATGTGACGCACCCGGTGGAGATCCGGCGCGGAACGCTCCTGGAGCGGGCCACGGGCGCCGAGAAGGCCGAGGCGTCCTGCTACCACCACCAGCGGGTGCACGGACTCGGCACCGGTCTGGCGGTCACCGCACGCGCCGCCGACGGCACGGTGGAGGGACTCGAACTCCCGCACGCCAAGGGGTGGTTCACCGCGGTCCAGTGGCACCCGGAGGACACCGCATTCGAGGACCCCGCCCAGCAGGGCCTCTTCGACGCGTTGGTGCGGGCCGCCCGCACCTGACGTTCAGTTCTTGGGGCGTCGCCCGCTCCGGCGCGGTGCGGGCTCGGCGCCGTCCAGCAGGAGGTGGCGGCGCTCCTCGCCCTTCTCCTCGACCTGGAGCACCACACGGCGCAGTGAGTCCGCGAGGCTGCGGCACTCGGCGTCACTCAACTGCTCCGTGACGAAGGCCTCCTCCTCGTTGAAGGCCGGGAAGACCCGCTGCATCAACTCCTCGCCCTTGTCGGTGAGGCTGAGCAGCACCAGTCGGCCGTCGTCGGGGTGCCCCGCGCGCTGGAGGAGCCCGCGGTTCTCCAGGGTGCGGGCCACCCCGGTGAGGGTGCCCTTGGAGATCCCCGCCTCCTCGGCGACGCTGCGGGTCTCCGACTCGCCCCAGATCCAGACCACCCACAGGACGACGAACCCCGTCCAGGTCAGGTCCGAGCCGCGCAGCACCGAGTTCTCCAGGTGCTGTCGTACGGCGTACGCGGCGCGGTGGATGTTGGCCACGGCCGCCATCTGCTCGCGCCGGATCGGGAACCCGCCGAGCTTGGCCGACGCCAGCCGCTCGGCTTCGGTGATCGATCGGTGTCCGGGCACGGCCCCTCCTGTGGTCTCTCGCGCCCCCGGAACGACGTTCCGGGGGCGCGAGCGGTTCGGGATGAGATTGTACGAAGGGACGGAGCGGGCCGGCCGCCACCGGTCAGCTCAGTGCGCCGACCCGGCGCATGACCTCACGGCAGAAGGACCCCACCCCGTCGGGGTCGTCGGTGAACTGGGACGGCTTCACACAGAAGGTCGTGAAGCCCTGAGCCATCTGCTCGGGAACGGAATCCAGGGCCTGGGCGAGGTCCGCACACGAGGTGTCGTCGGGGAAGACCGCCCGGGTGCCGCCGACGAGTTCCAGTTCGGAGAGGTCCCGGCCGGCAGCCTTCATGGCCTGGGCGAGCTTGCCCATCTCTTCCGCGGTGGGGCGGCCGAGTGGGTTGAAGGCGTGGCCGTACCGCACTATGCGACGGACCATGGCGTCGTGCATGCCCGCCCCGCCGAAGCACAGGCGAGGTCCGTCCGGCCGGTGCGCCTTGGGCTCGAAGTAGACGTCCTCGAACACGTAGTGCTCGCCCCGGTGCGACACGGGGGAGGGGCCCCAGAGCTTGGCCCAGATCTCCAGGTGTTCGTCCAGGAGCCTGCCTCGCGTGGCGAAGGGAACGCCGAGAGCGGCGTACTCGTCGCGGCTCCAGCTGACGTTGGGCAGCACCATCAGGCGTCCCTCCGACAGCAGGTCCAAGGTGCCCAGCTCGCGGGCCAGCAGCAGCGGGTGGCGCAGCGGCGCGATGACGGCCGAGGCCGCGAGGCGCAGCCGTTCGGTGACGGCGGCGATGGCGCTGAGCAGCATCAGGGAGTTGGGCCAGGGGGTGTACGGGTCCTGGTTGCCGGGCAGCGCGTAGTCCCGGGGGTTGCCCATGACACCGTTCGCGCCGGCGTCCGGGCCGAGGACGATGTGCTCGCTGATCATCACCGAGTCGAAGCCGGCGTCCTCGGCCTCGCGTGCCCAGCGCACCAGAAGCGGCAGGTCGGCCCGGCCGCCGGTCATCGTCCAGTTCTCACTCAGCACCAGTTGCATGCGGGGTGCGGTGGTCATGGTCGTCGTTCTCCGTTCGTGAGCATCCGGGGACGGCCCCGCGGGTCAGAGCATCCAGGAGTACTCGTTGAACTCCCAGTCGGTGACAGCCTGTTCGAAGCGAGTGATCTCCTGGCGCTTGAGCTCCGTGAAGACCTGGACGAACCGCTCGCCGAGCGCCTTGCCCAGCGCCTTGTCCTGTTCCAGGGCCGTCAGCGCCTCGCGGAACGAGGACGGCAGCGGGGCTCCCTCGTCGCCTCGGTCGCCGGTGATGGCCGGGGGCGGCAGGAGGTCGCGTTCGACACCGTCGAGCCCGGCCGCCAGCAGGGCCGCGATCGTCAGGTAGGGGTTGCCCGCGCCGTCGCCGATGCGGACCTCGATCCGGGCGCCCGCGCCGCGCTCGGGCGGGATCCGGGCGTAGGCGAGCCGGTTGTCGTAGCCCCAATTGGCGGCGGTGGGGGCGAGCGAACCGGCGGCGGCGAGGCGTTTGTAGGCGTTGACGGTCGGGTTGAGCACGGCCATCAGCGCCGGGGCGTGTTCGAGCAGTCCGGCCAGGAAGGACCTGGCGAGCGCCGAGAGCCCGTCCTCGGCGCTGTCGTCGGCGAAGAGGTTGCGGCCCTGGTCGTCGGTGAGCGAGAGATGGACGTGGTGGCCGCTGCCCGAGCGGTCGGCGAAGGGCTTGCCCATGAAGGTGGCGCGCATCCCGTGGCGGGCGGCGATCTCCTTCACCGCGTATTTGAACAGGAAGGCCCGGTCGGCGGCGGCCAGCGCCGGGCCGTGCGACTGGTTGATCTCGTACTGCCCGCCGCTGAACTCCTGGATGCCGGCCTGGACACCGAGGCCGAGGGCGCGACACTCCCGGATGAGCAGCGGGAGCATGTCGTCCGGGTCGTAGGCGGTCCCGACGACATAGCCCGCGGTGTCCCGCTCCAGGTACCTGCGCCAGCCGTACGGTGCCTCGGGGTCCGCCCGCAGGAGGTAGAACTCCAGCTCGGGAGCGGCCACGGGGTGCAGCCCGCGGGCCGTCAGACGGTCGATCTGGCCGCGCAGCAGTGAGCGCGGATCGAAGCGCAGCGGGGCCCCGTGGGCGGCCGGGTCGGTGACCTCGGCGAGCAGGTAGGCGACCCCGGGCGCGTAGCCGGGCAGGGCCAGGGTGTCGGGGTCGATACGGGCGTCCGCGTCGGGCCAGCCGCTGCTCGCGGACTCGGGCACGTGCAGGGGGTTGCCCGCCAGGTCGGTGACCATGAGGGCCTGGCAGAAGGCGACGCCGTGGTCGGCGAACCGGGGGAGTTCGTCGGTCGGGATCTCCTTGCCGCGCGCCACTCCGTGCAGGTCGCTCCAGAGGACGCGGACCAGGTCGATGTCGCGGCCGGCGAGTTCGGCGGCGAGTTGCCTGAGCCGGTCGGCGGCGGAGGGGGACGTGTGGTCGGACACCGGGGGCCTCCGGTTCAGCCAGAAGTCATTTGAAGTCAAACAATATGGCGGGTGTGGCGTCTCCGCAACCATGCTGCGCCCCGGGAGCCGTGGCGCGCACCGCGAAGCGCGCGGCGCGTCGGGAGATCGCGTCCCCCGACGCGCCGTGCGAACCGGTGGAGGACCGGTCAGAACATGGTGTTGTCGTTGGCCGAGGTCTCCGGCACGGACTGGGTGACGTCCCAGTGCTCGACGATCTTGCCGTTCTTGAACCGGAAGATGTCCACGACCGCGCTGCCGAGGTCGGTCGGCGTGGTGGTCTCGTGCGTGTGGACGAAGACCAGGTCGCCCTCCGCCGCGACCCGCTTCACGTCTTCCTTGAGCTGCGGGAACTGCTGGGTGTAGTCGGTCACCGCGGAGACGAACGCCGCCTTGCCGTCGGCGAAGTTCGGGTTGTGCTGGGTGTACGTGGCTCCGATGTAACGGTCCGCGGCCTCCTGGGGCTTCTTCTTGTTGAACGCCAGGTCGATGAAGGCCAGCGCCACCCGCTTGTTGCACTCGGTGGTCGACTGCGCCGACGTGGCCTTCGCGCTCCGGTGGTCCGTGGAGGCGGAACCCTGGGTGGCGAACGCGGTGCCGCCGAGCGCGAGCGTGGCGGCGGCGAGGCCGGCTACGAGGGTGGTCTTCCTGTTCATCGTGTCGTCTCCTCTGTGTGGGGGTCGAGAACGCCCGGGGTCGGGGCGTCCACGTCTGTGTCAGGGCTGCCGCAGGTGCACGGAAGGGCCGGGAAGCGCCGTACGGAGAAACCCGTCCACCAGGCCATGGGCCCGCCGTCGGGACTCCTCGCGCCGGGCGCCGGTCTCTGTGAGCAGCCGGCCGGGGTCGATGCCGTACCCCTCGGCCTGGCGTGCGCCGCCCAGGTCGAGCCACTGGCTCAGGGTCTCCTCGGTCAGTTCCGGGTGGAACTGCACCCCGAGTGCGCGCCCGGTCCGGAAGGCCTGGGGGCCGACCGGGCTGCGGGCCAGCTCCACGGCGCCGGGTGGCACGGCGAAGCGGTCGATGTGCCACTGGAACCAGGGGCCTTGCGGCAGCAGGTCCGGGGCGTCGGAGTCGACGGTCATCCAGCCGATCTCCGGACGCGGCGCACGCTCGACGCCCCCGCCCAGCGCGGTCGCCAGGGCCTGGGCTCCGAAGCAGATCCCGAGCACCGGCAGGTCCCGCGCGTGCGCCCGGCGCAGCAGTTCCAGCTCGCCGTCGATCCAGGTGCCGACGGTGGGCCGGTCGTAGACGGACCAGGGCGCGCCGAGCGCCAGGATCAGGTCGTACTCCTCTGGCGCCGGGAAGTCGAACTCGACGGCCGGGTCGTGCTGCCGCTCGGCGGGTACGACGATGCGTTCGTCGAGGGTGAAGCCGTGCTGGACCAGTCGGTCACCCACGGGCCCGGACAGTGAGGCGTGATCGTGCCGCAGGACAAGGGCCCGCATGTCGGGTCTCTCCTTCTGGTCGCCGCACCTCGTGCGCACGGGCCCTTCGCGTCGCCCGCCCGGCCCTGGCAGTGCACTCCCCGGAGGCCGCCCCGGGTGCACCTGTGTGCCGGGCTCCGGGGCCGGTCGGCGGGGTGAGGCCGGACTGTCTCGCGGACGGGACCGGCCGGTCCCGTCGAGGGGCCGCCTCGCCGGGCGCGCGACGGTCAAGTTATTCGGGGTCAAACAATAGGATGGGGCGGCTGTCACGGCAAGTTGGTTGCGGATTCGTCAATCTCTGCCCCCGACCCCTTGTCGGCGGGCCTCGGCATCCATATTGTACGGACCCAAACGATGGGCTGGTCCGCCTGGCCCCGTCCCCGTCCCGCGCCTCGCCCTCCGTGCAGGCGCGCCTTCCCGGATGGAGCGATCCATGTCGCACCAGACCGCACCACCCAGCACCGGCTCCGAGGCCCCCGCGCCCTCCGGCACGCTGTCCCTGACCGATGTGGTGGCCCAGTCCGTCGGGTTCATGGGCCCCGTGTTCTCCGTCTCCGTACTGCTCCCGATGCTGGTGGGCATCACCACCGCCACCGGTAACGGAGCGGGCGCCGCCGCCCCCTTCTCGGTGCTGCTCGGCACCATCGGCATGCTCGCCATCGGCTGGATCGTCGCCACCTACGCCCGCCGCATCCGGGCCGCCGGCTCCCTGTACAACTACGTCACCGAGGGACTCGGTGCCCGCCTCGGCGCGGCGGCCGGATACGTCTACTACGCCGGTGTCCTCGTCCTCGGCGCCGGTATCGCCGTGCTGATCGGCGGCACGGTATACGACGACCTCAAGGCCGAGTTCGGCTTCGACGCCATACCCGTGTGGGTCTGGCAGCTGGCCTTCCTCGCTCTGGTGACCGCTATCGTGCACATCGGCGTACAGATCTCCGTCAAGGTCCAGCTGGCGCTCGCCCTGATCTCCATGGGCGTCCTCGCGGTGTTCTTCGTCTACCTGATCGTCAAGGTGGGCGGCGACAACAGCCTCACCGCCTTCAAGCCGTCCAGCTCCGCACAGGGCTGGAGCGGGATCGCCTTCTCGGTCATCTACGGCGTCCTGCTCTTCACCGGGTTCGAGTCCGCCGCCAACCTCGCCGAGGAGACCGCCGACCCCAAGCGGTCCGTCCCCCGGGCGGTCATGATCTCGCTGATCGCCTCCGCTGTGTTCTTCCTGCTCGGCTGCTACGCCCAGATCGCCGGGTTCCACTTCAGCGTCGACGCGGTCGCCAAGAACGCCGGGGCCCCGCTCGTCGCCCTCGCGTCGCCGGGCGCCTTCGGCACCACCTGGGTCGCCCGTCTGGTCGAGCTGGTCATCCTGCTCGACATGCTGGCCGTGTACATCGGCGTCTCGGTGGCCGTCACCCGCGGTGTGCTGACCATGGCCAAGGACGGCTGGCTGCCCAAGCCCCTGACCCGGGTCAGCGCACGCCGCGGCACCCCCGTCGGCGGCACGGCGGTCGTGGCCGTCGTCTACCTCCTCACCCTCCTGGTCAGCCAGGCCTTCCCCGAGGGCGTGGCGGTCCCGGGCCTGCCCGACTACTTCGGCTGGTACGCCTGGCTGTCCGCCTTCGGCATCTTCTGCCTCGCCGCGATCTACCTCGCCATGTGCCTGGGCGCACCGCGCGGACTCAAGGGGCACGCGGGCCCGGCCCAGACGTGGATCGCCACCGTCGTCGGCCTGGTGATCACCGGAGGCGCGCTCTTCGGCGCCGTCTACAAGGTGCCCTCGCCGTCGATCTACGCGGCCTACGCCGCGATCGGGCTGGTTGTGGTCGCCGTCGTCGGAGGGTTCGCGGTCAGGACCCGTACGGCGGAGGTGCGGTGACCGTGCGATCGGAACCGGTGTATCTGGTCGCGGGGGCGAGCAGCGGCATCGGTGCCGCCGTCGCCCACCGGGCCGCGGCCGCCGGGGCCCGCGTCGCCGTCTGCGGACGGCGGCGCGAGCCGCTCGACAAGGTGGCGGACGGCTGCGGCGGCACCGCGTACGTCGCCGACGTCACCGTCCGCGGCGAGGTCGAGGACCTGGTCGCCGCCGTCGTGCGCGAGTACGGCCGGCTCGACGGGGTCGTCGCCAACGCCGGCATCATGCGCCCCGGCGGCGTCGCCGACCTCTCCGACGAGGACTGGGACGCCACCCTGCGCACCAACCTCACCTCCGTGTTCCTCCTCGCCCGCGCCGCCCTGCCCGAACTCACCAGCTCCCGGGGCGCGTTCGTCACCGTCGGTTCCATCGCGGGGCTTCGCGCCCCGTCCGGGATGGCCGCATACGCCGCCTCCAAGGCCGGCGCGGCCATGCTGACGGCGTCGATCGCCACCGAGTTCGGCCCGCTCGGCGTCCGCGCCAACACCGTCTGCCCGGGCTGGACACGCACGGAGATGGCCGACCAGGAGATGCGCGAGTTCGGCGAACCCCTCGGCCTCGGCATCGACGCGTCGTACGACGCCGTCACGGCCCTGGTGCCGCAGCGCCGCCCCGCCCTGGCCGAGGAGATCGCCGACGCCGTGCTCTGGCTGCTCGGCCCCGGCGCGTCGTACGTCAACGGCACCACCCTCACCGTGGACGGCGGCACCACCATGGTCGACCCGGGGGCCGTCCCCTTCGACTTCTCCCTCGCCCCCCGTCAGAACGAGGACTGACAGTGGACCTTCACCTCAAGGGCCGCACGGCTCTGGTCACCGGCGGTGGCAGCGGCATCGGGCGGGCCACCGTCACCGCCCTTCTCGCCGAGGGCGTCACCGTGACCGTGCTCGACCTGGCGCCGCCCCCACCCGGCCTTCCCGACGGCGTGCGCTGGCACACCGGAGACGTCACCGATGAGGAGTCGCTCGCCGAGGCGGTGCGCGCCTGCGGCGGCCCTGACATCGCGGTGGGCTGCGCCGGCGTCTCCGGTCCCATGGGCAAGTCACCGGCGGACATCACCCATGCCGAGTTCACGCGGACGATCGAGGTCAACCTCACCGGCCAGTTCCTCCTGGCGAAACACGCGTCGGCCGCCATGCGGGCGAGGGGCGGCGGCGCGATCGTCTTCGTCGCCTCGGACTCGGGATTCGTGGCCGCGCCCGGCATGGTGCCGTACTGCGCCTCCAAGGGCGGTGTCCTGATGCTGGCCAAGGCCCTCGCCACCGACCTGGAGCCGGACGGTGTACGGGTCAACTGCGTGGCCCCCAGCATCGTCGACACCCCGATGTCCCGCACCGACCTCGGTCTGACCGAGGCCGGGTTCGAGGGCCAGCCCTACCCCGTGCACCGGGCCGAGGAGATAGCCGCGGCCATCTGCTACCTCGTTTCCGACCTGGCACGTGGCGTCAACGGCACTGCCCAGGTCATGGACTTCGGGGCACTGGCCCGCTCGGCGTTCCCGGCGTGACCCGGAACAGATCGCTCAGGCTCCGTACATGGCCTTGAGCTGGAGCGACAGGATGAGCCTGATGTCCGGGTCCGTCAGGTCGACGCCCATCGTCTGTTCGATCTTGCCGAGGCGGTAGCGCAGCGTGTTCGTATGCACGTGGAGCCGCTCGGCGGCGGTGCGGACGTTGCCCTGGTGCTCCAGCCAGGCATGGAGCGTCGGGACGTAGTCAGTACCGTGGGCCGTGTCCTGGCTCCGTAGCCGCCACAGCGGGGTCGCGGTCTCCAGATCGGCCACCACGGTCGGGTCGAGGAGCCGCAGCAGGGCGGCACGCGCCCAGCAGTCCACGAAGTCGAGCGGAGGCCCGGGGCTCACGGCGAGGCGGGCGACGGCGAGGGCCCGTTCGGCCTCCTTGCGTGAGCGCGGCAGTTCGTCCCGGTGCTGGGCGGCCGAGCCGATCCCGGCGTGAATGGGCAGCCGCCCCTGAGGGCCGTCGTCGAGCAGGTCCCGCACCCAGGAGCCGACGACGGCCCGGGTCGGCTCGCGGGAGCCGGTCACGGTGAGGACGAGATACCAGAGATTCGACAACTGGCCCGCGTGCACGGTCATCCCGGCGGCCCGCGGCATCAGTGCGAGCCCGTGTTCGAGACGGGAGCGGGTGACAGCGCGATCCGAGGCGTCGCTGGGGGCGACGGCCAGCGCCGCCACCCAGTGGGTTCCGTGGGGCAGGTCGATCGTGTCGGCCGAACCCGTCACGGCGGGACCGCCGTGCAGGAGGACGGCGAGTTGCTCCATCTCGACGTGACGGGTGCGGTGTTCCTCGGTACGGCGGCGCATCAGATGGGCCGCCGCGCGGTGGCCGATCCGAGTGAAGGCCGCGACCCGCTCCTGGTCGGCACCTTCGACCACCGCCCACATCGATCCCAGGGCGAAACCACCCACGCGCAGGCCCATTCCGAGCCGCCCTGCGGCGCCCGGCACCACGTCACGTACGGTCACCGCGGTGTTGCCGCGCCCGATCGCCTGCCGGATGCCGCGTTCCGTCAGCGCGCGGGTGAACTCGGCCGGGGCACGGCGGTTGAGGAGTGTCTGGGCCCGCACCGTGTCGCCTCCGGCCTGGTCCCGGGAGTAGGCGAGCAGCCAGCCCTGGGCGTCCTCGACGGTCACCGGCCCCCCGATCGCGTCGGCGGCGAGGTCGGCCAGTTCGAAGAGGTCGTGGGCCGGCCCCGCGGACGCGCCCGACACCTCGTCCGACTCGGTGGCGTGCCCCGCGATCTCCCCCTGCAGCAGCGCCACCGTCTGCAGCCAGTCGACGCCGTCGTCGAGCAGCAGGACTCCGCAGCCGTGCTCGGCCGCGGCCCCGAGGAGTTCGGCGTCGTTGCGGTCGGGGCACTTCGCGGCCACCGCCGCCACGACGCCGGCCAGCCGACGCAGCAGCCCGGTTACCGCCGCCACGTCCTCCACCCCGATGGCGAGGACGATCTCACCGCGTCCGGGCCCCTGGACGGAACCCGACTCGTGGACCCGCACCCCGGTGACCGGAAGCGATGGTTCGGGCAGGAGCACCGCGCGCAGCACGCCGGCACCCAGCGCCGCCGTGAGCGCTTCCAGGGTGGGGCTCGGTCCGTACGCTGAACCCTCTGTCATCACGCCTCTCAGATCGCGGTCATGCCACCGTCGGCGACGACGGCCGAACCGGTCATGAAAGTGGACAGGTCGGAGGCGAGGAACAGCGCGACCGAGGCGATCTCGTCGGGTCGGCCCTCCCGTCCGATGGGCTGCCAGGAGGGCAGGGTGTCGCGGACCGCCTCGATGCCGCCCATCCGTTCCGCGTGGGCGAGATTGATGGGTGTGTCGACCCACCCGGGGCAGATGCAGTTGCACCGCACACTCGCGGAGGCGAAGTCCCGTGCCACGGCCTTGGTCAGCATCAGGACGCCTCCCTTGCTCGCCGTGTACCCCGCCAGCACGGGCTCGGCGACGAGGCTGTTGACCGAGCCCATATTGATGATCGAGCCCCCGCCCGCCCGCAGCAGCGCGGGGACCGCGTATTTGCAGCCGAGGAAGACCCCGCGGAGGTTGACGGCGAGCATCCGGTCGAAGTCCTCGACCGTGGTGTCCAGCACGGTGCCGGGGATGGAAAGCGCCGCGTTGTTGACCATGGTGGTCAGGCGCCCCCAGGTCTCCTCGGCCGCGCCGACCGCGGTGGCCATGTCGCCGGGGTCGGAGACGTCGGCACGCATCGGCAGGACCGCCCCCGGGGCATCGCACAGCTCGGCGGTACGCCGTACGCCCGGCTCGTCGATGTCCGCGGCGAGCACCTTGGCCCCGGCCGCCACGAAGGCACGCGTCACCGACCGGCCGATACCGCTGGCGGCGCCCGTGACGACCGCCACCTTGCCGTCGAGGGAGATCACGGCCTGCCTCCTGCAGTGCGCCACCGTTCGGACTGTCGCACCGACTCGGCCGTGGTTTGTTGGTAGATCGTCCAATGACACAGGAAGGAGGACACCCGAGCATTGTGACATCTCGCGTGGCGAATGCGCAGATCGGAGCGGACTGGCCGCCGCGCCGCCGCCACGGGCCCCGGCCGGACGGCATCGGCTGTTGTCCGATCGGACGAACCGGCTGCGCCGGCCCACTCCTGTGTCCCTGAGGCGCGCCGTCCGACCTCGAACCGTCGCCTCCTCTGCCCTGAAAGAGAGCCCCAGCCCATGGTGACCTCTCCCCATACCACCGCTCCCGCGTCCACCGGCCGAGTGGTGGACAAGGTCTGCATCGTGACCGGCGCCGGATCCGGCATCGGCAGGGCCATCGCCCACCGCCTCGCCGAGGAGGGCGGGCTGGTCCTGTGCGCCGACGTCGGTGCCGGGACGGCCGAGACGACCGCGCGCGAGATCAGGGAGGCGGGCGGGACGGCCGAGGGGCGGGTTGTCGACGTCTCGTCCAGCACCGAGACGGACGCGATGGTCGCGGCCGCGGTGGAACTGTGGGGAAGGGTGGACGTCCTGGTCAACAACGCCGGCGTCAACCTGCCCGGACTGTTGCACGAGGTCCCCGACGACATCATCGACAGGACCCTCGACGTCAACGTCAAGGGACAGCTCTACGGCTGCCGGGCAGTGATCCCGCACATGCTGGTCCAGGGCGGCGGATCGATCGTCAACATCTCCAGCGTGAACGGCCTTGTGAGTGAGCCCTTCCTCACGGTCTACTCCGCCTCCAAGGGCGCGAGCGTGATGCTGACCAAGGGCGTGGCCCTGGACTATGTGAAGCAGGGCATCCGCTGCAACGTCATCTGTCCCGGCTGGGTCGACACCCCGATCAACCACGCCCACGCCGAACTCCTCGGCGGCCTCGACCACGTCTACGACACCATCGACTCCTTCCAGCCCATCGGGCGCCCCGGCCACCCGCGCGAGATCGCCAACGTCGCGCTCTTCCTCGCCTCCGACGAGGCCAGCTTCATGACCGGCAGCGTCGTCACCGTCGACGGCGGCATGACCTCCCAGTAGCCCCACGCCCTCCCCGCACGGCGTTAGCAGCGCGACAACCCGAACGAAGGGGTCCTCCCGATGACCACCGACAAGACGAGAGCAAGACCCTCCGCCTCGACCGACGACGAAGCCCGTCTCCACGAACTGGGCTACGCCCAGGAGCTGGAGCGCAGCATGTCGGCGTTCTCCAACTTCGCCGTCTCCTTCACCATCATCTGCATCCTCTCCGGCTGTATGACCCTGTACGGCTTCGGCATGAACACCGGCGGCCCGGCCGTCATGGTGTGGGGCTGGCCGATCGTCGGTCTGTTCACCCTCACCGTGGGCCTGGGCATGGCGGAGGTCTGCTCCAGCTATCCCACGGCCGGCGGCCTCTACTACTGGGCGGCCAAGCTCGCCAGGACCAACGGCCCCGCCTGGGCCTGGTTCACCGGCTGGTTCAACTTCCT
The DNA here is from genome assembly GCF_040644055.1 of Streptomyces sp. NPDC047043. NCBI lineage: Bacteria > Bacillati > Actinomycetota > Actinomycetes > Kitasatosporales > Streptomycetaceae > Streptomyces > Streptomyces sp. NPDC047043. Next base: position 109,473 of record NZ_JBEYVO010000038.1, read on the forward strand.
CGGCCAGGTCGCCGTCACCGCCGGCATCGACTTCGGCCTCGCCCAGTTCCTCAACGCCTTCCTGGACCTCCAGTTCGGCTTCGCCGCCACCCCCGGCCACACCGTCCTGCTGTTCGGCATCACCCTTCTCGTCCACGCGCTCCTGAACGTCCGTGGCGTGAAGGTCGTCGCCCTGCTCAACAACATCAGCGTGTGGTGGCAGGTCATCGGCGTGGCGATCGTCGTCCTGGCCCTGGTCGTCTTCCCGGGCAAGCACCAGTCCGCGAGCTTCGTCTTCGGTCACTTCGTCAACAACACCGGCTGGGGCTCGGGCCTCTACGTCTCCCTCCTGGGCCTGCTGCTCGCCCAGTACACCCTGACCGGCTTCGACGCCTCCGCGCACATGACGGAGGAGACGCATGACGCGGCGCGCTCCGGACCCCGCGGCATCGTCAACTCGATCCTGGTCTCCCTGGTCGCCGGCTGGATCCTGCTGATCGGTGTCACCTTCGCCATCCAGAGCTACAGCGGCGCGCTCGGCAGCGACACCGGCGTACCCCCGGTCCAGATCTTCCTCGACGCGCTCGGGGCCACCGGCGGCAAGCTGCTCCTGCTGATCGTCATCGGCGCCCAGTTCTTCTGCGGCATGTCGTCGGTGACCGCCAACTCCCGCATGATCTACGCCTTCTCGCGCGACGGCGCCCTCCCGGGCTCCAGGATCTGGCACCGGATCAGCGACCACACCCGTACGCCCACCAACGCGGTCTGGCTCGCCTCCGGTGGTGCCTTCCTGCTGGGCCTGCCGTACCTGATCAACCCGACCGCGTACGCGGCCGTGACGTCGATCGCGGTGATCGGTCTTTTCATCGCCTACGTCATCCCGATCTATCTGCGGCTGCGGCAGGGCGACGATTTCGTCGCCGGGCCCTGGCAGTTGGGTCGGTGGAGCAAGCCGGTCGCCGTCACGGCCGTGGTCTGGGTGGTGTTCGTGACCGTCCTTTTCATGCTCCCGCAGGTCAGCCCTGTCACCGCCACCAGCTTCAACTACGCGCCGGTCGCCGTGGTGGTCGTGCTGGGCTTCGCCGGCGCATGGTGGGGGCTGTCCGCCCGCAAGTGGTTCAGCGGGCCCAAGGTCCAGGGCAGCGCGGACGAACTCGCCGCCATCGAAAGGGACTTGACGGGCGGCTGATCCCGTTTCGTCGCCGAGGCGCCGGGCCACTCCCCCGAGGGTGGCCCGGCGCCTCGGCGATGCCGGACGAAGGCGTCCGCAGCAGGAGGGGCGTGCGAAGACCGTGCATCAGGTGTATCGCGCGCAGGGCCGACCCGGCACCGCGTCCGCACCCCTCACAGCAGCGCGCCGCGCGCCATGGGCGCCCCCGGGACGCCGGTGCCGACGCGCAACAGGCGGCCCGTCATCTCGCCCTCGTCGTCCTCCAGGAACTCCACCACGTACAGGGACTCCCCGTCGAAGGTCAGGTTCATGGGACGGTCGTTCTCCCCGAGCGGCAGCGACCGCACCGAGCTTCCGTCGGCGGCCACCACGTCGAGGGTGGAGGAGCCGAAGGAGGTGATCCAGAGGCTGCCGTCCGTCGCGCAGCGGATGCCGTGCGGGATGTGCCCGTGAGGCAGCTGGGCGACGGTCTCGACGGTGCCGTCCGGCCGCCGGCGCCGTACCCGGTCGAGATACGCCTCGGTCCACACGATCGAGCCGTCCGCCTCCGCGGCGATCCCGGCCGGGAAGCTGACCCCGGTGTCGACGACGGTCCGGGCGGTGCCGTCGGGGTCGACGGCGATGATCCGGCCGTTGCCGCTGCGCTCCTCGCGCAGGTCCTCGTCCCACTCCCAGATGTGCGAGTCGGCGACCCAGAGCCGTCCGTCGGCTCCCCAGGCCAGGTCGTGCGGTGCGACGAGCGGTACGCCCTGCACCTCGGTGAGCAGCGTCTCCGCCTCCTCGGCGCCGAGTCGCAGCCGTTGCACACAGGGCTCGACGGCGTCGTCGGCGACCCAGAAGTCACCGATCCGGCCGCCCGTGTGGGCCAGGTAGGCGGCTCCGTCGGTGCCGATGGCGACGGCGATGGGCCCGGAGGTGGTCTTGCCGAGGCTGTGCGTTCCGGTCTCGGGGGACCAGCCGACGAGCCGGCCGGTGTGGGTGTCGACACTGACGAACCGGCCGTCGGGCAGCAGGTCGCCGCCCTGCGGCATACCGCCGAAGTCGGCTTCCAGCACGTCGATCGTGAGCGGGGTGGACATGGTGTCGCTCTCCTGGTGTTCGTGGCCGTTCGTGGTCCGTCAGGTGCCGGAGGGGTCCAGCGCGCCACGCAGGACGGGCGCTCCGGCGGTCCGGCAGGCCGTCCGCCTCAGCTGTCCGGGGCGGTAGCCGTACGGGGTCTCGTGGGCGGTGAGGCCGAAGTCGACGACGTACAACTCCCCGTCGCCGAACGCGAAGTTGATGGGGACACCGCCGAGGACGACCTCGCGCAGCGGGGTGCCGTCCCGGGCGATCACGTCGATGCCGCCCGCCTCGAAGTTGGCGATCCAGAGGTTGCCGTCCGCGTCCGCCTTGACCGCCTCCGGGGTGTGGCCCTCGGGCAGGGTGGTGATGTGCTCGGTGCGTCCGCCGGGCAGCAGGCGGCACACCCGGCGGGTGTAGGACTCGACCCACACCACACCGCCGTCGCTCTCGGCCAGCACGCCGTTGGGGAAGGTGGGCCCGAGCTCCAGGACGACCTCGGCACCGTGGTCCGGGCGGACCGCGTACAGGTATCCCGGATCGGAGCGCAGGTCGGGGTCCCAGTGGCCCGAGTCGGTGACGTACAGCCGCCCGTCGGGGGCCCAGGCCAGCGAGTTGGGCGCGGTGAACGCCAGCCCGTCGGCCTCGGTCACGAGCACCTCGGAACGGGTGCCGTCAGGGCTCACCCGCTGCAGCGAGGGCGGCACCGAGCGGGGAGCGAGCCGCCCCTCCCCGTCGTGGCCGCTCTGGGTGACGTACAGGTGGCCGTCGCTGCCGAAGAGGCAGCCGTACGGACGGCCGCCGGGCACCGCGAAGGTGGCGAGCAGACCGTCGGGGTAGCGCACGCAGATCCGGCCGCTGTCGGTCTCGGCGAACAACACCCCGCCGTCCGGGAGGAGTTCGGGAGTCTCCGGGTGGCCGAGCAGGTCGGCGAGGATCTCGGTGTCGTCGGTCACAGTGCCACCGCCAGCAATCGTCCCACCATCTGTGCCGTGTCGTCCGGGGCGGAGTCGTCGTAAGGGCCGAGGTCCGTGACGTACAGGGTGCCGTCCGCGAGGACGGAGTTGAGCGGCAGACCCCCGGTGTGCACGAAGTCGGTCTGTCGGCCGTGCCGGTCCAGGACCACGATCCCCCCGGCGAACAGCCCGGCGACCCACAGGGTGCCGTCGGGGCCGGTCTTCAGGGACTCGGGCAACTGCTCCTCCGGCAGGGTGCACAGCACCTCCGGTTCGCCGCCGGGCGGCAGCCGCAGGATGCGGTGGGTGTAGCACTCGGCCCAGAGCAGCGAGCCGTCGTCGGCCACCGCGATGCCGCTCGGGAAGGTGTGCCCGGTGTTCAGCACCGTGCGGACACCGCCGTCGGGGGCCACGGCGATCAGCCGGCCCGGATCGGGGCGGGTCTCGGGCGCCCAGGTGCCGGAGTCCGTGAAGTACAACGTGCCGTCGCGTCCGAGGGCGAGATCGTGCGGGGCGAGGAGAGGCACACCGTCCGCCTCGGTCGCCACGGTCTCGGAGGTGTACGACCCCGGGGCCAGCCGGAGCACGGCCGGCGGACGCTGGTCCGGGGACCGCCACGGACCGGCCTGGCCCCCGTTCTGGGTGACGTACAGGGAGCCGTCCGGCGCCGCGAGCACCGCGTTCGGGCCGCCGCCGGTCTCCGCGAGCGTGGTCACACCGTCGCCCGCGCGAAACCGGGCCACCCGGCCCCGGTAGGTCTCGGCGAAGACCACCGAGCCGTCGGCGAGTACGTCCGGACCCTGCGGATGGCCGAGCCCCTCGGCGAGCACGACGGGAGTGGCCACGGTCACGCCAGCCACAGGTCGGCGTAGCGGTACAGGGCCAGACCGGACACATCGGGCTTGAGCCCGCCGAGCCGGTTGCTGTGGCCGTCGAAGGCGTCGTAGAACCCGGCGATGATGTAGCCGCCCCGGTCGTACTGGATCTTCTGCATCCGGTGGGCCAGTTCCTTCTGCTTCGCGGTGTCCGTCTCGGAGACCGCCTGCCGGTAGAGCGCGTCGAACTCCGGGTCCTTGAAGTGCGTGTAGTTCGTCGTCGACGTCGGAGCGTCGCTCGACTGGCAGGTGTAGAAGTAGTTCGCCGGGGTCGTCAGGTTGGGGGAGAACAGCCAGTTGCCGTAGTTCGGGCCGTAGAACGTGGCCTGGTCGACCTTGTCGACGGTGACCGTCACCCCGGCCCGCTTCGCCTGCTCGGCGAAGGCCTGCGACAGGCTGACGATGCCCGCGCCCAGGTCGGCGGTGGTCAGCGTGACCTTCAGGTTCTCCGCGCCCGCCTGCTTCAGCAGGTACTTCGCCTGGGCGACGTCCTGCTCGCGCTGCGGGAGCGAGGAGTCGTACAGCGGGTCGGACGGCGCGTAGAGGTCGTTGGCGATGCGGGCGTGCCCGAGGAAGGACGCCTCGTTGAGCGCCTTGCGGTCGACGAGCAGCCGGAACGCCTGGCGTACCCGGGGGTCGTCGAAGGGCGCCTTGTCGGTCCGCATCTGCAGGGGCACGAAGCTGTTGGTCTGCTGGTGCAGCAGGCTGACCCCGGCCCTGCCCTGGAGCTGTGGGAGCAGCGAGAACTCGATGGTGTCCGCGCCCATCACCTGGCCCGACAGCAGCGCGTTGACCCGGCTGGACTCGTCGGCGAAGTCGATGATCGTCAGGGAGTCCAGGTACGGCTTGCCGTGCTGCCAGTAGTTCTCGTGACGGGTGAAGGTGGTCTGCCGGCCCGGTTCGAAACTCTTCAGCTTGAACGGGCCGGTGCCGACCGGCTTCGCCGGGTCGTAGCCGACCGGGATGATCGGGATGAAGGTCGACAGGATCTCGGGAAGATTCGTCAGGCCCGACTTCAGTTTCAGCCGGACGGTGAGTTCGTCGACCTTCCTGCTGTTCGCCAGGTCCAGGTCCGAAAGGGAACCCGCGTAGGCAGCGGCAGTCTTCGGGTCCAGCAGGGTGGTGAACGAGTGGAGCACGTCCTCGGCCGTGAGTTTCTTCCCGTTGTGGAACTCGACACCGGACTTCAGCCGGATCGTCCATTCGTCCGCGGCCTTGTTGACGGAGTACTCGTCGACGAGCTTCTTCTGAATGGTGTAGTCAGCCGACGGGAACCACAGGGTTTCGTACATCGCGCAGAAACGGCCGAAGTCCGAGGCGGAGTTGATCACGAAGGCGCTGAGGCTGTCCTTCGAGCTCCCGCCGGAAATGCCGTGCACGAAGGTCCCGCCCCGCTTGGGGGCGCCGGTCGGTCCGGCGGAGCCGGATCCTCCCGTACCCGTGTTCGCTCCGCCGGCGCAGGCGGACAGAAGCCCGCCGCTCAGCAGTGCCGCACCCCCCAGCGCCCCGGTCCGGAGCACTCCGCGTCTACTCAGTTCCATCGAGCCCTCCACGGCTTCAGGGACACCGGTTGCTTTGCCCAATGATCGCCGTGCGACGGTCGTACGGTCTTGTCCAGCCGCGCACAGTCCTTGTCCGTCACGTCATGGAGTCCCAAGAGGCCGATGCTTTCCCGCGTCGGCGTGTTCGAATCGAACGGAGACGACGGAAAGGAACACCCGGCACATGGGAACTGACATGGACATCGACGCCGTACGCGAGGTGATCGGGAAATACGTGGCGGGAGTATCCGCCTCCGATCCGGAACTCGTCGGATCGGCCTTTCGTCCCGACGCGCACATGTGGGGATATCTGGGGGAGGAACTGGTCACCGTTCCCATCGGGCGATTCCTCGACGTCGTCGCCGGAAGTCCCGATCCCGCGCTCTGGCTCGACGGCTACACGCACACCGTCCGGTCCGTGGAGATCACCGGGAACGTGGCGGCGGCGGTCCTGGAGGAGACCGGATACCTCGGATCCGACTTCACCAACTACTTCACCCTGGTCCGGGAGAAGGGCGAGTGGGCCATCGCCAGCAAGACCTTCTTCCTGACCGGTGGGCAGACACCACCCGCTCCCTGACCGCAACGGCGTGGGGCCGGGTACGGACTCCGTACCCGGCCC
>NZ_JBEYVO010000039.1:0-112779 GCF_040644055.1 Streptomyces sp. NPDC047043
TAGCTCCGCTACGAGGGCTTCCGCCCGGCACGCCGAGAGCACGCACCGAACGCCGCTCCTTCTCCCACGGAGATCCATCAGAAGAGCCCTAGGCCCCGGCCCGGTTCATCGCTCCAGTAGCATCCGCTGCAGCTCGCGGGCCGCCCGCGGCGGTGCCACGTCGCTGCGGTGGGCCAGTGCGATGGTGCGGTGCAGTCCGGGCCGGGCGAGCGGGGTGACCCGCAGCCCGCGGCCGGACCGTGCCGCGACCATGCGCGGTACGACGGCCACGCCGAGCCCGGCCCGGACGAACCCCAGCACCGCGTCCATCTCTCCGCCCTCCACCGCGAAGTCCGGCTCGAAGCCCTCGGCGCGGCACGCGGCCACGGTCAGCTCGCGCAGGTCGTAGCCGTGCCGGAACATCACCATGGGTGCGCTCTCCAGGTCGGCGATGCGTACCGTGCGCCGTCCGGGGCCGGCGGGTGCGGGCGACTCCGGTGACGAGACCACCACCAGGTCCTCGCGCAGCAGCTCCACCGTCGTCAGCGCGGGGGACGGCGTCGGCAGCGGCAGGACGACGAGCGCCAAGTCGAGGGCGCCGCGGGCGAGTTCGCGTACGAGATCGTGGGAGCCGCCCTCCTCGATCAGCAGCCGGATGCCCGGATAGCGGTCGTGGAAGGCGCGCAGCACGTCCGGCAGCAGACCCGTGCACAGGCTTGGCGTCGCGCCCAGCCGCACCCGGCCGCTGCGCAGCTGCACCAGCTCCTGCACCTCGTGCCGGGCGGTGTCCGCGTCGGCCAGGATGCGGCGGGCCAGCGGCAGCAGCGCCTCGCCCGCGTCGGTGAGCGTGATGTTGCCGCGTGCCCGCAGGAACAGATCGGCCCCCAGCTCCCGCTCCAGCGCCTTGATCTGCTGGGACAGCGACGGCTGCGCGACATGGACGAGGTCGGCGGCCCGGGTGAAGTGCCGGGTCTCGGCGACCGCCACGAAGTACTGGAGCTGCTGGAACTGCATGAGTCGTACGATAGCTGTTCCCTATTGAATCAAGCCGGACCATGTCTTGGACCGATGGGGCCGTTCGGCCCTAGCGTCTTGAGTCATGGCTCTGGCAACGCGGACGGACCGACGGCCGTCCATGGCGCGCACCGTGTGGGACAGCACCGTCGGCAAGAAGACGGTGATGGCCGTCAGCGGTGTGATCATGCTGCTGTACCTGGTCGTCCACATGATCGGCAACCTGAAGATCTTCTTCGGGGCGGGCGAGTTCAACCACTACGCCCACTGGCTGCGCACCATCGGCGAGCCGTTCATGCACTACGAGTGGACGCTCTGGCTGATCCGGGTCGTGCTCGTGGTCGCGGTCGTCGCCCACGCCACGTCCGCCTACCAGCTCAGCCGCCGCGACATCAGGGCGCGGCCCAGCAAGTACGTGCACAAGAGGCCGCGGGCCAGCTACGCGACGCGCACCATGCGCTGGGGCGGGATCATCCTCGGCCTGTTCATCGTGTGGCACATCCTCGACCTGACGACCGGCACCGTGCACTCGGGCGGCTTCCAGGAGGGCCACCCGTACCAGAACGTCGTGGACACCTTCTCCACCTGGTACGGCAACGTCATCTACATCGTCGCGATGCTCGCGCTCGGTCTGCACGTCCGGCACGGCTTCTGGAGCGCCGCGCAGACCCTCGGCGTCGGCAGCCGCGCCCGCGACCGCGCCCTGAAGACCGTCGCCAACGTCCTCGCACTGCTGCTCACGGCCGGTTTCATCGCCGTCCCCGTGGGCGTCATGACCGGAGTGGTGAGCTGAACATGACCGACTTCGCGGACTACAACACCGGCGAGCCCGTCGCCGACGACAAGGCCCCCTCCGGCCCCGTCAACGAGCGCTGGGACAAGCGCCGTTTCGAGGCCAAGCTGGTCAACCCGGCCAACCGGCGCAAGCACACGGTGATCGTGGTGGGCACGGGGCTGGCGGGCGGTTCCGCGGGTGCCACGCTCGCCGAACAGGGCTACCACGTCGTCCAGTTCTGCTACCAGGACTCGCCGCGCCGGGCCCACTCCATCGCCGCGCAGGGCGGCATCAACGCGGCCAAGAACTACCGCAACGACGGCGACTCCATCCACCGCCTCTTCTACGACACCGTCAAGGGCGGCGACTTCAGGGCGCGGGAGTCCAACGTCCACCGCCTGGCGCAGATTTCGGTGGAGATCATCGACCAGTGCGTGGCGCAGGGCGTGCCGTTCGCGCGTGAGTACGGCGGTCTGCTCGACACCCGGTCCTTCGGCGGCGTACAGGTGTCGCGGACCTTCTACGCCCGCGGGCAGACGGGCCAGCAGCTGCTGCTCGGCGCGTACCAGGCGCTCAGCAGGCAGATCGCCGCGGGCAACATCGAGATGCACCCGCGGACCGAGATGCTCGACCTGATCGTCGTCGACGGGCGGGCACGCGGGATCGTGGCGCGTGATCTCATCACCGGCAGGATCGACACCTACTTCGCGGACGCCGTCGTACTGGCCAGCGGCGGTTACGGCAACGTCTTCTACCTGTCGACGAACGCCATGAACTCCAACGCCACCGCGATCTGGCGGGCCCACCGGCGCGGTGCCTACTTCGCCAACCCCTGCTTCACGCAGATCCACCCCACCTGCATCCCGCGCACCGGCGACCACCAGTCGAAGCTGACGCTGATGAGCGAGTCGCTGCGCAACGACGGCCGGATCTGGGTGCCGAAGGCCAGGGGCGACGACCGGCCGCCGAACAAGATCCCCGAGGACGAGCGCGACTACTACCTGGAGCGCATCTACCCGTCCTTCGGCAACCTGGTCCCGCGCGACATCGCCTCCCGCGCCGCGAAGAACGTGTGCGACGAGGGCAGGGGCGTCGGGCCGGGTGGTCAGGGTGTCTACCTGGACTTCGCGGACGCCATCGAGCGCATGGGTCGCAAGGCCGTCGAGGCCAAGTACGGCAACCTCTTCGACATGTACCAGAGGATCACCGACGAGGATCCGTACGAGGTGCCGATGCGGATCTACCCCGCCGTGCACTACACGATGGGCGGGCTGTGGGTCGACTACGACCTGCAGACCACCATCCCGGGCCTGTTCGCGATCGGCGAGGCCAACTTCTCGGACCACGGGGCGAATCGGCTGGGTGCCTCCGCGCTCATGCAGGGTCTGGCCGACGGCTACTTCGTGCTGCCGGCGACCATCAACGACTACCTGGCCCGCAACCCGCACCACGAGAAGGTCACCGCCGAACACCCCGTCGTGCAGGAGGTGTTGGCGGAGACGGAGGACCGGCTCAACCTGCTGCTGTCCGTCGACGGCGACCGCACCCCCGACTCCTTCCACCGCGAAGTCGGCGAACTCATGTGGGAGTTCTGCGGGATGGCCCGTACGGATGCCGGTCTGCGCAAGGCACTGGAGCGGATCCCGCAGATCCGTGAGGAGTTCTGGCGGCGCATCAAGGTGCCCGGCACCGGCGAGGAGTTCAACCAGTCGCTGGAGAAGGCGAATCGCGTCGTCGACTACCTGGAGCTCGCCGAGCTCATGTGCCTCGACGCGCTGCACCGCAGCGAGTCCTGCGGCGGCCACTTCCGCGAGGAGTCGCAGACGCCGGACGGCGAAGCGGCCCGCAGGGACGACGAGTTCGCGTACGCGGCCGCCTGGGAGTTCACCGGCACCGGCGAGGCTCCGACCCTGCACAAGGAAGACCTGGTCTTCGAGTACGTCCACCCCACTCAGCGGAGCTACGCATGAAGCTCACCCTGCGCGTCTGGCGGCAGAAGAACGCCGACGCCGAAGGCGCCATGTCCACGTACGAGGTGGACGGCATCTCCTCCGACATGTCGTTCCTGGAGATGCTCGACACGCTCAACGAGGAACTCATCCTGCGCGGTGAGGACCCGGTGGCCTTCGACCACGACTGCCGCGAGGGCATCTGCGGTGCGTGCTCGCTCGTGATCAACGGGGATGCGCACGGGCCGGAACGGACCACCACGTGTCAGTTGCACATGCGGTCCTTCAAGGACGGCGACACGATCGACATCGAACCGTGGCGGGCCTCCGCGTTCCCGGTGATCAAGGATCTGGTGGTGGACCGGTCGGCCTTCGACCGGATCATCCAGGCCGGCGGGTACATCACCGCGCCGACCGGGGCCGCGCCGGAGGCGCATGCGACGCCGGTGCCGAAGCCGGATGCCGACTTCGCCTTCGAGCACGCGGAGTGCATCGGGTGCGGGGCGTGTGTGGCGGCGTGTCCCAACGGGGCGGCGATGTTGTTCACCTCCGCCAAGATCAACCATCTGAATGTGCTGCCGCAGGGAGCGCCCGAGCGGGAGACGCGGGTGCTGGACATGGTGGCGCAGATGGATGACGAGGGCTTCGGGGGCTGCACGTTGACGGGGGAGTGCGCCACCGCCTGCCCCAAGGGCATTCCGCTGGTGTCGATCACGAGCATGAACAAGGAGTGGCTGCGGGCCACTCGGAAGGTGGCCAAGCGGTAGAGCCGGCCAGGCAACAAATACGTTCGCCGAAAACGTGCGGACGGGCGGGGCCGGGAGTGGTGCTCCCCGGCCCCGTCTCGCTTGTGTGCCGCGTGTAGTGTCCGCGCATGATCTTTGGACGTAAGGGGAGGGAGCGGTTTCTCGAGGCCGTCGCCGGGTTCGAGGCCGCTGTGCGTGAGCGGGACGGGGAGCGTTCTCAGCGCGCGATGCAGGAGATTCAGCAGCACTACGCCAAGGCGGGGGACGGCGAGTTCGTCCAGGCCGGGCCGCGGCTGGCGGCGCTGCTACCGGAGGTGCCCCTGGGGCCCCGCGGCCTGGTCGCCGTACTGGTCGGGGCATGTGTCGAGCGGGGCGCCGACGCGCGCGCCTGCGCGCCGTACGTCTTCGACGGGCTCGGCGAAGCGCTCGGCGCCGCAGGGGAGTTCTGTGAACGCTGGGCGGCGACCGGCGGGGGAGAGATCCCCGCCCCGGATCCGGACGCCCTGGACGAAGCGGCCCTCGAACGGGTCGGAGCGGACGCTGCGGAGGGCTGGCTGACACTGCCCCAGTGGGAGATGGCGTCCGTGGCGATGCTCAACCACGCCGCGGTGCGGGCCGAGCTCGGCGACCGGCGCCCCCGGCTGCTGGAGGCGGTGAGGTCCGTGCAGGAGGCCTCCGACCACGACTTCAAGTGCCTGTACTACGCTCTGCTCGTCCTCGACGACGAGCCGATGGTCGTGCTCCACCGGCCGACCGGCACCGGCTATGTGCTGCGTATGAGCGGCCTCGGCGACAACTTCCAGCTGCACACCCTCCTCGCCGACGTCCTCGTGGGCGGCGGCCACCTGCCCGGTCACGCCCCGTCCGCCCAGGAGGCCGCGGTGTGCCGTGACGCGGCGGGCCAGGTGCCGACCACCGGTTCCTTCAATCTCGTGGGCCCGGACGGCGAGTGGGTGTGGAACGAGGGAACTCCCGCGGACATCCCGGTCGTTGACGGCGTACGGCTGCTCGTCCTCGACCCGCCGCCGTACCAGCGGGGCTGGCCCGCGGGCCGGTTCTTCCCCGGCATGACCGGGGACCTGGTCCTGGAGCGTGTGCTCGACGAGGCGGAAACGAGGGGATGGCTGGAGCAGTGCGTGGCCGCGAAGTGAACGGCAGCGCACGATCGGCCCGCTGAGCGAGCCGTTCAACAACCCCACACCCGCTCTCTCTGCGCCGGACACGCGAAGGTCAGTCGGCATCGGAAGAACAGGGGCGGCAGATCGAACGCCACCGGTCTGCCGCCCGCTCCGCCGACCCGGCCCGCGATCAGGAGAGAGCCATGACCGGCGTAACCACCCTCGACCGTCCCCCGCAGTCCGAGGCCCCCACCCGCTACAGCGTCTCCCTCGCCCGCGACGAAGCCGATGTGCGTGCCGCGCAGCGGCTGCGGCACGAGGTGTTCGCCGGGGAGATGGGCGCCCTGCTGGCCACCCCGCAGCCCGGCTACGACATCGACTCCTTCGACGCGTACTGCGACCACCTGCTGGTGCGCGAGGAGGTGACCGGCCAGGTCGTCGGCACCTACCGGCTGCTGCCGCCGGAGCGCGCCGCGGTCGCCGGACGGCTGTACTCCGAGGGCGAGTTCGACCTCGGCGCGCTCGACGCGATCCGCCCCGGAATGGTCGAGGTCGGCCGCTCCTGCGTGCACCCCGACCACCGCGACGGCGCCGTCATCGGCCTCATCTGGGCCGGCATCGCCCGCTACATGGTCGACCGCGGCCACGAGTGGCTGGCCGGCTGCTGCTCCATCCCGCTCGCGGACGGCGGCGCGCTCGCCTCGGCGACCTGGGACCGGGTGCAGGACAAGTACCTGGCTCCGGAGGAGTTCCGGGTACGGCCCCTGCTGCCCTGGGTCCCCGACACGGCCGCCCCGGCCGCGCGCGCTGGCGTTCTCCCGCCCACCCGCCCTGAACTCCCCGCCCTGCTGCGCGGCTACCTGCGCCTCGGTGCCTGGGTGTGCGCCGAGCCCGCCCACGACCCGGACTTCGGGGTCGCCGACCTGTATGTGCTGCTGTCGATGCGCCGGGTCAACCCGCGCTATCTGCGGCACTTCCTCTCCCTCGTCCCGGCCTGATGAGCGTCTGGCAGCCCAGCGCGCCCTGCACCCCCAGGGCGTGCATCGAGCCGACGGGGTCCGTCACGGCCCTACCACGTGCCGTGGCGCGGATCGCGGCGGTCACGATCCTGATGATCGTCGGGATCGTGCTGTCGCCGCTCGGCGGGCGGATCCCCGCCGAGTGGGTGAAGCGGTGGTGCCGGTGGATCGTACGGGCCGCAGGGGTCCAGGTCCGTATCACCGGCGCCGCCGCGCCCACCGGCGGACTGCTGCTGGTCGCCAACCACATCTCCTGGCTGGACATCCCGCTGCTGGCCGCCGTCCGCCCGGCCCGGATGCTGGCCAAGTCCGACATCCGGCAGTGGCCGGTGGCCGGGCCGGTGGCCGCGCGCGGCGCCCTGTTCATCGACCGCAGCCGGCTGCGCGCCCTCCCCGGCACGGTCGCCCGCATCGCGGACGCGCTGCGCGACGGGCAGGCCGTCGGGGTCTTCCCCGAGGGCAGCACCTGGTGCGGCCGCGCCCAGGGCAACTTCCGCCGGGCCGTCTTCCAGGCCGCACTGGACGCCGGCGTCCCCGTCCAACCGGTACGCCTGCAGTACCGGGTGACCGGCGGGCCGTCCAGCACGGCGCCCGCCTTCATCGGCGACGACTCGCTGCTGGCCTCGGTGTGGCGGGTGGTGTCGGCCCGCGGGCTGGTCGCCGAGGTGGAGGTACGGCCGGTCATCCCGCCCGGCAGCCACCCCGACCGGCGCTCCCTCGCCCGGGCCGCGCAGCCCGGCGCGAGCACCCAACCCGACTGGACCCACGCCGCGTTGGTGGCCTAGGCCCGGCGAAGGAAAAACCCGAGGACGGCTCGGGCACCGACTGTTAGCGTTGATCCCATGAAGGTCATCAGGCGAACCCGTACCGCAGCCGCGCGAGCGACCAGCTCACCGGCTGCCGACGCCTGACCTCTCCACCACATTCCCCGGCGGCTGGATACGGACCGCCGGGTCGTCGTCGTATCTCTTCTCCCCGTCTGCTCGCGCGGTTCTTTCCGGTCCCGACGACTTGAAGGACCAACGCCATGAACACCGAGCAGACCCTGCGGACGTTCACCGACTTCTACCGCGAGCGCGGCCACCACCTCATCACCGGAAGCTCGCTCCTGCCCCCGGACTCGGACCCGGTGCTGTTCACCACCTCCGGCATGCACCCCCTCACGCCCTACCTCCTGGGCCGCCCCCATCCCCACGGCCGACGCCTGCTCAACGTCCAGCGCTGTCTGCGCACGACGGACCTCGACGAGATCGGCGACCTCACCCACCTGACCGTCTTCGAGATGCTCGGCTCCTGGTCGCTGGGCGACTACGGCCACTCGCAGAGTCTGCGGTGGGGATACGAGCTGCTGCGCGACGGATTCGGCATCCCGCACGACCGGCTGCACGTCACCGTCTTCGGCGGCGACGACCAGGTGGGCCCCGACACCGAATCCCTGTGCACCTGGCGGGAGTTGGGAGTGCCCGTGGAGCCGACCGGCGAGGACAACTGGTGGTCCAACGGCCCCGTCGGCCCCTGCGGCCCCGACTCGGAGATCTTCGTCTGGACCGGCGACATCCCACCCCAGGGCACCCCGACCACCGACCCCCGCTGGGTGGAGATCTGGAACCACGTCCACCTGCGCTACCAGCGCCACGAGGACGGCAGCCTCGAACCCCTGCGGCAGCCCGGCATCGACACCGGGATGGGACTGGAACGGCTGCTGACCGTCCTCCAGGGCCACAACTCGGTCTACGAGACGGACCTGTTCGAGCCGTGGACGCGACTGCTGCCGCCGCTGTGGGGCCTGGACGAGCCCTCGATGCGTCTCGTCCACGACCACCTGCGCTCGAGCATCGTCGTACTGGGCGACGGCGTACGCCCGTCCAACACCGGCCGCGGCTACGTACTGCGCCGCCTGCTCCGCCGCCTCCTCACCACACTGAGGCGCGACGGCTCCCCGCGCACCTTGTCCGACCTGCCGCAGGAGCTCATCGAGCACACCCTCGACCACTTCCACCAGCCCAGCGGCACCGGACCGATCCGTGACGAACTGCTGGAGGAGGAAAGGCGGTTCACGAAACTCCTCGAACGAGGGCGCCGCGTGCTGTCCCGCTCGGAGTTCCAACGACCGCTGACGGACGAGGACTTCGGCTACCTGCACGACACCCACGGCCTGCCGCGCGACCTCGTTGCCGGCCTGCTCACCACCCGATGAGCGGCTACGGCTTCAGGGCGTAGAAGATCTCGATGCCCGCGCCCGCGGGGCCGTGGGAGTCGCGCCAGGCAAGCAGGACCCGGTTGTCGCCGACCAACGTCATGTCCGGGCTCGGCGACTCCGGGTTGTCGGCGCTGACCTTCGTAGGCGCCTGGAAGCTGTCACCTGCGTTGGTGCTCCGGGTGAAGTAGACGGCGAACTGGTTGTTCACCACCGCCTGCCAGGCGACGAAGACGTTGGTCCCGGATGCCACGACTCGGAGGAAGTCGGGATCGGTGCCGGTGGTGGCGTTGCTCAGCTTGATGCGGTTGGCGAAGATGCCGTCGTTCTCCCGGTCCCGCCGGAAGACGACATCGCCGCCCTCGGCCCACACCACATAGACCCGGGTACCGGACACCGCGATCCTCTCGCCGCCGGAGAAGACCGTGCGACTGTCGCTGAGGTTGATCCGGGGCAGGAACGTCGTTCCCCCGTCCTTGCTCCGGGCCAGGAAGACGTCCGGCTGCGGGTCGTTCGGATCGAAGCCGGGCGGAAACTCGTGCCAGAGGACGAAGACGTTGCTCCCCGACCTGGCGACCGTCGGGGGCTCGGCGTCCGCGTTGGGGGTTCCGGGGATCTGCTTCGGCGCGGTGAGCGCACGCTCCTGGATCGTGGTGTCGTCGGCCATGACGGCCTCCTGCTCATCGGGGTCGGGTGGGCGTCCCCTCCGTGGCCGACCCTATTGGCGCCGCGGCACGGTGACTGTCGAGGAATCGGCCACTCCGAGCCGCAACACGGCGGACCTGTGCGGTAGCAGAGCTCAGGGAAGCGCCCGTGCCAGAAAGGCAGCCGTGGCGCTCCCGCCCGTCCCCGCGACCTCCGTCGGCGTCCCCGCCGCCACGACCCGGCCGCCCGCGTCCCCGCCGCCCGGCCCCAGGTCGATCACCCAGTCCGCGCCCGCCACGACCGACATGTCGTGCTCGACGACGATCACGGTGTGGCCGGCGTCGACGAGACCGTGGAGTTGGCGCATCAGGACCTCGACGTCGGCCGGGTGGAGCCCGGTGGTCGGTTCGTCGAGGAGGTAGAGGGTGTGGCCGCGCCGTCCGCGCTGCAACTCGCTGGCCAGCTTGATGCGTTGGGCCTCGCCGCCGGACAGTTCGGTGGCGGGCTGGCCCAGGCGCAGGTAGCCGAGGCCGACGTCGAGGAGGGTGGTCAGACTGCGGGCCACCGCCGCCGTGTCCGTGAAGAACTCCGCCGCGC
Organism: Streptomyces sp. NPDC047043; assembly: GCF_040644055.1. Taxonomy (NCBI): domain Bacteria; kingdom Bacillati; phylum Actinomycetota; class Actinomycetes; order Kitasatosporales; family Streptomycetaceae; genus Streptomyces; species Streptomyces sp. NPDC047043. The sequence continues at coordinate 10,040 of NZ_JBEYVO010000039.1, forward strand.
TCTCCACCGTCAGGTCCAGCACCTGCGCGATGTTCCGTCCCCGGTACGTGACTTCGAGCGTCTCGGGGTTGTAGCGGGCCCCGCCGCAGTCCGGACACGGCGCGTACGTGCTCGGCAGGAACAGCAGCTCGACGCTGACGAACCCCTCGCCCTGGCAGGTCTCGCAGCGCCCTCCCCCAGAGGGGGTACCCCCAGCCACGTTGAAGGAGAACCGTCCGACGCCGTAACTCCGGGCGCGCGCCTCGTCGGTGGCCGCGAACACCTTGCGTACGACGTCGAAGAGGCCGGTGTAGGTGGCCAGGTTGGAGCGCGGGGTGCGGCCGATGGGCTTCTGGTCGACCGAGACCAGGCGTTCCACGCCCGCCAGGTCCTCGGTGATCTCGCCGATGAGGGTGGACTTCCCGGACCCGGAGACACCGGTGACCGCGGTGAACACGCCGAGCGGGAACTCGGCGGTCACCCCGCGCAGGTTGTGCCGGGTGAGCGGGCCGACCTTCAACTGGCCGCGGGCGGTGCGGACTTGGCGTACCCGAGCGGGGGAGTGGTCGAAGAGGTAGCGGGCCGTCGCCGACTCCGCCACCGCGGCCAGGTCCGCCACCGGGCCGCTGTACAGGACCTCCCCGCCGTGCTCGCCCGCGCGCGGGCCCACCTCCACCAGCCAGTCGGCGCCGCGTACGACGTCGAGGTGGTGCTCGACCACGAACACCGAGTTCCCGGCGGACTTCAGCCGGTCCAGGACGGTGAGCAGGGCCTCGGTGTCCGCCGGGTGCAGTCCGGCGGAGGGTTCGTCGAGGACGTACACCACGCCGAACAGCCCGGACCGCAACTGGGTTGCCAGGCGCAGCCGTTGGAGTTCACCCGCGGAGAGGGTGGGGGTGGCGCGGTCCGGGCTGAGGTAGCCGAGGCCGAGTTCGAGGATCGGGGCGATACGGGACTTCAGATCCTCGGTGAGGACCCGGGCGGCCTCGGAGGTGGCGTCCAGGGTGTCGGCGAGATCCGTGATCGGCAGTGCGGCCAGCTCGGCGATCGTACGGCCGGCGAAGGTGACCGCCAGCGCCTCGGGGCGCAGCCTGCTGCCGCCGCAGGCCGGGCAGGGGGCGCTGGTCAAAAAGCGTTCCGCCTTGGCCCGCAGGGTCGGGCTCTTGGAGTCGGAGAAGGTCTTCATGACGTAGCGGTGGGCGCTCATGTACGTGCCCTGGTACGGCCGTTGGATGCGGTCGGCGTCGCGGACGGGGTGCACAGTGACGACCGGCTGCTCGTCGGTGAACAGGATCCACTGCCGCTGTTCGGCGGGGAGTTCGCGCCAGGGCCGGTCCACGTCGTGGTCGAGCGCGTCGAGGATGTCCCGCAGGTTCTTGCCCTGCCAGGCGCCCGGCCAGGCCGCGATCGCGCCCTCGCGGATCGACAGCGACGGGTCGGGGACCAGCAACTCCTCGCTCGTACGGTGGACTTGGCCCAGGCCGTGGCACTCGGGGCAGGCGCCGGCGGCCGTGTTGGGGGAGAAGGCGTCCGAGTCGAGGCGCTCGGCGCCGGGCGGGTAGTCGCCGGCGCGGGAGAACAGCATGCGCAGAGAGTTGGAGAGGTTGGTGACCGTGCCGACGGAGGAGCGGGATGTCGGCGCCGAGCGCCGCTGCTGCAGGGAGACCGCGGGCGGCAGTCCGGTGATCTCGCCGACCTTCGGCGCACCCACCTGGTGGATCAGTCGGCGGGCGTACGGGGCGACCGACTCGAAGTAGCGCCGCTGCGCCTCGGCGTAGATCGTCCCGAACGCCAGCGACGACTTCCCGGACCCGGACACGCCCGTGAACACGGTCAACACGTCCCGCGGGATGTCGACGTCCACGCCCTTGAGGTTGTGCTCACGGGCGCCGCGGACGCGGACGTAGGGATCGTGCGGTCCGTGTGGGTCGTGGCGGTCGTGCGGGCCGTGCAGGTCGCGCGAGTCGTGTGGGTCGTGCATGAAGCGGGCTCCGTACGGGGCTTCGGTCGGGGCGGCAAACAGGGGCGGACGGGCAAACCTCGCGATCCTACGCGAGGCCTGTGGTCCTCAGGCCGTCGACGGCGTGGTCCTCAGGCCGTCGACGATCAGGTCGAGGATGCGCCGAGCGCGCTCCTCGCCACCCCGCGCCGGGTCGATCCGCCACAGGACGCTGAGCTGCAGCAGGACGTCCTCGGGGTCGAGGCCGGGCTTGAGGGAGCCGTCGGCGGCGCCCGCGTCGAGCAGGAGGCCGATGGCGCGGACGAAGGGCTCGTAGTACTCGTCGTCGAGGCCGCCGTTGGTCGCGGCGTGGATGACCTCGGCGACGCCGTACTTGAGCTGTCCGTAGTGCGCCACCTCGTCGAACCAGCGCCGCAGGGCTTCGAGGGGCGGATGCTCGGCGAGCAGCGCGGGCGCGCGGTCGATCAGGTGCTGGATGTCGTGGCGGTACAGCTCCAGGACGAGCGCCTCGCGGGTCGGGAAGTGGCGGTAGAGCGTGCCGATGCCGACGCCGGCCTGTTTGGCGATCGCGGTGAGGGACGCGGAACCGGAGGCGGCCAGCGCCTCGCGGGCGACGGTCAGGATCCGCTCGCGGTTGCTGAGCGCGTCTTTCCGGGTCGGTTTCGCGGCGGGCGGCGGGTTCACGGGTGTCGGTCGTCCCCTCGTCGATCAGGTGAGATTGCCAAGCGGAGGGGCCTCCGGTACGTTGGGTGTCGTAGCGGAGGGGCCTCCGCTTCATTGTGGCACAAGCAGGTCCGCTCCCTGTCGGCACACCCCTGCTCTCTGCCTGCACTCTTCCTGCCGACGCATCTGTCGGCACATCCCACCCACTCCGTGGAGGACAGTCATGCCCGAACTCGTTCTGGTCACCGGAGGCAGCGGCTACATCGCCGGCTGGTGCATCGCCGAACTGCTGCGCCGCGGCTACGACGTCCGCACGACGGTGCGCTCCGCGGACCGCGAGAAGTCCGTCACCGACGCCGTGTCGGCCGTCGTCGACCGCGCCGGCCGCCTGAGCTTCGCGATCGCCGACCTCACGGCGGACGAGGGCTGGGACGCGGCGCTCAAGGGCGTCGACCACGTCCTGCACGTCGCGTCCCCGCTGGGCGGCGCCTCGGGCGACCCGGACGCCCTCGTCCGCCCCGCCCGCGACGGCACGCTGCGCGTCCTGCGCGCGGCCACCGCCGCCGGTGTGCGGCGCGTGGTGCTGACGTCGGCGGCGAACGCCGCGAGCCCGTCCTCGTACACCGAGGGCATCACCGACGAGACGCTGTGGACCGATCCCGACGATCCGACGCTGATCCCGTACCGGCGCTCCAAGACCCTCGCCGAGCGCGCGGCCTGGGACTTCATGGAGGTCTACGACGGCCCGACGGAACTGGCCACCGTCCTGCCCGGCGCCGTGTTCGGCCCCGTCCTGACGACGGACGCCACCGGCTCCGTCGGCATCGTCGCCCGCATGCTCTCCGGCGGGATGCGCGGCATCCCCCGTATCGGCCTGGAGATCGTCGACGTCCGCGACCTCGTCGACGTCCACCTCCGCGCGATGACCTCCCCGGCCGCCGCGGGCCAACGCTTCCTGGCCACCGGCGAGTTCATGTGGATGGCCGACATGGCCCGCACCCTCCACGAGGGCCTCGGTGACCACGGCCGCCGGGTGCCCACCCGTCAGATCCCGGACTTCGTCGTCCGCCTGGCCGCCCGCTTCCGGGACCCCTCCCTGAGGGAGATCACCGTGTCCCTCGGCCGCCGCAACCGCCACAGCACCGAGAAGGCCAGGACGCTCCTCGGCTGGCAGCCGCGTTCTGCCCGGGAGGCGGTGCTCGACTGTGCGGAGAGCCTGATCGGGCGCGGCGTGGTCTAGGGGGTTGCTATGCACCTATTTGGGTGAAAGGCTCAATGAAAGTGCTCTCCCTGTGCCCGAGGGTGAGCCAAGGTCCCTTCAAGACAAAACCGGCCCGATGGAAGGGACAGGGCATTGAATCCGAGGCGTGCCGCAACAGTCGTTGGCGCGGCCGCGCCCAGCGGGGAACTGCCGGCCCCTTCCCCACTCGAGATCTGACGGCGTACATCAAGGTGCGCAACACCGGAACCAAGGCGCTCAATGTCTCCTGCGAGGCATTCTCGCGTCCCGATGGCGGCTCCTGGGAGAAGGTGGGCACCGGTCGCTCCTACGTCGGGGCAGGCGAAGCCATTGGCCCCGTCGAAGTGGGAAGCGCGACCCGAATCTGCGCCCCGTGAACGTCGAGATCCCAGTACATGCTCGGGCCGACGGTGCTGCGTGGAGCGGGTGGTCGTCCGCATCGACGAAGCAGTGCCAGACATAGGAACCCGACGCCCCGCGGGCTTGGGTGCACGGGCGGGCTCAGCGGGGGTGGGGCGACCGTAGCCCCGGGTGAGGGCCCCACGCGGTCGGCGCACTCCGTCATGCGCCGCTCCCCGCTCGGGGTGAGGCTGGCAGCATGAGCGGCGCACAGCCCATCGTGATCTACCCTCCCGCCGAGGACGGCGGGCGGCGAGTCCGCGCCGCCGACCACTTCCTGGGCATGGCGTACGGGCTTCTCGACATCGTCGAGTTCCTGCGCCTCGCGGGTCTGGAGGACGTGGACGAGGACTGGGTACGGCAGTCCCCACTGATCGAGTGGCGGGGCGGCGGGCCGGAGGTGTGGCAGCACTGAGGCGGTGTCGGTGGAGACGGCGGTGACGAGGTGAGCGGACTCGCCCAGGGCCTGCCCGCTTCCTCTACCGCGCCTCATATGCCGCCCGCGATCCGGTGAAGACCGACGGTGTCACCGGCGGCCGGGGATGCCGGGGTGCTGCTCGCGCAGTTCGCTCATGAACCTCGTCATCCGTCCGGTTGCGTTAACGTCGCTCAACTACTTTCGCGATGCGACCAGTTCGGGGGCGCGATGAAGCTTCTCCTCACCGACTCCGGTGTCAGGAACGCAAGCATGCTGGCGGCTCTGGTCGATCTCCTGGGCAAACCGATCGCCGAGGCCGGCGCCCTCTGCATCCCCACCGCAGGGTACGGGGGCCAGTACGGGGACCCGGGCGGACCATGGCGTTTCATCAGCGGACGGTCCCCCAATCCCATGACCGAGCTGGGGTGGAAGTCGATGGGCGTGCTGGAGCTCACCGCACTGCCCGGCATCGACAAGGAACGCTGGGTCTCGTGGGTCCGAGAGACAGACGCCCTGCTGGTGAACGGCGGCGACGCGCTGTACCTGTGCCACTGGATGCGGGAGTCCGGACTGGCCGACCTCTTCCCGTCGCTGCACGACACGGTCTACGTAGGGCTCAGTGCCGGGAGCATGGTGCTGACTCCCCGCATCGGGGAGGCCTTCGTCGGCTGGAAGCCGCCCACCGGTGACGACAGCACGCTGGGAGTCGTCGATTTCTCCATCTTCCCGCACCTCGACAGCCCGGACTGTCCGGAGAACACCATGGCCGCGGCGGAACGGTGGGCCGCCGATATAAAGGGTCCGGCGTACGCCATCGATGCTCAGACCGCCATCAAGGTGGCCGACGGCGACGTCGAGGTCGTCTCCGAGGGGCACTGGAAGCTGCTCAACCCGGCATCATGAACGTCGAGGACCTTCTCGTCGTCGAGCTCGCCCACCAATGGATCCCTCAACTTCCCGAGTCCGCCGCGGTGTTGGCGGCACGGCCGAGCAGTCGCCGGAGGCTTGGCATCGCCCGGGGACCGCTGGCAGCATGCCGCGATGCGCAAGAACACCGCCTATGAGGGCGCCTTGGGCGACTATTTCGCCGAATCGGCCACCGACGGCCCCTACAACGCCCACACCGACCGGCCCGCCATGCTCGCCCTGGCCGGCGACGTCACCGGCCTGCGGGTCCTGGATGTCGGCTGCGGCGCCGGGCACTACATCGCCGAACTGCGGGCCCGGGGCGCGGCCGAGGTGGTCGGCGTGGAGGGCAGCGCGACGCTGTTGGGCCACGCCGGCGACCGGGTCGGTCGCGACGCGGCCGTCACGCTGCACCACCACGACCTGGAGGAGCCGCTCGATTTCCTGCCGGACGGTTCCTTCGACCTTGCGGTCGTGGCCCTGGTGCACCATCACTTGGAGGACCGCACGCAGCTGCTGGTCGAACTGCGCCGGGTGCTGCGTCCCGGCGGAATCCTGTTGCTCTCCACGGTCCATCCGACCGCCGACTGGGTGTGGAACGGTGGCTCCTACTTCGATGAGAACCGCATCGAAGTCCGCTTCGGCGAGAGCGGGTTCACCAACTCCTACCGCCGTATGACGATGCAGACGTTCCTGGGCGAACTCCTCGGCGCCGGCTTCGCCCTGGAGCGGCTGGTGGAGCCGCGCGCCGAGGAGTCGGCCCGCCACGTCGACGAGAGCCGCTACCTCAAGACCCTTCGGACGCCGTTCTTCGTCGCCGTCCGCATGCGCAAGGACTGAGCGTGCCGGGCCCGCGCAGCCTCACGCCGGATAGGGCGCAGCCTCCCGTGCCGATCGGAGCGCGCCCGCCCACCAAGACAGCTGGTCCAGCAGCGTCTTGGCGTACCCGGGCGCCTCGCTGTCGACGGGACGGCCGTCCTGCCAGGCCGTGAAGTAGTTCGGGAAGGCGAGACCGTCGCGGATCGTCACCGCGTGCAGCTCGGTCAGGACGTTCTCCAGGTGGAGGACCGCGTGCCGGCCGCCCGCCGCGCCGCCGTAGCTGACGAAGGCGACGGGCTTGGCCGTCCACTGGGTGAAATGCCAGTCGATGGCGGCCTTCAGCGATGCGGGATAGCTGTGGTTGTACTCCGGTGTCACCACGACGAACGCGTCCGCGCCCTCCAGGGCCGAGGTCAGGGCCGCCATCCCGGAGGGACGGGGGTACGCGTCGCCGGCGTACTTCGGCGAGGCCGCCGGCAGGGCCAACGGGATGTCGATCTCGGCCAGATCGACGATCTCCACCTCGAACCCGCCGTGTGTTTCGGCCTGTTCGGCGACCCACGAGGACACGACCGGGCCGAACCGCCCGTCCCGCACGCTTGCGACGACGATCACCAGCTTGTGCCTGCTCTGCTCGTTCTTCTCCATGGCCACCACGATCACGCCGCACCGCGACCCCAGCCAGACCGTGCTCAGGCTGGCCCCCACAGGGCCACGCTGAGCCCTCCGCGATCAGCGGCCCGCGTCCTATGCTCGCCGACATGGGCACGCCGTTGGGGGACTTCATCCGGGCCAAGCGCGACAGCATCCAGCCCCAGTCGCTGGGACTGCCCGAGCGCGGCCGCCGCCGGTCACCGGGCCTGCGCCGCCAGGATCTCGCCGCGCGCGCCGGCATCAGCGTCGAATACCTCACCCGCATCGAACAGGGCCGCGACCGCAACCCGTCGGTGGCGGTGGTCAACGCGCTGGCCGACGCCCTCAGCCTCGACCCGGCGGAGCGCAACCACCTGCGCTACCTCGCGAAGATCACCGGCGGTGAATGCATCGCCCACACCCGGCCCGCACCACCGCGCCGCCAGGTCCGGCCACAGGTCCTGGCGACCCTCCGCCTCATCGAGCCGGGGATCGCCATGGTCACCAACCGGCTCGGCGACGTCCTCGCCCGCACCGGCGGCTACGAGGCGGTGATGAGCGCGGCCGGACTGCTCGACGCGGACGAACCCAACCTCACCCGCTACCTCTTCACCGACCCCCGCGCCCGGACGTTCTTCGCCGACTGGGACGACGTGGCGGACGAGCAGGTCTTCGACCTGTGGCTGGGACCGTCCGTGGAGAACTCGGAGTGGTTCACCGCCGAACTCGCCCCCGTCGCAGGCCCCGACTTCACCCGCCGCCTGAACCGCCATGTGGTTCCGCCCCGCGCAGCTCTCCGCCTCGACCACCCGTCCGGGGGCGAACTCCGTCTCGAGCGCGAGACACTGGAACTCTCCTCGGACGCCCAGCAGTTGGTGGTCTTCCTGCCCGCGGACGAGCGGACCGCCGAGGCAGTCGAGCAACTCGGCCGCCTGCCCCACGGCCGGCTCCGGGCCATCTCCTGACCCCGGCCGCCGAAGCCGACGAGACCGGCCCACGGCCCGCAAAGCTTGTTCAATCCCGCGCGCGTGATCGGCCGCGAGCTGTTCTGCTGGTTCCTGGAACTTCCCCCTTTCCCGCCCATCCCGGAGGGACAGATGGACACCTATCGAGTCGCGCAGGCCGTGCAGGCCGGCGGGCCGTTCCAGATCGTCGAGCGGGAGGTGCCGCAGCCCGGCCCCGGCCACGTACGCGTGGTGGTGGAGGCCTGCGGGGTCTGCCACAGCGACACCCTGTTCGTGAACGGCGGAGCGCCGGGCATCAGCTTCCCGGTGGTCCCCGGGCACGAGATCGCCGGACGGATCGACGCGCTCGGCGAGGGCGCCCAGGACCGCGGCTGGCAGGTGGGCGACCGGGTGGCGGTCGGCTGGTTCGGCGGCAGCTGCGGCCACTGCACGCCCTGCCGGCAGGGCGACTTCATCGTCTGCGAGAGCCTGAAGGTGCCCGGTTGGGCGTACGACGGCGGCTTCGCCGAGATGCTGATCGCGCCGGCCGACGCACTGGCCCGCATTCCCGACGCCCTGTCCGCGATCGACGCCGGGACCATGGCCTGCGCGGGCGTGACCACGTACAACGGGCTGCGGCGCAGCTCTGCCCGGCCGGGCGACCTGGTCGCCGTGCTCGGCCTCGGCGGCCTGGGCCACCTGGGCGTGCAGTACGCGGTCGCGATGGGCTACGAGACCGTGGGGATCGCCCGCGGGGCCGAGAAGGCCGACTTCGCCAAGCAGCTCGGCGCCCACCACTACATCGACAGCACGGCGGCCACGCCCGTCGCGGAAGCCCTGCGGTCCCTCGGCGGCGCCAGGGTCGTCCTGGCCACGGCCGGCAATTCGCAGGCCATCACGGCGACCGTGGAGGGGCTGTCGCCCCGCGGCGAGCTGGTGGTCATCGGGGCGGACGCCCAGCCCCTGGGGATCAGCCCGGGGCAGCTGCTCATGAGCGGCCGGGTCGTCCGCGGCCATCCCTCCGGCACCTCGCAGGACGTGCAGGACACCATGGCGTTCAGCGCCCTGCACGGCATCCGCCCGATGACCGAGACCGTGCCGCTGGACCGGGCCGGCGAGGCGTACGAGAAGATGCTCTCCGGCACCGCCCGCTTCCGGATGGTGATCACCACCGGCTGAGACCACGCCCCGCTGGTCAACGACCGGGCCCGCCGGTGGCGATACGGGCGAGGCGGCGATACGAGTCCACCAGCGCCGCCCGGTCGTACGTACTGGTGGTCACCACCACCTCCTGCGCCCCCGTCTCCTTGATCACCGTCTCCAGCTCGTGCGCCACCTGCTCCTCGGTGCCCGCGATGTGCCCGGCGAGCCCGGCCTCGTAGAAGCCGCGCTCCTTGGCGGTCATCGCGAGCGCCTCGACGCGCTCGGCGGGCGGCAGCGGTGGGAAGGTGCCGTGGGTGCGGGAGTACGCCATCGACCAGGCCTCCGGGATCAGCAGCCGGCGGGCCCGTTCGGGGCTGTCGGCGACGGCGATCGTGCCGGAGATGACGACGTACGGTTCGGCGGCCCAGGGGGAGGGGCGGAAGTGGGCCCGGTAGTGGTCGATACCCCGCTGCATCTTCTCCCGGTTGCGGAGGTCGCCGATGACCATCGGCAGCCCCGCACGGGCCGCGATCGCGGCGCCCTCGCCCATCGCCAGCACGAACGGCGGCACGCTCAGCCCCTCGGCGGGCCGCGCGTGCACCCCGGTCGGGGACGTCCCGCGGAACCAGCCCAGCAGCTCCTCGAGCTGCGCCCCGAAGTCCTCGGCATCGTCCTTGTCCCGCCCGAGCGCCTTGCGCACCCCGTCCGTGAAGCCGACCGAGCGGCCAAGACCCATGTCGATGCGCCCCGGGAAGAGGGACTCCAGCACCCCGAACTGCTCGGCCACGACCAGGGGTTGATGGTTGGGCAGCATCACACCGCCGGTGCCGACCCGGATCGTGCGGGTCGCGCTCGCGACGGCCGCGGCCAGCACGGTCGGTGCCGACCCGGCGACTCCGGGCACTCCGTGATGTTCGGAGACCCAGAGCCGGTGGTAGCCGAGCTCCTCCAGCTCCCGCGCCAGTTCTACGGTGTCGCGCAGCGCCTCGGCGTTCGTGTGGCCCTCGCGGGTGCGGGAGCGGTCGAGGACGGAGAAACGGGTCGAGGCGATCGCGGAGCTCATGGAGGGTTCAACACCCGGGAGCCTCCAGGATTCCGCAGCGGCAGCGGACTTCGCTCACACAACCGGCGGCTACGGCTGCCAGGTGCCGTGCGCGTGGAGCCCGCCCTCGGCGATGACGTCGGGCGTGCCGCCGTCGGCGGGGACGGCCCACAGGCTTCGGCTGTCCGGCTTGACGGCCGTAAGGACGATCCACTTTCCGTCCGGTGTGTACCGGGGCTGCGTGGACCGCAGGTCGGTGCTCTTGTTGTGGGTCAGCTGCTGCAGCCCTGTTCCGTCGGGGTGGATGCGGTACAGGTTCGAGATCTTCGGGGTGAAGTTGCACTCGATGAGCGGATAGGTCGAGAAGACGATCCACCGGCCGTCGGGCGACCAGTCGGCGTCGCCCGCGAACATCTTCGGGTCGGTCAGCCGCCGCTCGTGCGTCCCGTCCGCCGCGACGGTGTACACGGCGGTCCCGGTGGGTTTTCCGTCCCGGTAGGGGTCACGCCAGTACGTCAGCCGCGAGCCGTCGGGCGACCAGCGCGGGTTGTACTCGCGGTCGCATGCCGGACGGGTGTTGCTGGTGATCTGCTCGACCTTCCCGCCCGCGACGGTGCCGATCCACAGCCCACAGTCCGAGGGGACCTGGTCTCCCGCCTCCTTGCTGTCGACGAACGCCGCGAGGGCGCGCGAGAAGGCCACCTTCTTGCCGTCCGGCGAGTAGGCGGGCTCGTCGTCGCCCACGCACGGATCCGCGCACTGGAAGAGCTGACGGGCCCGTTTCGTGGCGAGGTCGTACGCGTAGAGCGGCTCGGTCGCGCCGCCGCGGGTGGTGAACACGATCCGCTTCCCGTCCGGTGACCAGTCCGGAAGGAGCTGCTCCTTCTCCGTGCCGGCGGCGATCCGGTGGTCGTCCGTCCCGTCGGGGTGGATCAGCCATACGCCTTCGGTGCCGCTGCGGCTGGTCTGGTAGGCGATCCAGGCGTCGTCCCCGGCGAAGGGATTCGGCGACGACGCAGTGCTCCCGCCGCTTATCGCACCGGACACGGACGGCGCCGCGCGTCCTGCCGAGGAACCGCTCGAACACGCTGTGACCACCAGCAGGGCCATGGCCGCCAGTGCGAGCACGAGCTGGCGGCGCCCGGCCCGCCCGAAAGTCCGACGACTCATCGGGCACCCCTCGTCGGGACGGCCGCTCGGCCGTCCCGCGGGATGCCAGGGGAGCGAAGCGTGCGGAGACATGGCCTCTTGTGCGTATCTTCGGACGCCCCGGACCGGTCGCCGTCGTGCGGTTCGGTGGAGATCTCAGGGCGCGATGTTGTGGTTCAGGCGGAACAGGTTGCCCGGGTCGTAGCGGCGCTTCAATTCCGTCAGACGGGCGTGGTTGCCGCGGTAGTTGGCGCGGACGCGGTCGTGGTCGTCGGCGTCCATGAAGTTGACGTAGCCGCCTCCTGCGCAGTGCGGTTCGAGCGCCTTGTAGAAGGCGCGGACCCAGGGCTTCTGGGCCTCGCAGTCCCCCCGGGTGGTCAGAGTGGGGCTGAGTGCGATCGAGTAGTCGGCGTCCCGGTAGGAGAAGGCGGTGTCCTCCGGGCGGACCCGGTGGCAGGCGCCGTCGACGGGGAAGACGACCGTCACGCTCTGGATGGACGGGGTGGTGGCGCCGTACTCGACGAACGCGTCGACGACTCCGTCCGGCAGCCCACGGCTGAAGGCGCCCTTCCAGTAGTGGAACAGGCCGGGTGGCACGAGGTCGTCGAACAGGGTGTTGATCACCGGGTAGGGCATGCGCTCCACCATCCGGCCCAGCACCGGCCCGAGCCCGGCGACGCGGTCGCGGATGCGGTCGTCCTCGTCCTCGGGGCCGGTCCAGCAGGTGACCACGCCGCACAGCGGCCGCCCGTGCCAGCGTTCGGGCAGGAACGGCAGCGGCGGTCCGAGGCCCACGACGAGCAGCGCGCCGAGCCGCTCGTCGCCCTCCGCGATCAGCTCCCGGTAGCGGCGCATCACGTCGGCGTCGAGCGGGAAGAACGTCGGCCCGCCGAGGATGTCGGCGACGGGGTGCAGCCGGTAGGCGAAGGACGTGACGACGCCGAAGTTGCCGCCGCCCCCGCGCACGGCCCACATCAGGTCGCTGTTCTGCTCGTCCGTGCAGGTCCGGAAGGATCCGTCGGCGGTCACCAGGTCCACCGAGGTCAGGTTGTCGCACGCCAGACCGCAGCGCCGGGCCAGATAGCCCATGCCGCCGCCCGTGGTCAGGCCGCCCACCCCGGTGGTGGAGACGATCCCGCCGGTGGTGGCCAGGCCGAAGGCGTGCGTGGCGTGGTTGACGTCCGCCCAGGTGCAGCCGCCCTCGACCCACGCCGTACGGGTGTCGGGGTCGACGCGGATCCCGCGCATCCGGCCGAGGTCGAGGACGACTCCGCCGTCACAGGTCCCGTGCCCGGCGACGCTGTGACTGCCGCCGCGGACCGCGAGCGCGAGGCCCTGCTCGCGCGCGAAGTCCACGGTGGCCATCACATCGCCCGCGTCGACGGCCCTGACGACGATCGCCGGCCGCTTGTCGTGCAGCGCGTTGTAGACCGCGCGCGCCTCGTCGTACTCCGGGTCACCCGGTGCGACGATCTCGCCGCGCACGGACCCGTGCAGCCGCCCCAGCAGTTGCGGGTCGAGGGCCGGTGTGGCGGTGGTTGTCATGGCGGCCACCTGCTTTCCGTTCCGGTGTCGGGAGGGGGTACACCACCGGTCTACGGGAGAAGCGGGTGGTCCTCATCGCCGGAACGGCCCATCCGGTCCACCGGCGGGCATGGGCAGAACGGCCCATCAGGCCAGGCCGTGCGTGCAGGCGTACGCCGTCGCCGCCGCCCGCGAGGACACGTCCAGCTTGGCGAAGATGTTGTTGAGGTGCCGGGCGACGGTGTGCTCGCTGATCACCAGTTCGGCGGCGATGGCCCGGTTCGTCGCGCCCGCGGCGACCAGCTGCAGCACCTCGATCTCCCGCCCGGTCAGCCCGCCCGGCGGCCGGTGCTGCACATCGGCGAGCAGGGCCGCAGCCCGGCGGGCGTCCGGTACGGCGCCCAGTTCCCGGAAGGCCTGCCCGGCGGCCCGCAGCTCCATCCGGGCGCCCTCGTCGTCGCCCGCGGCGCGATCGGCCGCGGCCAGCGTCATCCGCACCTGGGCCGCCTCGTACGGCACCTGCAGCTCCAGCCAGAGCGTCACGGCCCGGCGCAGCAGCGGCAGCGCGCGGTCCAGTTCCCGGGCCGCGAACGCCACCGCGCCGCGCGCCGAGGCCGCGCTCGCATGCAGCACCGTCGTGTGCGAACCGCGCCGCCGCTGCCACTCCCGGGCCAGGGACTCCAGCTCCTCGGCCGCGGCATCGGCCTCGTCGAGCCGGCCGAGGGCGAGGCAGATCTCCACCTGGGCCGCGAGCAGCTGACAGCGTTCGAGACCGCCGGGCCCGGAAGCCTCGCGGCTGTCGTCGAGGGCCGGGCGCAGCACGGCGGCCGAGGCCTCGGCCTTCCCCTGGGCCAGCCGCAGCAGGGCCAGTCCGGGCTGCGGGTCACGGCCGAGCTCGTGGGCGCGCTCGTACGACTCCTCGGCCGCCGCCAGCTCACCGCGCCGCCGCCGGACCTCCGCGGTCACGTAGAACGCCTCGGCGGCCATCCGCCGCTCGTAGGGCAGCAACTCCTCGCAGGCCCGTACGGCCTCGGCCAGCGCCCGCGTCCAGCTGCCCCGCAGCTCCAGCACCTCCACCCGGTGCACCCGGCACAGGCCCCGGAAGCTGCTCTCCGCCGGTATCGAGGCGCACCAGGTCATGGCCGCCTCGGTCCACTCGGCGGCGCGCGCGAGGTCGGCGCAGGCCATGCACTGCTGCAGGCCCAGGCAGTAGATCCAGCCGGTGAAGAAGGTGCTGAGCTCGCCGGCCGTGGCCGAGCACATCGCGTCGTCGAGTAGCTCGAGTCCCTCGGCGACCCGGCCCCGGGCGACCAGGACGCCCGCCTGCGCCTGGACGCTCATGGCGTGCAGGTCGGGGCTGTTGCAGCGGTGTGCGATCTCGGCCATGCGCCGGGCGGCGGCCATCGCCTCCTCGAACGCGCCGCGCTGCTGCGCCGCCTCCGCGTCCATCCAGGCGAGATAGCACTGCTCGACGCACTCGGGCTGGTCCCGCAGATGCTGCCGGGCCCGGCGCAGCCAGCCGGCGGCCACGGCGGAGCGGCCGGCCAGCTGGTGTTCGTAGAAGAGCATCCAGGCGCAGTACGCGGCCCGTCGGTCGTCGCCGGCCGCCACGTACCCGGTGTAGGCGCGCATCCGCTGGACGATCGACTCCTCGATGCGGCTGGTCCACCAGGCGGCGTCGGCGAACGCGGCACAGTCGTCGGCGGTGAGCCGGCCGGGGTCCAGGCGGTGCAGCAGCCCGTACGCCTCGGCCCACGCCTCCCGGGCCACGGCCTCCCGCGCCCGCCGCAGTACGTCGCCGCCGCTCTTCTCAGTCACACGCGGCTCCCTTCACGCCCGCCGCGAGCAGGACCGCCCCGTAGGGCCTGTCCGGCGGATCAGCTCGGCGTCGCGGGCCCAGGCACGCACATCTGTGGCACCAGACCCCGCTCGGGGCGGCCAGGCAGCACCGTCTCCTGCAGCCGACCCGATCCGCCGGGCAGACCCTATGGCCAGGATAGTCAGGGCAGGAGTAGCGGGCCCCGGGCCGCGTGATCGTGATCGCAGGCCTCGTCGATGCCGTAGGTGTCCCAGGCGGGGAACGGATCGACCGGCGGGAGGCTCTCGCCGGGTGTCATCAGGCAGCCGGTCAGGGCTGCTTGGAGTCCCGGCGCGTTCAACTGCGTGCCGATCAGGACCAGTTCCTGTGCGTACGGCGCATCGACGTCACGGGCGGCGGACGGCTCGAAGCGGGCCACGCTGCCGGCCTGGGACCACAGGCCCGTCACGTGCGGTCGGCCGGCCAGGGTGAAGAAGCCCTTGGAGCGCAGGATCCGGCCGTACGCGCCGCTGTCCAGGTCCTCCGTCACGAAACGCCACAACCGGCCGGGATGGAAGGGGAGTTCGGAGCGGAAGACGGTGGAGGAGATGCCGTACTCCGCGGTCTCGGGCACGTGGTCCCCGTTGAGTTCGCGCACCCAGCCCGGCGCCTGCTGGGCGCGGTCCAGGTCGAACAGGCGGGTGCCGAGGACCTGGTGGAGGTCCACGCGCGCGTGGCTGGCCGGGACGATCCGGGCGGCGGGGTTGAGGCGGGCCAGCGTGGCCTGCAGCCACGCTGCCGTCTGTGCGTCAACCAGATCCACCTTGTTGAGCACGATGACGTCGGCGAACTCGACCTGGTCGACCAGGAGATCGCTGACGGTGCGCTCGTCGTCCTCGAACGGCGCCAGCCCGCGCTCGGCGAGCTCGTCGCCCGCCTCCAGTTCCGGCAGGAAGTTCGCGGCGTCGACGACCGTGACCATGGTGTCCAGCTCGGCGACCTCGCCGAGGGTGGCGCCGTCGTCGCGGGCGAAGGCGAAGGTGGCCGCGACCGGCATCGGCTCGGAGACGCCCGAGGACTCGATCAGAAGGTGGTCGAAGCGGCCCTCGCGGGCCAGCCGGTCGACCTCCTCCAGCAGGTCGTCGCGGAGCGTGCAGCAGATGCAGCCGTTGGTCATCTCGACGAGGCGTTCCTCGGTCCGCGACAGGGCGGCCTCACCGCCGCGCACCAGGGCGGCGTCGATGTTGACCTCGCTCATGTCGTTGACGATGACGGCGACCCGCAGGCCCTCGCGGTTCGCGAGGAGGTGGTTGAGCAGTGTGGTCTTGCCCGCCCCGAGGAAGCCGGACAGGACAGTGACGGGCAGGCGGTCGTGCGGCATCCGGCGTCAGCCCTCGGGGCGCAGCAGCCCGCGCTCGTACGCCTTGACCAGGTGCTGGGGCACGAGGTGGGCGACGCCGTCGATGGTGAGGGGCACCAGTTGGGGCGTGGTCGCCTTCCACTGGGCGCGGCGGTGGCGGGTGTTGCTGCGGGACATCTTCCGCTTGGGGACAGCCATGGGAATCCTCCTCGGTGGCCCTGGGTGGGCAGGCACCGAGGACGCTACATGAAAATGGATCCCATTAACAATTAGCGATGGTCGCCCTTCGAGGGCCGTCAGCGACGGGTGCGCACGCGCGCCTCCCGCGGCGGCCGGATGAACTGCAACTCCAGCGTGACCGGCGGCTCCGCGAGCCCCGGGCCGCCCGCCGCCGCCCAGCCGATGACCTCCTCCGTGCAGTCCTCGTCCATGGCGAAGCCGACCCACGTGGCGCGGCCGCCGGCCCGGCGCCCCTCCGCCGACGGCTGGACGACGATGACGTTCGCCTGGTCGCAGGGGCCCAGGCAGTCGGTCGTACGGACCTGGAAGCCGTGCTCGGCCGCCGCGGCCTGCAGTCGGTCCAACTGCCAGGCGTGGTCCGTGCCGATGGGGGTCCCCCCGGTCGAGCGAAGCCGAGACTGGGGGAGCTTGCGCGGGTCGCCGCAGCAGCAGCCCCGGCACACGACGAGCGTGCAGGGGCGCTGCCGGGCGGCGCCGATCATGATCGTGCGAGATGACATGCGAGAAGCATGCGGTGTACGGCGATCATGGCGCGCACGGGGGTCGTGGCGCGCCGCGTTGCCGTGCCGGTGGCCGCCGAGGGTGGTCTCACGGCTCGCTGCCCACGAGCATCCGTACCTCGAACTCCTCGTGGGAGACGTTCTCCTGACGGGTGCTCAGTACCGTGCCCAGCCAGCCCAGGAGGAAGCCCGCCGGGATGGAGACGATGCCCGGGTTCTGCAGCGGGAACCAGGCGAAGTCGGCGGACGGGTAGATCGAGTCCGGGGTGGAGGAGACGACGGGGGAGAACACCACGAGCAGCACGGAGCAGACCAGGCCGCCCCAGAGGCTGAGCAGTGCGCCCTGGCCGGTGAACCGCCGCCAGAACAGGCTGTACACGAGCGCCGGCAGGATCGCCGAGGCCGCGATGGCGAAGGCGAGGAAGGCCAGGGTCGCGGTGTTGGCGTCCCAGGAGACGAGGGCGAGCAGGATGCCGAGGACGCCGATGACCACCGCGGACAGGCGGGCCACGGTCAGCTCCTCGGTCTGGCTGGCCCGGCCCCTGCGGATCACCTCGCCGTACAGGTCGTGGGCGAGGGAGGTGGCCGCGGCGAGGGTGAGCCCGGCCGCGACGGCGAGCAGCGTGACGAACGCCAGACAGGACAGCAGGGCCGTCAGGATGCCGCCGCCCAGGGCGTGGGCGAGGAGCAGCACGGCGGCGTCGCCCTTGTGGTCGGTGCCGGCGATGGTGTCCCGGCCGACGATCGCGGTGGCACCGAGGCCGAGGACGCCGGCCGCCAGGCAGACCAGGCCGACCAGGCCCACGGCCCAGACGACGGAGGAGCGCAGCACGCCGCCGGAGCGCGGGGCGAGCAGCCGCATGAGAACGTGCGGGAGGGCGGCGAGGCCGAGCACGATGGCCAGTTCGAGGCTGAGGAAGTCCAGCTTGCTGGTGGTGCTGGCGCCGTAGCGCAGGCCCGGTTCGAGGAAGCGGGTGCCGAATCCGCTGCGGTCGGCGGCCGCGGTCAGGAGTGCGTCGGGGCTCCAGTGGAAGTGGTGCAGCACCATCACCGCGGTGACCGACACGCCCGCCACCAGCATCACGGCCTTGATGATCTGGATGACGGTGGCGCCGGGCATGCCGCCGATGGAGGCGTAGACGATGACGACGGTGCCGATGGTGACCACGCACAACGTCCGGGTGGTGGCGCCGGGTTCGCCGGTGAACTGGGTCAACAGGGCGACACTGCCGACGAGTTGGGCCACCAGGTAGAGGGTCGTGATGGTCAGCGTGCACACCGCCAGGGCGATCCGCACCGGCCGCTGCAGCCGGGGCAGCCGCAGGGCCAGCATGTCGCCGGGCGTGAACTTGCCCGCGCGGTGCAGGGGCTCGGCGATCAGCAGCAGCACCATCATCCAGGCGACGGTGGTCCCGGACAGATACAGCAGCCCGTCGTATCCGGTGAGGGCGACCAGTCCGGTGCTGCCCAGCAGGGTCGCCGCCGAGAGGTAGTCGCCGCACATGGCCAGGCCGTTGCGCAGCGGCGACATGGCGCGGTTGCCGAGGTAGAACTCGCTGATCTCGTCGCGGTGCGGGGCGGTCAGCAGGGCCATGAACAGCGTGACCACGACCACCGACAGGAACAGCACGAAGGTCAGCTGCAGGCTGAACCGGTCGACGACGGCTGCGGACATGCTCACCACGCGCGCTGCCCCCTCGCCCGCCGGGCCTCGCGCTGCTGGTGGTGGGCCTCGCGCTGATGGAGCTTGGCCCGCAGACCGCGGGCGAGCGGGTCGACGCGGGTGCGCATGTGCCGGACGTAGCACCACGCCGTCACGCCCATCACGACGAACTGGCCCAGGCCGAAAGCGAGCCCGACGGTGAGATGACCCAACAGGGGCTCGTTCATCACACCGGGGGCGAAACTCGACAACAGCACGTAGAGCAGGAATCCGCCGACCGACCACAGGGTCGCGCGCGTACCGAAGCGGCGGTGCGCGCGACGCAGGGAGTGAAATTCCGGATGATCGGATATCGGAGGCGGCTTCAACTGTTCGCCGTTCGCCATGGGACGGACATCGTTCGCCATGGGATACGGGGGCGGGTCATGGGGCCAGGCTGACTGTTCGGGCACAAAAGCACCTTCTTTGCCGCTTCATGCCATGCACCGTGCAGAATGTGCTGGTGGGGTGCGGGCTGTGGGGAGATCGTGAATCCGAATTCCCTGCGCTTCGAATTCAACGCCTTGTCGGGGACGCGGAGGGCGACGTAGGAAGCGGAGTATTGCAGCGGGCTCTTTGAACAATCAACCGCCAGGACGTATTGATGTGTACACATGGCTCATTCGTGCACGCCCGGTGTGCAAGCGCTATCGCACAGCCTGCGCAAAGCAAGCCCCGGACGAATAGTCCGGACTAATTCTCCGGCCAGGCTGTCTCAAATACGTCGCAGGCGCTTCAGAACCGGGCGCCGATCGCGGCGCCGTTGCGCGGGACCAGGAAAGCCGGGGCCGACGGCAGCGAACCGTCCGCGGCCCGCGGCCCGGTGAGTGCGCCCGGGTCCGTGCTCAGAACCGACGAAGCATCCCAAGTACCGCCCAGATCCCACGAGTTGCCCTGGGAGACCGTCCCGGAGCCGCGGGCCACCGCCTTCCCGTCGGCGATGGACAGGTCGGCGCTGAGCGTGGCGGTGCCGCCCGAGACGTCGGCGTCGAAGCCGGTGCCCGCGTTGGCGTAGGCGGAGTCGCGGTTCAGAGTGAGCGCGCCGGTGTTGCCGTTGTCGGTGAAGCCGTGCGCGGCGTTCTTGAAAGCGACGCTGTTGCGGACGGTGTGGGCGACCGCCGGGGCCGGGGTCCCGCCGCCGAGCTTGAATCCGTTGCCGTCGCCCGCGAAGTCGGGGAAGTTCCAGCGGTTGAAGCCGTTGCCGTACGCCACCGTGTTCTCGATCAGGATCGGCGAGGTGAACTTCCAGGCGTCGAAGCCGTCGTCGACGTTGTTCCACAGCCGGGCGCCGCGCACGACGTTGCCGGTGCCGCTGCCCTCCTTGATGGCGAGACCGTCGGCGCTCTCGCCGTTCTTGCGCGGGTCGCGGTTGAGGTAACTGTCCAGGTTCAGGATCCGGTTGTTGCTGGAGGCGCCCTGGAGTTGGAATCCGGACTCGTAGTTGTCGTGCGTGGACAGGCGGGAGAAGACGTTTCCGTTGCAGCCGTCGCAGTAGATGCCGTACGGCCCGTTGACGATCTCCAGGCCGGAGATCCGCCAGTACGAGGCCTCCTGGTGGATCGCCCCGCGCTCGGCCCGCGGGATGCTGCCGCCGACGGGCGTGTGACTGGCGGGCAGTTGCTCCCCGTCGACCACGACCCGCTCGCCCTGGTAGGCGCCGAGCGTGATGGGCTGCGACGCCGTGCCCGAGGTGGTGATGGTGATGTTGTCGGTCAGCGCATACGTCCCGCCGCGTACGGCGATGGTGTCGCCGGGGGCCGCCAAGTCCACTGCCTTCTGGATGGACTTGAGGGGCCGGGTGAGCGTCCCGGGCGCTGAGTCGTCCCCGTTCGTGGCCACGACCAGGGTCTTCGCGGCGGCCGACGCCTCGCCCGCCGTGCCCAGTGCCGTCACCGTCGCCGCGCTCACGACCGTCGCCGTCCAGATCGCCGCGTTCCTCCTGCGCATGGGGCCTCCCGCCTCCGCCTGTCCGCCGTGTCGCTGAGCAGTGGTCGCGGGCGGCGTGAAGGTTGCCCGCCGGAGGTCGCCGGTTGGCTAGCGTGTCCACGGAAGGTCACCGACGCCGACGCCTGAGGCCGGCTGCAAGGAGGTGCGCGCCGTGCGGCGACTGAAGGTGGCCGGCGGAGTCGTATGGCTGCTGTCCTGGTGCGGCCTCTGGCTCGAGGTCTTCCGCCGGCATCACGTGACGAAGTCGCTGCGGCTCGATCCACCGCCGGCACCGCCCGGGACGGACAGGCAGGCGCAGCCCGGAGGCTTTCTCCTCGCGATCCTGGTGGGCTCGGCGGTCGCACCGTTGACGTTTCTGACGGCTGTGGTCGTGGACCGGGCGCGCGGCCAACGGCACACGGACATCGAGAGGGGCACCCGCGGTGAATGACTGGCCGCTGACCAAGACCTTCCGCAGCGCCTCCGGCGAGGTCCGCTGGGACAGCCTGGGGGAGCCCGGCCGGGATCCGGTCGTCCTGTGCCACGGCACGCCCTTCTCGTCGTACGTGTGGCGTGCCGTGGCGCGGTCGCTCGCGCGGCGCCATCAGGTGTTCGTGTGGGACATGCCCGGCTACGGGGCGTCGCAGATGTTCGCCGGGCAGGATGTCTCGCTGGCGGCGCAGGGCAGGGTGTTCACCGAGCTGCTGGCGCACTGGGGGGTGGCCGAACCGCTGGTGGTGGCGCACGACTTCGGCGGTGCGGTCTCGCTGCGGGCGCATCTGCTGCACGGGGCCCGCTACCGTGCGCTCGCGCTCGTCGACCCGGTCGCGCTGGCCCCGTGGGGGTCGCCGTTCTTCCGGCTCGTCGGCGCGCACTCCGAGGTCTTCGAGCAGCTGCCGCCCGCGCTGCACGAGGCCTTGGTGCGCGAGTACGTCGGCTCGGCCAGCAGCCCCGGCCTGCATCCCACCGTCCTCGACCGGCTCGTCCAGCCCTGGCTCGGCGAGAGCGGCCAGGCGGCCTTCTACCGGCAGATCGCCCAGGCCGACCAGCGCTACACCGACGAAGTCCAGGAGCGCTACGGCGAGATCCGCATCCCCACCCTGATCTGCTGGGGCCAGGAGGACACCTGGATCCCCCCGGCCAAGGGACACGAACTCGCCGCCCGCATCCCGTCCGCCCGGCTCGAACCCGTCGCCGGCGCCGGCCACCTCGTCCAGGAGGACGCCCCCGCCGAACTCACCGCCGCCCTGCTCACGTTCCTCACCGATGTGTGCCGGGGGCGGGAGTGACGCGGCCGGGATGAATGGCGGCGGGCACTTGGGCCAAGGCGCGCGGACCTCGCTGACGGATGCCGACGGCCGGCATGGTCACCGCACTAGGGTGGATCGGGTGACCGACAGCAGCAAGCGCCCCCTCGCCGTGTTCGACCTGGACAACACCCTGGCCGACACCGCCCACCGGCAGCGCTTCCTGGAGCGCACCCCGCGGGACTGGGACGCGTTCTTCGCCGCCGCGCCGGACGATCCGGCGATCCCCGAGGGCATCGCGCTGGTGCTGAAGAGTGCCGAGGAGTGCGAGGTCGTCTATCTGACCGGGCGGCCCGAGCGCTGCCGGCGCGACACGCTCGACTGGCTCGCCGCCCAGGGGCTGCCCGAGGGCCGGGTCTTCATGCGCCGCAACGACGACCGCAGGCCCGCCCGCCGCACCAAGCTGGAGATCCTGCGCCGCCTCGCCGGCACCCGCGACATCCGCGTCCTCGTGGACGACGACGAGTTGGTGTGCGAGGACGCGGAACGGGCCGGCTTCACCGTCGTACGGGCGCGTTGGACGGCGCCGTCCGCGGAGCTCGAGGTGGCGCAGGAGCGGGAGGGGCGGACCTGAGGATCCGGCGGTTTTCGGCCGGCTTCCGGTCGGGCCGTGGCGTCAGTCCGACTCCTCCAGCCTGAAGCCCACCTTCAGGCCCACCTGCCAGTACGCGATCTGGCCGTTCTCGAGCTGGCCGCGCACCTGTGTCACCTCGAACCAGTCGAGGTTGCGCAGGGTCTGCGAGGCGCGGGCGATGCCGTTGCGGACGGCATCGTCGACGCCCTCCTGCGAGCTGCCGACGATCTCCGTGACCCGGTACGTGTGGTTCGTCATGCGGGCGCTCCTCTCCGCCGTGACACCTGTGTCACGCGTCACTCCACCGTGCCCCAAGCTGCGGCGGAGCGCGAGACGTCCGCCCCGACGCCCTGCGGCCCTTGACCCTCGGCATTGGTCCATACCAAAATCCGGCAGACCCGTACGAGCCTCGCGCTCGTCCCCCCACGTCGGGCCCCCAACCCTGTCCGCCAGGCAGAACAGGACCCCTCGTGAGACGCCATCGCCTGCCCGCCCTCGTCTGTGCCTGCATCTGTGCCTGTCTGCTCGGCGCGTGCGGAGTCGTGCCGCACGTCGGCGGGACGGACCGGCAGACCGTCACCGTGTGGCTGATGAAGGACAGCGCCTCGCAGGACTTCCTGCGCCGGTTCACCAAGTCCTTCGAGAGCAAGCACTCCGACCTGCGCCTCGACATCCGCATCCAGCAGTGGACCGGCATCGGCGAGAAGGTGCAGGCCGCCCTGGACGCCGACGGCGGCGGGCCCGATGTCATCGAGGTCGGCAACACCCAGGTCCCGCAGTACGTGGAGGACGACCGGCTGTTCGACCTGACCCTGGAATCGGCGCTGCGCTGGGGGAGCGAGGACTGGCTGCCGGGCCTCGCCGAGCCGGGCCAGCTGCTGTCGCACCAGTACGGCATCCCCTGGTACGCCGCCAACCGCGTCGTCGTCTACCGCAAGGACCTCTTCGCCCGGGCCGGCATCAAGACGCCGCCGCGCACCCGCGAGGAGTGGCTCACCGACACCGAGAAGCTCAACGCGGGCGGCAACCAGGGCATTTACCTCGCCGGTCAGGACTGGTACACCCTCTCCGGCTTCATCTGGGACGAGGGCGGCGACCTCGCGAGCGACGCCGACGGCGGCTGGCGCGGCACGCTGGACACCCCGGCCGCGCTGCGCGGCATGGACTTCTACCGCCGCCTGCAGTCACTGGGCGACGGCCCGGCAGGCTCCGACGAGGAACACCCGCCGCAGGCAGGCGTGTTCGCCAAGGGGCACGTCGCGCAGATCGTGGCGGTGCCCGGGCTGGCCCGGACGATCGTGCAGCAGAACCCGGACCTGGAGGGCAAGTTGGGCTTCTTCCCCGTGCCCGGCAAGACCGCCGCCAAGCCCGGTGCCGTCTTCACCGGCGGCTCCGACCTCGTCATCCCGAACAACACCGACGAGCACGACGGCGCCGTCGCCGTCGTCGCCGCGCTCACCGGCGCCAAGTGGGACACCCAGCTGGCCCGCACCATGAACTACGTCCCCAACAAGAAGTCCCTCGCCAAGTCCCTTGCCAAGGCCGTCGCCGGCGAGGAGGGAGCCGCGGCCATGGCGGCCGGCGCCGCGCAGGGCCGGGCGACCCCCTCCACCGCGCAGTGGGGCGCCGTGGAGGAGGACAACCCGATCAAGCCGTACATGACCAAGGTGCTGGAGGGCGCCGACCCGGCGACCGAGGCCCGCCGCGCCTCCCGGCGCATCACCGAGGACCTCAACCGCCTGGACTGACGGCCCAGTTGTGCGGACTGGCTACGCCGTCGGGGCCACCGCGCGGCCGGTCTGCGGGGAGATCATGCCGGCGCACAGGTTGCGGGCGGCCAGCCCCTGTGCGATGCGCGGGATCGCGGCGACCGTGTTGGCGGGCCAGTCGTGCATGAGGATGACCTGGCTGCTCGTGAGCCGGCCGGCGGCCGCCACGATCGCGTCGGTACTGGCGCCGTTCCAGTCCTGCGAGTCGACGTTCCAGAGGATCTCGGTCAGACCGTACTTGGCCTCGACCGCCTTGACCGTCGCATTGGTCTCGCCGTACGGCGGCCGGAACAGTTTCGGCGTGCCGCCGCCCGCGGCCGCGACGGCCTGCTGGGTCCGGGAGATCTCCGAGTCGATCTGGGCCTGACCGAGCCCGGTCAGGTGCGGGTGGGTGTAGCTGTGGTTGCCGACCCACATGCCGGCGGCGACCTGCGCCTTGACCTGGGCGGGGTAGGCGGCGGCGTACTGGCCCTCGTTGAACATCGTGGCCCGCAGCCCGTTCTGCTTGAGCGCGTTCAGCAGGGCGGTCGTGTTGCCGGACGGGCCGTCGTCGAAGGTGAGTGCGACGTATCCGTTGCAGGTGGCGGCCTGGGCGGGGGAGGCGTGGGCGGTGAGGGTGCCCGTGGCGGCCAGGGCGACGGCGGCCAGGCTCGTCGTCAAGGGGCGTAACGGAACGCCTGGTCGGCGGCTCATGCCGACACCGTGATGTTGGAGCTGCCGCTGCTCTGATAGCCCTCGGTAGCGAGGATCATGTAGTACTTGAAGCTGCCGAGGGTCATCCCGGCGCGGGCCCAGGCGTCGAAGTGGTTGCCGGTGGTGATGGTGCCGCCCGTCCGCTTCGACTGCCGCACGCTCCAGTACTGGTTGAAGGTCTTGGTGCCCTCGACGGACGGCGCGTTGTAGCGCGTCGTCAGGTAGATGTCGTACGTGCCGCCGTCGCTGGTGACGGCGCCCTTGTACGTTCCCGTGGGCCGGTAGGTGCCCCAGTTGTCGACGATGTAGTACTCGACGAGCGGGCTGGACGTCCATCCGTAGAGGGCCAGGTAGCCGTTGCCGGACGGGTTGAAGCTGCCCGAGTAGGTCACGTTCCTGCGGGCGCCGGTGCTCCAGCCCTTTCCGCAGACGAAGTTGCCGGTGTTGCTCCAGCTGGTGCTGTAGTTGCCGCCCGAGCCCAGGGTCATGGAGACCGTGCCCTGCGCGTCGGTCCAGAACGAGTAGTAGAAGCCGTTGTTGGTGCCGGTCTGGTTCGTGGTGATGACCGTGGCGGCGCGTGCGGTGCCGGGCAGTGCCAGCACCGACGCGGCACCCAGCAGCATGCCGCAGGCGCTCCGGCGGTTCATCGGGTGTGCGGGATTGCCGTTCATGTGGGGGTTCCTCCTCGCTGTCCGAGGCCGGGTATTGGTCGAACAGTGTTGGCCTGTCCCCGTCAAGCGTCAATAGTTTCGGCATTGATCGCGAAACATTCGGAGCTATGTGCAGCAGTTATCTGTTACAGGAGGATTTGATTAGATCATTGCCTGGCCGCAAGCTCTCGAATGTTTCGAAGAGTTTCCGGACCACGAAAGCTCGGTGAATGCCTCTTACGATGCGTCCAGGTCGGCGTACAGCAGGTGGTGATCCGAGTACGAGGTGGGTTGCACGCGGTGCTCACGCGGGGCGATGCCTCGCAGGAAGACGTAGTCGAACCTGCTGTACCAGTCGGTGGTCGGCTCGCAGGCGCCGGCGGGCAGGGGATGGCACTGGGGGTCCGCATCCGCGGCCAGTGCCCACATCCGGGCGAGTTCGGGAGCGTCCGGCACGGCGTTGAAGTCGCCGAGGACGATGGCCCGGTCGTGCCGGGCGACCTCGGCGGCGAGCACGCGGACCTGCTCCGCTCGGACCACTTCTTGGCGGCGTTGGGCGAGGTGGGTGTTGAAGACCCGGATGCGCTGACCGCCCACGGTGGTGGTGACCGCCATGTACCCGCGGTCCTCGGAACCGCCGTCGGGGTATTCCACGTTGACGCGGTCCGTCATCGGCGCCGCCGAGAGGATCGCCTGGCCGAAGCCTCCCGGACTCCACGGCGCTCCACCGCAGCGGCCCCAACTCTGCAGAACCGACCCGTACTCGACGTGGTAGACCAGCCCGTACAGGCGCTGCAGGTAGTACCTGATCCTCTCGACGTCACTCGCGCACGCTTCCTGCAGGCCGATGATCTGGGGCGCATACGTGGCGATCTCCGCCGCCCGGTCGACGTTGCCCGCCTCGCAGGGGTTGCAGAGGTTCCACGTCATGACCCGGTTCGGTACGACGTCCTCGGCGGCATCGGCGGGCAGTGACCTGGCGATGGGGGCACCGCCCGGGACGCTGGGGCCGACGAGCAGCACACAGGCCACGACCATGGCCCCCGCGAGCAACCGCGTGCCCCTTTCGAGCACCATCGCCTCCTCGAAGCATCCGACGTCTCCTGGCACGAGGTTATGGGACCCGGCTGTGAGCAACGCATGGTGCGCCGAATCTCGTTGCGCTCGTACGAAGCCGCCGCCTCGGCCAGGTGGTGATCGCCGGTCAGAACCAGTGCAGGCAGTGCGGGGAGCGCTCGGCGCGGAAGAGGGCGTCGGCGAGGGCGGCCGCGCCCGGGCGGTGGGCCCGGATGTGTCCGGCCCGCACGAGCGTGCTCGGGGCGGTGCCGCCGAGGTAGACGGAGCCCAGGTCGCTCGCGTCCAGGGACAGGTCGGGCTCCCGGTCCGTCGGGACGCAGTCGGCCTTGCCGTCGCGGACGGTCAGCAGGTAGTGGCCGTGCTCGCCGAGGAACGGGTCGTCGACGTCGAGGACGAGCTCGCCGTCCGTGAACCAGCCGCGCGCGGTCAGCGCACGCGGGATGTCCAGCAGCCGCACCCAGAGCCAGTCGGTGTCGCCGCTCACCTGGCCGGCGCGGAAGTCCGCCAGCTGCCAGCGCAGCGGGTGTCCGGGCGGGAAGTGCTTGAACACGACCTGAGTGACCAGGTCGTGTTCGAGCACGCACCGGGCCAGTGCCGTGAAGACGGCGTCGTCGGCGGCGATGTTCTCGTCGACCGTCAAGGTGTAGTCGGGGTCGCCGGTCGCATAGCAGGCGTAACCGTCCGGGGTGCCGTCCGCGTCCCGGTGGACGGCGACATAGCGCGGCGTGGGCGAGATCGGGGGCTGTCCGGCGCCCGAGGTCCACCAGCGGTGCGGCCGGGACAGCGCGCCCGGCTGGACGCGGCGGTAGCGGTCGTAGACCTCCTCCAGGAGCTCGCCGCACTCGGCGCGCCGCAGCACCTCGATGGTGCCGGTGTCCGAACCGGTCGCCGGGGCGTGGGCCGTTGCGCGCGATCGGGGGAGGGCGAGGGCGGCCCGGTGGCGCGGCACCGTCAGCCGCTGCGTGTAGGTCGCCGGTCCGTAGCCGAACCTGCGGTAGATCACCGCCTGGGAGGCCAGCAGGACGGAGAGGAACTCCCCTCGGGCCCGCAGCTCGGTGAGCTGATGCCGCATCATCGCGCTGAGCACGCCCCGGCGTCGGTGCGAGGGCACGACGCCGACGGCGGTCACCCCGGCGGTCGGGGCGAGGAGCTCACCGGGCAGGGTGAGCTCGAAGGAGTACGCACCGGCGGTCCCGACCGGCCGCCCGTCCGCCGTCACGGCGAGCAGGTTGCGGTCCATTTCGAGCGCGGACCACCAGACTCCGCCGCCGTCCTCGTTCGGGGTTTCCGGGAAGCGGCCGAACGCGGCATGGAGTGTGTCGACGAAGACGTCGAAGTCCTGGTCGGTCGTGGAACGGATCTCCATCGGTGCCGCTGCCTCCCCGTGATGCCCGCACCACGACTCATGGTGCCCCGCCACAGTGCAGCGTCGACCCGTGACCAGGTCAAGCGGTTTACGGCCGGGCCCGCACCGGCCACCCGAGATCACAACTTGAACTCACATTCTTTACTTGGTCCTCACATGTATTAGATTCACGCTCCACGTAAATCACCGCCAGGGGGGCGCAAGTGAGTCAGCAGTACCCGCAGCAGCAGCCGGGGTGGCAAGCACCGCAACAACAGGGCTGGGGCGCACCGCAGCAGCAGTATCCGCAGCAGCCGGGATGGGGCCCGCCGCCCCCGCAGCCGCCGAAGAAGTCCCCCGTCGGAAAGATCCTCGGCTTCGGCTGCCTCGGCCTCGTCGCCCTGGTCGTCGTGTTCGGCGTCATCGGCGCGGCCCTCGGCGGCGGTTCCGACACGGACGACACGGCCACCGGCGCCAAGAGCAGCGCCTCGGCCGGCACCAAGCAGGACACGGCGAAGGACGCGGACGACACGTCGAGTGACGACTCGGGCGGCACGTCGAGCGACTCGAAGCCGCAGGCACAGGCGCCGGTGAAGATCACCGCCAAGAAGACGGCCTTCGCCAAGAGCATCCTCGCCGACAGCGGCAACTACACGAGCGTGCTGGTCACGGTCACCAACAACGGCGACGACAAGGTGAGCGTGAACCCGCTGTACTTCACCATCACCGACAGCAAGGGCACCAAGCACACCGCCGAACTGGCCGTCGACGACAAGCAGATCGACACCGTGGACCTGGCCCCCGGCGAGAACACCTCGGGCACCGTCACCGGCAAGGGCAACTTCACGCCGAAGTACGTGACCTTCACCGAGGACCTCCTCGGCGACGAGACCCGCATCGACGTGTCCTGACCGGGAGCCGCCCGCTGGCACGACTGACAGGCCCGACCGCCGTCCCCGGCGGTCGGGCCTCGCGTGCAGAGATCAGCGCGCCACGCTCAGCGACAGCGCGAACCGTCCCTCCCCGTCCGTCCACCAGTGGGCCAACTCCAGGCCCGCCGTGGACAGTTCGGCGCGTACGCCGTCCTTGCGGAACTTCGCCGAGATCTCGGTGCGCAGTTCCTCGCCCTCGGCGAAGTCGACGGCCAGGTCGAGTGCGGGGATCTTCACCGACTGCGCCGTGCGCGAGCGCAGCCGCATTTCGATCCACTCGTTCCCGGTGTCCCACAGCGCCACGTGGTCGAAGGCGCCGGGATCGAAGTCGGCGTCCAGCTCCCGGTTGACGACGGCCAGGACGTTCTTGTTGAAGGCCGCCGTCACGCCGGCCGCGTCGTCGTACGCCTCGACCAGCACCTTCTCGTCCTTGACCAGGTCCGTGCCGAGCAGCAGCGCGTCGCCGGGGGAGAGCAGGGTGCGGATCGCCTTGAAGAACTCCGCCCGTTCGGCGGGCAGCAGGTTGCCGATCGTGCCGCCGAGGAACGCGATCAGGCGGGGGCCCGGCGTCTTGGGCAGGGTCAGCGAGGCGGTGAAGTCGGCGATCAGGGCGTGGACCTGGAGGCCGGGGCGCTCGGCGATGAGCGCATGCCCGGCCTGGGTGAGCGCGCTCTCGCTGACGTCGACCGGGATGTAGGTGTGCAGGCCGGTCAGGGCGTCCAGCAGGTGGCGGGTCTTGTCCGAGGAGCCGGAGCCCAGCTCGATCAGGGTGCGGGCACCGGTGGCCGCCGCGATCTCGCCGGAGCGGGCGATCAAGATCTCCCGTTCGGCGCGCGTCGGGTAGTACTCGGGCAACTCGGTGATCTGCTCGAACAGTTCGCTGCCGTGGGCGTCGTAGAACCACTTCGGCGGCAGCGTCTTGGGGTTGCCGGTGAGGCCGTGCTGGACGTCCGCGCGCAGGGCGGCGTCGGTGGCGTCCTCGGGCAGGGTGCGGGTGAGAAGGAACGGACTCACGTATGGGGCTCCTTCGGTGGTGCGGGGGCCAAGGTCTCGCTCGGATCCTTGAGAGGGGTCAGCAGCACGTCCGTGCGACTCGCCGCGAGCAGCGTGCGGTCGGGGACCTCCTGCCAGTGCGGGTCGTCGTCGTAGGGCTCGGAGGCCACCACGGTGCTGCGGCCGGGCTGCGACAGGTACCACAGGGTGTCGCCCCAGGTCGTCGCGGTGATCGTCTCGCCGTTGGTGAGCAGCAGGTTCAGCCGCGATCCGGGGGCCGCCTCGGCGACCTCCAGGACCGTGTCGGCCAGCGCCTGCCCCTCGTCGTCACCGGCCCGCAGCCGCGCCAGGACCAGCGCCCACACGAGCGCCGAGTCGTTGCGGGCCTCCAGCGACAGCACGTCCACCGCGGGCAGACCCGCCACGAGCGGTGCCAGCGAGCCCGGCCAGCCCTTGACCGCGCCGTTGTGGCTGAACAGCCAGGGCCCGGCCGCATACGGCGCCGCCGCGGCCTCCGCGTCGGCACCCGACAACGTCGCATCCCGTACGGCGGCCAGGACCGCGCCCGAGCGCACGACGCGGGCCAGGTCGGTGAAGGACAGGTCCGCCCAGATGGGCCCGGCCCGGCGGTAGCGCGCCGGAACCGGGTCGCCCTCGGCATACCAACCCACCCCGAAACCATCGGCGTTGACCGTTCCGTACCGCTGCCGCCGTGGCGCCCACGACTGGCGGTACAGGGCGTGCGCGGGCTCCACGAGGACTCTGCCGAGCGGCTCCTCGGGCCCCAGGTACGCCAGGTGACGGCACATCAGACGTCTCCCGCGGACCGGGCGGTGCGGAACCCGGAGAAGATCTGCCGCCGGATCGGGTAGTCCCAGTTGCGGAACGTCCCCCGGCAGGCCACCGGGTCCACGGCGAACGAACCGCCGCGCAGCACCTTGTACTCCGGCCCGAAGAACACCTCCGAGTACTCCTTGTACGGGAAGGCCTCGAAGCCCGGGTACGGCGCGAGGTCGCTGGACGTCCACTCCCATACGTCGCCGATCAACTGCCGTACCCCGAGCGGGGATTCGCCCTCCGGGTAGCTGCCGGCCGGGGCCGGGCGCAGATGCCGCTGGCCGAGGTTGGCGTGCTGCGGCGCCGGGTCCGCGTCGCCCCACGGATAGCGCATCGAACGGCCGCTCGCCGGGTCGTGGCGGGCGGCCTTCTCCCACTCGGCCTCGGTGGGCAGCCGCCGGCCGGCCCAGCGGGCGTAGGCGTCGGCCTCGTACCAGCACACGTGCAGCACCGGCTCGTCCGGCGGCAGCACCTCGGTGACGCCGAAGCGGCGCCGCAGCCACTGCCTGCCGTCGCGCTTCCAGAACAGCGGGGCGTGGATGGAGTGTTCGCGGATGTGCGCCCAGCCCGCGGCCGTCCACCAGCGTTCGGTGTCGTAGCCGCCGTCGTCGATGAACGCCTGGTAGGCGGCGTTCGTCACCGGGGTCGTGTCGATGTAGTACGGCGCCACCTCCCGCCGGTGCGCCGGGCGTTCGTTGTCCAGCGCCCAGGGCTCGGTGGAGGTGCCCATGGTGAACGGGCCGCCGGGGATCAGGACTTCGGCCGGCCCGGTGAACAGCGGCACGGGGTCCGGGTCCGGGGCGGTCAGGGCCTGCGGGCCCTTGCGGAGCTGATGGGTGATCAGCATCGTTTCGTCGTGCTGCTGTTCGTGCTGCGCGATCATCCCGAAGGCGAAGCCCGCCGCGGTCAGCCGCGTGCCGTGGAAGTCGGCGCTCTCCAGCAGGTCCATCACCCGCCCGCGCACCTCGGCCGCATAGGTGCGGGCCTCGGCGGGCGGCAGCAGCGGCAGCGAGGGCCGCTCGGAGCGCGGGTGCTCGAAGGCGTCGTACAGGCCGTCGATCTCGGGACGCATCGCCTCCCGGCCGGCGACGGCCCGCAACAGCCACAGCTCCTCCTGGTTGCCGATGTGCGCCAGGTCCCACACCAGGGGCGACATCAGCGGCGAGTGCTGCGCGGTCAGGTCGGGCTCCTCGACGCAGCTGGTCAGCAGCGTGGTGCGGGCGCGGGCGGTGGTGAGGGTGGCCAGCGCCCGCTGCCGGAGCGTCTCCGCGTCGACGATGGGTTCCTCGATGGCGCGGTCGGTCATGTGCGAAGGTCCTTCCCGTGCGGCATGGGGGTCCCCCCGGTCGAGCCGAGCCGGGACCGGGGGACGTCGGTGCCGCGCAGCCGGTCCAGCAGGTCGTCGGCGGGGCAGCGGCCCTGGCTGACATAGCGGTCCAGATGCGCCGCAACGGCGTCCGTGACCTGGGTGGTGGCGCCGAGCCTGGGCAGCGCCTCGAGCGCCGCCGCGAAGCACGCGACGGCCGCCTCGTGCAGCTCGGCGTCGGCCAGGCCGGAGCGGGCCGCGTCGAGCCACAGCGGATTGTGCGGCGCCGGCAGCCCGAGCGACCGCTCGGCCAGGGGCTTCACGATGCGGTAGGCGGTCTCGGCGGCCTCCGGGTCGTCGAAGAGCGCCGTCGCCACGGCGAGCGGGACGATCCATCCGTCGTCGCCCGGCTGTGCGTCGATCATGCGCAGTTCCAGATGGCCGCGCGGTCTGACCGGCGGGAACAGCGTGGTGATGTGGTAGTCGAGGTCCTCCTTCGAAGGCACCCCCGACCGGGTCCACTCCCGGAAGGTCAGCCCCTCCGGAACGTCCCACGGCCCGCTGTCGCGCCTCACGCACATCACCGGCGCGTCCAGGACGTGCCGGGCCCAGGCCGTGCGCGGATCGCCGTCCAGCGCGGGCGCGCCCGCCCGGCCGGGCCCGATCTCCATCCACAGCAGCTGCCGGGTGGAGCGCCAGCCGGTGGGCTCGCCTCCGGCCAGCGGGGAGTTGGCGAAGGCGGCCACCAGGACCGCGCCCAGCTGGTGCGCCAGCCACCAGCGCCGCCCGTGGCCGAGCGGGCCGGGCTCCTCGTACCCGGCGTCCAGGCAGACCTGGACGGAGGCCGAGGTGCACATCATGCGGCGGCCGGCCGGACCCGTGCGGTCCAGGCAGGCCTCCATGGCGTCGTAGCGCCGCTCGCGCAGGAAGCGGCGCGGCGGGTGCCAGGGATCGTGGCCGAGACCCACGAGGCCGAGGTCGTGCCCGGCGAGGACCGAGCGGACGGCGTCGAGGTCGGCGGAGACGGTGTTGATGCACTCCATCAGGGAGGCGGCGGGCGGCGAGCTCAGCTCCAGCTGGCCCCCGGGTTCGACGGTGAGCGCCGACCTCAGGGGTACGGCCCGCAGTGCGGCGTAGGCCGCATCGAGTCGTTCGGTTGTGACGGGGAGCTGCGGCATGCGCAGCTCGTGGACGAGCCATTCCACTTCCACCCCGACGGTGCGGGGCGGGCCGGTCTTGAAACAGATGCCCCGGACCAGGGCCTCCACCTCGGCTTCGGTGAAGGCGGTGCGGGGCTCCGTACAGTCAGGCGCCGTACAGTCGCTCGGCGTGTCGGACATGTCGGGAACCTCCTGAGATTCGACGGCGTTGTCGACCTGGCCCGTCAGGCGCCCGGACGGCAACACTCGTCCCACCCAAGACCCTCCCGCCGTATCGCACAAGGGTGCGTACCGGTACGTTCCGGCTCGGTAATCTCCTCGTTCCGAGCGTTTCTCGGGACCTTTCCTGCGGCTTTCCTGGGCGTTCGGGGACACGGAAACTCTGTTGCACCGCATGTCCAGCATCACCCAGGATCGATGCATGAGCACGACGGGGGAGCGCGCACGGCGCGCGAGCATGGCGCACACGGGGGTGGCGCCATGAGCGCGCGCCTGCGTGGCATCGCACAGCAGACGGAGCAGATCGTGGCGGCGGGCGCGTACACCGCGCCCACCGGACGCGAGGTGCCCATCGCGGCGGCCGTGGCGGCCGCGCGGGCCCGCACCCGGATGTACGGCCCGGAGCCGATACCAGTGCCGCCGCTCCCTGCCGCGGACACGTTCTTCGAGGTCACCGGCGAGAGCAGCCTGGAGGCGGCCCGCCGCCTGGGCGGTGAGGTGGCGGTGCTGAACTTCGCCTCGGCCCGCAACCCCGGCGGCGGCTACCTCAACGGCGCCCAGGCCCAGGAGGAGGCCCTGTGCCGCGCCTCCGCGCTGTACACCTGCCTGATCGAGGCCCCGGAGTTCTACGACCACCACCGCACCCACCGCGACCCGTTCTACACGGACCGCGTCATCCACTCACCGGCCGTCCCCGTCTTCCGCGACGACCGCGGCCGCCTGCTGGACGAGCCGTACCTGGCGGGCTTCTTGACCTCCCCGGCACCGAACGCGGGAGTCGTCAGGCGTACGACGCCGCAGCGCGCCGCCGAGCTCCCGCAGGCCCTGGCCACGCGTGCCGAGCGGGTGCTGGAGACGGCCGCGGCCCAGGGCTACCGCCGGCTGGTGCTGGGCGCGTGGGGATGCGGGGTGTTCCAGAACGACCCGGCGCAGGTGGCAGGCGCCTTCCGCGCTCTGCTCGGCCCCGAGGGGCGGTTCGCCCGGACCTTCGAGCACGTGACGTTCGGCATCCTGGACCGCACGACGGGCAACACGGTCCGAGGAGCGTTCGTACGGGCGTTTCCGGAGCGTCAACTGCAGCCGTAGGGCGGCGTCCCCGCCACGACGTTCTTGCTCACCGGCGATCGGCGCCCGCTCCCGTGGCAGCCCGCCGAGACGGTGAATAGGCTGGTGGGAGGGGCCGACATGGTTCGATCCGAGGACCCTTTTCACGCGTAGGAACAGAAACGGCGCCTGGCGTGCAAGGGAGTTGTCACCGCACTCGCCACGGCCGCCGCGATCGCCTCTGTCGCCCCGGCCCAGGCTCAGTCCACCGCTCAACTATCCGCCTGGATCAGCGACGGCTGGGCCGGCGGAACCATCACCAGCCAGCCCGCCGGAATCAACTGCCACACGACGGCATGGGATCCGTACGCGCCCGACGCAACCGCCCCGAACCCGACCGGCACCTGCACCGCGAGCTTCACGGTCGGCACGACGGTCACCTTCACCGCCACCCCCGACCCGGGCTCCTACATCAATCTGGGTCCCGACCCGAATCCCGTGACCCTACACCTGGGTCATGTTCTGCCCGACCGACGGGCTCTGCTCCGCGGGCTAGGTCGCCCACCGGGGCTGCCGGCTGCCCACGGCTGAACGCGTCCGGGGCCCTCCGAGCGGAAGGCCCCGGACGCGTCGTGTGCGGCAGCCCATCCGGCGCCGCGCACTGAGTCTTGAGACACGTTTTACGCGACGAATGCAACTGCCACCCCCGCTGTCGCCATCTGACATGGAGTCGGGCCCCGTCAGGGCCGAGGAGCGAGAAAGCGGGGCAGGTTGTGGGACGGCGCAAGGGCAGCATAGGGATCGCACTCGTCACGGGTGCGATGCTGATGGGGGCGAGCGCCTGCGGCGTGGGCGGCAGT
This sequence comes from Streptomyces sp. NPDC047043, assembly GCF_040644055.1. Lineage (NCBI taxonomy): Bacteria > Bacillati > Actinomycetota > Actinomycetes > Kitasatosporales > Streptomycetaceae > Streptomyces > Streptomyces sp. NPDC047043. The sequence goes on from NZ_JBEYVO010000039.1 coordinate 45,151, forward strand.
GGCAAGGCGAGCGCGGACGACGCAAAGGTGGCGGGAAAGCCGAGTGCGAGCGTCTCTCCGTCACCGACGAAGCCCGCGGGCCCGCCGATGCTGCTGGAGACGATCACCCCGCAGACGGGAACCACGGTCGGCGTGGCCATGCCGATCTCGGTGGTCTTCACGAACCCGGTGGCGGCCAAGGCGCGGGCCACGGTCGAGAAGCACATGAAGGTGAGCGCCTCCCAGCCGGTGGCCGGCGCCTGGCACTGGTTCGGCGACAAGCGCGCCGACTGGCGCCCCAAGACGTACTGGCCCTCCGGCACGACGGTGAAGATCGACGCCGACATGACGGGCGTCAGCAACGGCAACGGACGCTACGGCGTGCACAATTACACGCACACCTTCAAGGTCGGCGACGATGTGCGCGCGGACGTCTCGGTGACCGGCCACACCATGAAGGTGACCCGGAACGGCAACACGGTGCGCACCCTGTCCATCAACGCGGGCAGCGCCGAGTATCCGACGTGGAACGGCACGATGGCCGTCATCGACAAGCAGGAGAAGGTCCACATGACCTCCTGCAGCGTCGGCATCAGCTGCGACAAGGGCAGCGCCAACTACTACGACCTGACGCTGCCCTGGGACGTCCACCTGACCTACTCCGGCACCTACGTGCACTACTCGACCGGCGACCCGAACCCGGGCAGCGGCAGCGCCCGCGGCTCGCACGGCTGCGTCCACCTGTCCATGTCGGACGCCAAGTGGTTCTACGGCCAGGTCAAGCAGGGCGACCCCGTCACCATCACCGGCTCGTCCCGCGCCAAGGCCCCGGCCGACAACGGCTACGCCGACTTCAACCTGAGCTGGGACCAGTGGCTCGCGGGCAGCGCGTCCGGGGAGGCAACGACCTCGACGCTGTGACGGGCTGCGGGCTGTGACGGGCTGCGGTGACGGTGCGCAGGCATCGACGCCGCGGCCCGCGTGGCTCAACTCCGCAGCCTGACGGGCGCCTTCGGCGGTCAGGGGATGGGTGGGTGCTGAAGGACAGGGACGTGCATCTCCCCTACGTGTACCGCACACGAAGTACGACCCGCCGACCGTGATGAACGCGGGCACTACACAGGCACCGAGGACACCGCCAGCGAGCACGGCGAGATCGAGGCGGCCTGGCGGACCGAGCCGGCACCGAGCGACCGGAGCTGGGCCCTGCGCCACCCCGAACGGTGAACGCTCCTGGCTCCGGAGCTGGTGAGTCCCCCGCAGACGGGGGATGCCGCGGGGGACTCACTAGGGAAGACGGACGAGAGACGGGCCGAGTTCCCGTCCGGCGAAATCGTCCCGTCAGCGGGCGCGGCCGATCCGCATGCCGGGGCGGCGGACGTGGACCGTCAGATAGGCGAGGCCGTCGTCGCCCGCGGTGATGCTGCGGGTGGAGCCGTGGGGGAGCCAGAGCAGGGTGCCCGTGGTGAGGGGCTGCGGCTCGTCACCCGGTCCGGCGCCGAGGACGCCGTCGCCGGAGACGACGAGCAGAAGCACGTCCAGGTCCGGTTCCGCGTGCGGGGCGACATGGCGGCCGGGCGTCAACCGGACGATGTTGGCGTCGAGTTGGCGTGCGCGCTCGGTGAGCTTCCACAGCACTCCGGCCGCGCTCGGTTCGGCGCTCAACGCGTCGGCGTCGCACAGGATGCGCGGGATCGCCGCCGCCTCCCGCTCCTTGCTGACGTGTTTCTCGGCGTCGGCCATCGGCTGCCCTCCGCTCCTCGTCCTCGCTCGACGCTCTTCGCCCTCGCTCGGTCTGCCACTCAATTATTACAGGTACCATTTGGAGAAAATGACCGCAGGTGGGGAGAGGGGTGGGGAGGGAGACATGTCCACCGCGCGCACCAGCCCCCGCCGCCGCCAGGTCCTGGACGTCCTGCGTGCAGCCGCGTCCCCGCTCGGCGTCACGGAGACGGCCGAGCGTATCGGCGTCCACCCCAACACCGTGCGGTTCCATCTGGACGCGCTGGTCGGCGAGGGGCTCGTCGAGCCGCATGTGCAGGAGCCCTCCGGTCCGGGACGTCCGCGTACCGTCTACGCCCCGCGGCCGGGCATGGACCGCGGCGGAGTGCGCGGCTACCAACTGCTCGCGCAGATGCTGCTCAGCCGCCTCGCAGCCACCGGATCCGAAGCGCGCTCTGCCGCGATGGAGGCCGGCCGGGCCTGGGGCCGTTTCCTCGTCGAATCGCCGCCTCCGCCCCAGCAGTCGACCCCCGAGGAATCGGCCGCCCGCCTCGTCGCACTGCTGGACGAACTCGGCTTCGCCCCGGAACCGCAGGGCGGCCCGGTGTCGACGCGGATCCGCCTGCGCCACTGCCCCTTCCTCGAACTCGCCGAGGAATACGGCCAGTTGGTCTGCCCGCTCCATCTCGCCCTGATGCAGGGCGCGTTGGCCGAACTGCGCGCCCCGCTGACCGCGACCGACCTGGAACCGTTCGCCGAACCCCACGCGTGCCTGGCCCACTTGGCGCCCGCACCCGAGCAGACGGCAGAAAGGCACCCTTGATGTACGCCACGTGGGCCGCGGCAGCGGTCGCGGTCACCTTCGTCTGGCTCGGGATGGTGCTGGCGATCTCCTTCCTGGAGGCGCCGCTGAAGTTCCGCGCGCCGGGCGTGACCATCCCGCTCGGGCTGGGGATCGGACGGCTGGTCTTCCGCGCCCTGAACCTCGTCGAGGCCGTCCTCGCCATCACGGTCGTGGCCGCCGTCGCCGCGGGTGATCCACCGGCCCGGGTCGTGGGACCGGTCGCCGTCGCGGCCGTACTGCTGCTGGCACAGCTCCTCGTCGTGCGCCCGCGCCTGAACCGCCGCTCGGACCGGATCCTGGCAGGCGAGGACCTGCCCCGCTCACGCGAGCACCTTTACTACGTCGCCCTCGAGCTCGCCAAAGTAGCCGCCCTGATCGCCCTGGGCGTCGGCCTGTTCACCATGGCGTGACGGCGAAGCAGCCGGTCCTCACCGAGAACCGCTGCCACACCAATACGGCGGCTTCAGGTCCAGCCGTAGCGCTCGTGCAGCCGCTGCCGCACCAGGTTGAACCGCCCCCGGTCCAGGGCGCAGGCCTCCCGCCGCATGCCCTCCTCGTGCAGCCGCAGCACGCGGTCCACGTCGACCCAGGAATCGCGCCCCGTCCGGTCCCAGGGCCCGCTGCCGATCGCCACCCACTCCCGGTCGCCGTCGTGCCGCTTGCTGGACAGCTGCACGGCGAGCAGGGTGCCGCCGGCTTCCCGGGCGACGACCAGGACGGGGCGGTCCTTGCCGCGGCCGTCGTTCTCCTCGAAGGGCACCCAGGTCCACACGATCTCGCCGGGGTCGGGGTCGCCGTCGTGCGCGGGGGAGTACTCGGTGCGCACCTTGCCGACCTGGCGGGGGTCGGCCTCGGTGGTGGCGGTGCGGCCGAAGCGGCCGGGGACGTTCTCATCGGTAAAGGCAGTCACGCAGGCACCCTAGTGGTCCCGTAAGCTCGCGGATCAGTGGGCCGTGAGAGCCGGGATCGCATACCGGGCATACGCGGATCCGGGGTTACGGGGTTACGGGGACACGGGGGATCGCGAACATGCCTACGCCTGCGCAGATTTGGGCCGACACCGACCTGCCCACCCGTCGGCTCGCCGGACTCGCCCTCAACCCGTCCGCACCGGAGGCCGTCCTGCTGCGCCTGCTCGCGGAAGCCACCCTCGCCGTACGGATGGTGCTGTGCCGGGACCGGGACCTGCCCGCTGCCGTAGTCGATGCCGTGATCGCGCATCCCGACACCCGCACCCGTGGATTCTTCGCAGCCAACGCCCATGTCGATCCGGCCCACCGGGCACGGCTGGTGGACGACCCGGAGTGGTTTGTGCGCGCGCACCTCGCCGAGGGGCCCGACATCAAGTACCCACACCGGCCGAGGCCGCTGCCCGATGACGTCGTCGTCCGCATGATCTGCACGTATGAGGACGAACTCCTGGGCACGCTCGGCATGTTCCAGCAGATGTCGGCCGCGCTGATCGAGTCCCTGCTCACGCACCCGCAGCCGAAGGTCCGCTGCTGGGGCGTCAATGGCTGGGCGCGGCTGCCCGAAGACGCGAGGGCCGCACTGCTGGCGGACCCCGACCAGAGCGTGCGGGATCGGGCGCAGAACCATGCGCGCTATGAGGATCCGGTCTGGGTGGAGAGCGTGCTGCCGGCTCATTCGTGTCATGCCCGCACCGACGTCCTGCTCCATCGGGCCCTGAGCCGAGCGGTCGTGGACAGCGTGCTCATGGCTCCGGCCGGCAAGGACGACAAGGCGGTGATCGCCCGAAATCCCAGCCTCCCGCCCGACGTCGTGATCCTCCTGGCCAGTGATCCGGACCCCGAGGTACGGGAGGAGATCGCGCGCCGCACGGATCTCGGGCCCGCCGAGCGTCAGACTCTCGTCGCCGATCCGCAGCCGGAGGTGCGCAGGGCGGCCGCGTATCGCGCCGATCTCGGGCCGGACGAGCGCCGTGCGCTCGCGGCGGACCCCGATCCGCGGGTGCGCCTGGCCGTGTCCGTCCACCCGGCCCTGAGCGAGGAGGAACGGGCCGGGATCGACTACGACGTCCCCATGGACTGCCGCTTCGGCTACCACCCCGCGCCCGTGGTGTCTGCCAAGCCCGCCGAGCCCTCGCAGTCCGAGGCCGTCCGCAGGAAGGCTCTCTCCCGCCACCCGATGCTCCGCCGGGAAGCCGCGAAGGACCACGACCTGCCGCCGGACCTCGTCACGCGGCTGGCCGAGGACGACGACCTGGGCGTACGCGTGCTGCTGGCCCAGAACCACCCGGACGCCCCGCCGGCCCTGCTGCTGCGCAGCTTCCTGGAGTACACCGGCTCCGAACGGGACCACCTGACCACTCGGCCCAACTTCCCGACCGCCCAACTGGCCGCGCTCGCCGATGACGAGGACCCGCAGGTCCGCGCCCTGGCCGCACGGGACCCGGACACCGCGCCGGCCACCGTGGAGCGGCTCACCCAGGACCCCGATGCGGACGTACGGGCCGCGTTCGCGCGCCATCCGAACCTGCCGGCGTCCCGGCTGGCGGAACTCCTGGGCGACGAGGAACTGGCCCACCACGCCGCCGCCAACCCGGCGCTGGACCCGGCCACGATCGACCGGCTGCTGACGACGGACGGCCGGGGCCTCTGGTGAGGGAACCCCGGCCGTCCGACCGGAACAGAGCGGATTAACCCTCCTTCTCCACGGGCACCTTCTGCGACGGCGGTGAGGCGATCCCGTTCAGGGACGGTGAAGTCCCGTTCGGGGTCTGGCCGTTCTGGTTCATCGAGGCCAGCAGCTGGCGGGCCAGGCCGAGGCCGGTGCCGCCCATGGTGAGGGCCTTGGCGAGCATGTCGGCCATGCCGTCCGCGCCGTTGAGGACCACCATGTTGTCGACGCTGCCGAAGGCGGACGCGCCCGCCTTGACGATCTCCGGCCAGTTCTCGGCGAGTTGCTGGGCGACGACCGCCTCCTGGTTCTCGGCGAGGGCCGCGGCCCGCGCCTTGATGGCCTCCGCCTCGGCGAGACCTTGGGCCTTGGTCGCCTCGGCCTCCGCCAGACCCCTGGCCTGAGCGGCCGCCGCCTCGGCCTCACCGGTGGCCCGTGTCGCGGCCGCCGTGGCGGCACCGCGGGTCTTGGTCGCCTCGGCCTCGGCACCCGCGGCCGTCTTGACCTGGGTGGCCTCGGCCGCCGCCGCGAGCTCCGTCTCCTTGGCCTTGGCCTCGGCGGCCGAGATCCGTGCGTCGCGCTCGGCCTCGGCCAGCGTGCGCTTCTCGTAGGCCTTGGCGTCCGCCGGCTTGCGGACGTCGGCCTGGAGCTGCTGCTCCCGCCGGTGCGCCTCGAGTTCGGCGACCCGCGTCTCCTGGACGACGACCTCCTGCCGGGCGGCGGCGTCGGCGAGCGGACCGGCCTGGCGCGCCTTGGCGCCCGCCTTGTCCCGCTCGGCCTGGTAGCCGGCCTGGAGGATCTCGCTGTCCCTGGTCGCCTCGGCCATCCGCGCGTACGACTGCTGCTCGGCCTCGGTGGCCAGCCGGTTCGACTCCGCCTGTGCGATGCGTGCGTCCCGCTGGACGGCCGCCGCGTGCGGAGCGGCCAGGTTCTGGATGTACCCCGTCGGGTCCTCGATCTCATGGATCTGCAGGGAGTCGACGATGAGTCCCAGCTTCTCCATCTCCGTGCCGCAGGCGGCCCGGGTCTGTGCGGTGAGCTTCTCCCGGTCGCGGATCATGTCCTCGACGGTCAACCCGCCGACGATGGACCGCAGATGACCGGCGAACACGTTGTGCACCCGCTCCGCCATCAGCTTCTGCTGGTCGAGGAAGCGGCGGCTGGCGTTCGCGATCGACACGAAGTCGTCGCCCACCTTGAAGATGACCACGCCCCGCACCTTGAGCGGAATGCCCTGGTGGGTCACGCAGTCCACATGCAGTTCGGTCTCGTTCAGGTCGAGGGAGAGCTTGCGCACCGCCTGGACACCGGGCAGCACCAGCGTGCCGCGACCGGTGACGATGCGGAAGCCCATGCCCTCGCCGAGCCCCTCCGTCTTGTGCTTGGAGCCGGAGATGACGAGCGCCTCGTTGGGTTCCGCGACGCGCCACATGAGCTTGAACAGACCGATCAGAGCGAGAACGGCGGCAACCGCCACTCCCGCAACGACGCCGACAACCATCGGCATACGCCCCCTTTGCATGGTGCCCTTTCGGCACCGAACGAAGGGAGTGTGCTCCTGCGCGACGCCCGGATAAAGACGCTGACGAATCCTTGTCGCGTTCTTGACGCACGGCCCTCGAAAACGCTCTCACCTGGGCGGAAGCAGGCTCACGTGTTAATTCTAGCGGGGGCTCAACTGTCGTACGCCGCAGTCACATAGACCGTCCTCGGCGGCAGGTACTCCACCACCATCACCACCGTGCCCCGCTCGATCCGCGCGGTCCCCGTGGCCGGATAGGCCAGGAAGTGCTCGGCCCCGCCGCGCACCCGGACGATCACCTCGCCGACGAGCCCGGGCCCGACCGTTCCGGTGACCCGCCCCATGAGCCCGACCATCGACGCATCGTCCATGGCCACAGGGTACGGGCGGAAGGGGACTAGGCAGCGGTGGAATCCGTGCCGACGACCTGCGGCGGCCACGCCTCGTGCCAGCGCAGCTCCGCCTCCAGCTGCGCGGCGAGCGAGATCAAAAGGGGTTCGCTGCCGGCCGGTCCGAGCAGCTGCGCCCCGACGGGCAGGCCGCCGGAGACGAAGCCGGCGGGGACGTTGACGCCGGGCCAGCCCAGCACGTTCCACGGCCAGGCGTACGGGCAGGCGGCGATCATGGCTCGGTCGGTGGCGAAGCCGCTGAGCGGCAGCATCGCGCCGATGCGGGGTGGGGGAGCGGCAGTTGTCGGCGCGAGGATCACGTCGTACGACTCGAAGAATCCGCCGATACGACGGTGCAGCACCGCTTCCGCCCGCCGTGCCGCCCTGAGCGGCGCCCCGCCCAGCAGCCGTCCCAGCCGGGCGGCGTCGCGGGTGCGCCGGTCGAGAAGTGCGGGGAAGGGGGCTTCGCTGACGCGTTCGGCGAGACCGACGGTGGCGCGGGGGATGAAGGTGAGCCCGATCTGACCGTAGGGCGGGTCGGCCTCCTCGACGACATGCCCCAACTCGGCGATTTTTCCGGCGAGTTCGACGACCTTGGCGCGCACCTCCGGCTGCAGGCGCGCGGGCAGCGCGGTGAACGGCGGCTTCAGCGCGAGCGCGATACGCAGCCGGCCGGGCTCGCGGCCGACCGCCGCGGACGCGTCGATGGCGGGCGGCTGGTGGGGATCGTGCTCGTGGTTGCCGCTCGCCGCATCCAGCAGCAGGGCCGCGTCGGCGACCGTACGGGCGAGGGTGCCGTTGACGGTGATGCCCTGGAAGGACTCGCCGCGCGGCCACGTGGAGATGCGGCCGCGCTGGGGCTTGATGCCGATGAGGTGGGTCCAGGAGGCGGGGATGCGCACGGATCCGGCGCCGTCGGAGCCGAGCGCGGCGGGTACGAGCCCTGCGGCGACAGCGGCGGCCGACCCGCCGGACGACCCGCCGGGTGTGTGCTCCGGGCTCCACGGGTTGCGTGTCGCACCGAACGCGGGCCCCTCGGTGAACGGCCACTGCCCGAACTCGCAGGTGTTGGTCTTGCCGATGATCACGGCCCCGGCCGCGCGCAGCCGCCGTACGGCCTCGCCGTCTTCGGCGACCGGCGGGAACTGCCCGTCGCAGCCGAACGCGGTCGGCTCACCGGCCACGTCCATGTCGTCCTTGACCGCGACCGGGACCCCGAGCAGCGGCTTGCGCGCCCCGGCGGCCAACTCCTTGTCGGCGGCGTCGGCTTCGGCGAGCGCGGCCTCGGTCCGCACGATCCGGAAGGCGTTGAGGGAGGACTGCGTGGCCTCGATCCGCGCGAGGGCCTCCTCGACGAGTGCCCGGGAGGTGGTCTCCCCGTCGGCGAGTGCTCGGGCGGACTCCGCCAGGCCTGCGGCACGGTCGAACGTCATGCGGGGCACCTCTCCGGGACGTCGTTGTCTACCGAACAGTAACGTCCGGACGGCGGAGGCGGAACGGCTCTGACGGCTTGTGGCGCGTAGGGGTGAGGCGACCACCGCGATGGCTGATGAGGGGCCCGCCAGATCCATCAAATACATTTGATGTATTCTGGGCGGATGATGCCTTCGGGTCGCACCACCCCGGCGTTTGTGCATCTGGCCGCGCACCCGCTGCGCTGGCGCCTGCTCACCGAACTGGCCGCAAGCGACTACCGGGTCCGTGAGCTGGTGGAGCGGGTCGGCCAGCCGCAGAACCTGGTCTCCTACCATCTGCGGCTGCTGCGCGGTGGCGGGCTGGTCACCACCCGGCGCAGCAGTTTCGACGCCCGGGACGGCTACTACCACCTGGACCTGGAACGCTGCGCGCAGGCGCTCGCCGACGCCGGTGGCGCCCTGCACCCGGCGCTGGGTTTCCACCCGACCCCGCCCGCACCGGCACCCACACAACCAACCGCCGTGCTGTTCGCCTGCACCGGAAACAGCAGCCGCTCACCCATGGCCGAGGCGCTGCTCCGGCATCACACCGACGGCCGTATCGAGGTGACGAGCGCCGGCAGCCACCCCAAGCCCGATTTCCATCCGCACGCCGTACGGGCCCTGCGCGAGCACCACGGCATCGACATCGCGGCCCGGCGCCCCCGTCACCTGGACGCACTGGCCGATCACCGCTTCGACTACGTGATCACCCTGTGCGACAAGGTCCGCGAGGTCTGCCCCGACTTCGGCAGCCGGCCGCGGCTCGTCCACTGGAGCCTGCCCGACCCCGCCGCAGCCGACGGCCCTCACCGGGCCGACTACCCCGCTTTCGTCCATACGGCAGCAGAGATCGACACTCGCATCCGCTTCCTGCTGCCGCAGCTCGCCCGCACGCCCAAGGAGGTCAAGTCGTGACCACGCCAGAGCAGTTCGCCAGCGTCCGTTACGTCGTCGACGACGTCCAGGCCGCCGTCGACTTCTACACCACTCACCTGGGTTTCACCCTCCGCAGCCATCCGGCCCCCGCCTTCGCCGACGTGACACGCGGGCCGCTGCGGCTGCTGCTGTCCGGCCCGGCCAGCTCGGGCGCCCGCGTCACCCCCAGCGGTGCCGGGGCCGGCCGCAACCGCATCCACCTGATCGTCTACGACCTCGACAAGGAGATCGACCGGCTGCGCGACGCGGGCCTGTCCTTCAGCAGCGATGTGGTCAGCGGCCCCGGCGGCCGTCAGATCCTGCTCACCGACCCCGCGGACAACCTCATCGAACTCTTCGAACCCGCCCACTAGGGCGGGGCGGAGGCGGCTCCGGGCGGTCGCCACAGCTTTCCCACAGGCCACTTCTGGTTGCGTGCAAAGCATTGACGTGCCCGTACCTCACCCTTACCTTCTGATCGATTCACCGAACTTCGTTCGAAATATCGAATATAGACTGTGTACGAGGGAGAGCCGCCCGTGACTACACGCCCCCCTGCCCCGTCCCGCCGCGCTCTCCTGCGCGCGATGGCCGCCCTGCCCGCCACGGCCCTCGTGCTGGGCGAACTGCCGGGCCTGCTCGGCACGGCGTCGGCCGCCGCACCGGCCAGTGGCTCCGCCACCCGCTACACCATCGTCCCGTTCCTCAACAGCAACGACGGCACGGTCAACGTCTACCAGTCCGACGACGCCACGGACTTCCGCCTCGTCAAGGCCTCCGCCTACACCCCGCCGAGCAACAGAATCCGCGACGCGAGCGTCTTCAAGCACACGGACGGCTACTACTACATCACCTACACCACGCACACCTGGCAGGACGTCAGCACGACCATCGGCTTCGCGCGCAGCTCCGACCGGGCCAACTGGACGTTCCTGTACGACTACACGGTGCCGATCACCAACCTGTCCCGGGCCTGGGCGCCGGAGTGGTTCGTCGACAGCGACGGCAGCGTCAACGTCATCGTGTCCTGCTCGCCCACCAGCGACGAGTGGATCTTCACCCCGTACGTCCTGAAGGCCACCAACTCGTCCCTGACGGCGTGGAGTTCACCGGTCGCCCTGTCCGGCATCGGCTCGAACCACATCGACACGTACATCGTGAAGGTAGGCTCGACGTACCACGCGTTCACGAAGAACGAGACGGCCAAGTACATCGAGTACGGCACGGCGTCGAGCCTGACCGGGCCCTACACCATCTCGAAGACCGGCGACTGGGCCGGCTGGGGCAGCTACCGCGAGGGCCCGTCCGTCATCCAGCTCGACAACGGCGGCTGGCGCATCTTCTTCGACGGCTACGGCGACGGCAACTACTACTACAGCGACAGCTACGACACGTTCGCGACCTGGACCGCCCCGAAGGCCCTGCCCACCATCTCCGGCACGGCGCGCCACTTCACGGTCATCAAGGAGACGGTGTCGGGCGGCCCGACCCTCTCGAAGAACGTCACCCGCTCCTTCCAGTCGGCGAACTACACGACGCGTTACTGGCAGGAGCAGTCCTCTCTCCTCAACCTCCCCGTGGTGACGAGCTCCAGCACGAGCGCGGAGAAGACGGCGTCGACGTTCACGGTCGTGGCGGGCCTGGCCGACTCCAACGGCTTCTCGTTCAGGGACGCGTCCGGGAACTACCTGCGGCACTACAACTTCCGGGGCCGCTTCGACGCGAACGACGGCACGTCGACGTTCGCGAAGGACGCGACGTTCATTGCGCGGACGGGTTCGGCGAGCGGCTCGATCCGTTGGGAGTCGTACAACTATCCCGGCTACTACCTGCGGCACTACAACTACCAACTGGTGGTGAACGCGACGGACGGGACGGATCTGTTCCGGCAGGACAGTTCGTTCGTGCCGGTGGCTGCCTGGGCCTGAGCTGCACCGCTGCTGAGCTGGGAAGGAGCGATGGCGCTAACGGAGTAGTTCCCTCCAGTTCCCTGGATTTCCCGGGAGTCCCCGGCCAAGTGTGCACTAAATGTGCGACGATCTTGCCGGTCGGATGGCGCACCTTGGCTGGCAGCGAGCGTTGGCCGGACGGGAAGTCCAGGGGGCGAGTGCTGCCTGTGAGGGCGGGATGAAGCGTCGCGAAGAGGCGACGGAGCTCCTCCCCAGTCGACGGGCAATGGATCTCGAAGCGTGGGTGCGACCCCTGTGCGCACTGGTTGTCGCGGGGGTCGCCGCCTATGCGTCATACGTTCATCAGCGGGAGTTCGCCCGGCAAGGGGGAGCGGATCCCGTCAGTGCCTCGCTGTGGCCGCTGTCCGTGGACGGTCTGCTGCTCTTGGCTACGGCCGGCCTTTTGAAGAACTCGGAGTCGGTGACGCGTCGCGCTCGCTGGGCGGTACGGTCGGCCTTCCTGTTGGGGATTGCCGTCTCGCTGGCCGCGAACGTTGCCGCGGCGCCGGCTGTGGAATGGAAACCGGTGCTGGTCGCAGGGTGGCCTCCGGTAGCTCTATTGCTCTCGGTCGAACTGTTGGTGCACCGTCCGGCAGACCTAACCAAGGACGGCGCAGCCCATCTGGAGCGAGGGCAGGAAGCGGATGACGCGACTACCGCCGACGGGCCTGGTGATCTCCTGTTGCAGAAGGCTCGCACGCTTGACGCCCGCCACTGGGAAGAGCATCGGCGCCCCGCTTCGGCGGAAACGATCCGCAAGGAGCTACACATCGGCGCTGCCCGGTCAAGACACCTTGCTGCTCTCGTCAGGAACGTTTCCGAGGCCTCTGCGAGGTCTGCCGAACTAGGAGAGGCGGAGGGGCGACGTCGTTTTGAATGAGCGACGCAAGTACCAACATCTTCTTCTTCTGCTGGTGGTACAGCGTTGCGAGGCATTTGACCTGCGGAAATGGGCTTGGAGGAGATGGGGGTGGCTGCCTGGCCCGCGAATGATCCGGGCCTTGGTTCCCTGGCCGCGTCGAAACGGAGCTTCCTACGGGGGGGAGTAGTTGTCCAGCCGGTCGAAGCCGACCCTGGAAAGTTGGTCGGGCCGGTGGGCCTGCTCCGAGGATGCCAAGGCCAGTAGACAGGAGTCATCCGCGGGGGCTTCTGCATGACCGAGACCCCCGGTGGGTCTCGGCGTCGTACGGCCGGCGCCGGGCGGACGCTTCAGAGGGGGTTGTCGATGGGCTGTTCAGCCCAGATTGTCTTCCCGTTCCGGCCGTATCGACAGCCCCAGCGCGAGGTGAGCTGAGCGACGAGGAACAAGCCGCGTCCTCCCTCGTCGGTAGTGCGGGCACGCCGCAGCCGAGGCTGGGTGTTGCTGGGGTCGGTCACCTCGCAGACCAGCACGTCGTGGCGGAGCAGTCGCAGGCCCACCGGTCCGCCCGCGTAGCGGACCGCGTTGGTCACCAGTTCGCTGACGATGAGCTCGGTGGCGAAAACAAGATCCTGCAGCCCCCACGCGGTGAGTTGGCGGGCTGTCTGCTTGCGGGCTTCGGCGACCACGGCGGGATCAGCCCGGAACTCCCACAGAGCGGTTGCCTCCTTCGGGATCGACCGTGTGCGGGCCAGCAGAAGGGCCATGTCGTCGCGCCGCGGCTGGACCGCGAGGTCGGCGAGCAGCGCCTGGCCGACCTCCACCAGGTCGGCTTCCGGACCGGATGACACGGCGAGACGGGTGGTCAGCCTTCGCAGGGCGTCGTCGAGGTCCCGGCTGTCCCGTTCCATGAGGCCGTCTGTGTAGAGGGCGAGGATGCTACCGGGCTCGATGTCGATGGTGGTCGTCTCGTACGGCATGCCGCCGACGGTGAGCGGAGCCCCGGGGGAGATTGCGACGATGTGCACGGTCCCGTCGGGCCGGATGACGACGGGTGGAGGGTGACCGGCGCTGGCCATGGTGCAGCGCCCGGTGACCGGGTCGTAGACCGCGTACAGGCAGGTGGCCCCGATGCCGTCCTGCTCCGCGGGCGGCGCCTCCGCAGCGAGGCGATTGACGAGGTCCGCGATGCGTGTGAGCACTTCTTCGGGTTCCAGTTCGAGGTCTGCCAGAGTCTGGATGGCGGCACGCAGCCGCCCCATGCCGGCGCTCGCGTGCATGCCGTGGCCGACCACGTCGCCGATGACGAGGGCGACCCTGAGCGAGGGCAGCGCCAGAGCGTCGAACCAGTCCCCACCGATGTCAACTCCGTCACCTGCGGGGAGATAGGCGCCTGCGGTCTCGGCCGCGGGGGTGTCGGTGGTGGCCGGCGGAAGCATACGTTCCTGCAGCGCGACCGCCGCACGGTGCTCACGCGTGTACCGTCGGGCGTTGTCGAGGGCGAGCGCGGCGCGCGAGGCGACCTCGGTCAACAGGTCCGCGTCCTCCTGGGTGAAGGGATCGGACCGGTCGATGCGCCAGACGGTCACGTCGCCCAGCAGGAAGCCGCGCGCCCAGAGAGGGGCCAGCATCACCCAGCGGAAGGACTTGGGCAGGAGAAGCTCGACCAGCTCGGGGTCTCCGAGCATGGCGGTGAGTTCGTCACGTCCGAGGGTGACTGTGATGCCCTGCTGGAGGCCGCGCAGCAGAGGGCTGTCGGGGACCGGCGGAAGCTCGTCACCGAGGTCGATGCCGGTCAGCGGGCCGACCGTGGCGGGCGCCAGCGCGGCATGGCGCAGATGAAGATCTCCCCCGCCCAGCCCGCGCGGGGGGTCGGTGCCGTCGAACACGGCCTGCGCCAGTTCGACCCCCGCGAGGTCACCGAGGGTCGGAACGAGCACGTCCGCCAGATCCTGTGCGGTGCGCCGAACGTCCAGAGAGCCCCCGACGCGTACGGCCGCCTCGTGGGACAGTTCCAGCCGCCGACGGGCGAGCATTTGCTCGGTTGTTTCCATGAACATCACCGCCACCCAGTGGGGTTGACCTGGGAGTTCTGCAGCCGGAAGACGTAGCGCGAGAGGCCTCGCCAGGGTGCCGGGCCGTGCCGTAGTCGTACCCGACGCTCGCCGTCGACCGCTGGGGTGCCGGTTTCCGGAACCGGGCGAAGCACCGGCTCGACGCCCTTGGCGTCATCCCAGGACACCACATCGTCTGCCTGGTTGGCGATCGGGACGCCGGGGCCGCCCGTGACCCCGGACGACGCGCTGGTCTGCACGATTGCCACGTCGGTGTCGTGCAGAGCGATCCCGGTGCTGTGCTGGGAAGCAAGCACGTCGAGGGGTGCGACGCTCCGCTCGCGGTCGATCACAACCTGTGTGGGGGTGGCCGCAGGGCTTGCAGGTGGTGACTCCGTCGGCGCCGCCGCCGAGTCGGGCCGGCACACAATCACGCCGGTGACGTCGGCTGCGGCGGCAGGCAAGCCGTCGAAGGCGAACGGCTGGTCTTGTGCTTGGGGAAAGGGCATGACCCTATGTCCGCTCTGAAACAGGTTGAGCTCTATCACGGTAGTCATTTTTCATGTCGGTCGCGGGCCATGGGCCCTGGCCTGTCGGCGGCGGAGCCTGCAGCGGCGGTCCTCGCCGATGCGGGCCTTCCGGGGCTGCGTTCAGTTCTTCAGGTGCTCGACGACGGCGTCGGCGACAGCGCGCATGCCCTCCGCGGTCGGGTGGAACGGTGTCACTTTCCCGAGATGACGGAGCCGGTCCGGCAGGCCGCACACCCAAGGATCCGCCGACCCCAGCTCATGCCCGCAGCTGCGATCCCTCATCCGCACGAGCTCCGCGTCCGACCGGGATGCGGCGGCCTCGAAGACCTGGGCGACCGTCTCTCCCAGCCGCCTCAGGGCGTCGATGTCGGCCTCGTCGAACGGTGCCGCACGGCTGGGACGGGCCCCGGGCCCGATGACGGTCAGGTAGTCGACGAGGAGGATTCGGGCGCCGGGTTGCACTGCGAACCCTTCGGGGCAGCACGAAGTATGCGCCTCATGCGTTGCCGGGTCATCGAGTCGCCGATCGTCCGTCGGCACGGCTGTCCGCCGCGCACGGGTACCCGTGTGTGTCAGTCGTTCTCGCCGATGGGCGTGCCGTCCGCGCTCTCGCCCACGTGGGGGCCGCACATCCGGTTGAACGCCTCCACCAGCACGGTCATGTCGACGCTCGGGTCCAGGAGCCACTGCAGCTGGATGCCGTCGGACACCGCGAGCAGCAATCGTGCCATGAGCTCGGAGTCGACGTCCTCGCGGATGCGCTGCTCCTGTTTCCCGTGGTCCAGGCCGTTCTGGATCTGGGCGCTCAGCTCGGTGTACCGCCGCTTGAAGAATGCGTGGGCGGGATGCTCCGGGTCCGATGCGGCGGCCGACAGGTTCACGAACAGGTCGACCAGACCCGGTTGCCGGGCATTGTGACCGACGGTCCGGGCCACCGCCTCGCCCGGCGACATCACATCGACGACCGCTTCGGTGTCCAGGGCGTCCCGCTCGGCCAGCACGGCCAGCAGCAGGTCCTCCCGGGAATCGAAGTAGTGCAGCACACCCGCCTGGGACATACCCACGCGGTCGGCGATCTCCTTGAGCGACGAGCCGCGCTCGCCCTGCTCGCTGTAGACCTCCAGAGCCGCCCGCAGAATCTGCTTGCGGCGCTCCAGTCCCTTGCGGTACGGGCCTCTCGGTTTGCGTGGTGTGCTCACGGTCAGACCGTACTTCACTCATGGGCGTGTGGGTCGGCCGGGGCGCCGATCGTGATCATGACGGGCGGGGTGCGGCGGCGGTCAGCCGCAGATCGGCCACGGAGCGCCCCACACGTATGCGGTGCGGCCCGGTGCGCGGAACCCACCCGGCCGCACCCCAGATGCTGAGGGTCTCGGCCGGCACGGTGATCGAGGCCATCACCACCTCACTGGCCCCCGCCTCGACCGCGGCGAAACCGATGAGACGTTGTGGCTCGTCGCCCGCCGGGTCCAGGTACGCCTGGACGACCTCGCGGCCCGCGCGGCCGCCCGTGTTGCGGACCGTGACGCGGATCGAGAGCCCGCGCTCGATGTCGCCGGTCACGGCGAAGTCCTCGTAGTCCCAGGTCGTGTACGACAGCCCGTGCCCGAAGGGGAAGAGGGGCGCGGTGCCGCGGGCGGTGTAGGCGCGGTAGCCGATCAGGCCGCCCTCCGAGTAGTCCAGCGTGCCGTCCACCGGCCGTGTGGACAGGACCGGTACGTCGGCTTCGGCGGCGGGGAAGGTGGTGGGCAGCCGACCGCCGGGCTCGGTGCCGGTGAGGACGTCGGCGATGGCGTCTGCGCCCTCCTGGCCGGGGAACCACGACCAGAGCAGGGCGGCGGGCCGCTCGGCCCAGGGGAGGACGAAGGGGGAGCCGGCGTTGACGACGACGGCGGTGCGCGGGTTGGCGGCACAGACTTGCTCGACGAGTTCGTCCTGTCGGCCCCGCAGGGTGAGTGTCGTTCGGTCGACGTTCTCGGCCTCGGTGTCGGAGTCGCTGCCGACCATCAGCACGACGGCGTCCGCTTCCGCCGCGGCGGTGACGGCCGCTTCCAGCTCCTCCTCGTCGGTGCCGCGGGGGACGTCGTAGCCGAGGCCGAGCAGGGTGACGGGGTAGGGGAGGTTCCGCTGCGGACGGACACTCAGCATGATGTCCGTCTCGCCGCGGACGGCGGGGAAGGCGAAAGTGTGTGACGGCGGGTTGAGCAGCAGGGCGGCGATGTCGTCGCCCTCCTGGAGTTGCTCGTGGGTCAGTGGTTCGTGCCCGGGGACACGCAGGGTGAAGTGACCGGTGCCGATGACGGAAAGCCGGTGGGTGCCGGAGTCCCGCAGTCCGAGACGCGTGCGGACGGTCAGTTCCGCCACTCCGGGGCCGAGGACGATCGGGAACCACCAGTTCGCCGGATCCTTGTGCTCGTCGGAGACGAGGTTGCCGTCGGCGTCCAGGTAGTCCAGCCGGACACCGGGCTCCCCGGTGACGGGGTCGGTGGCCGTCCCGCCGTCGAGCGGCAGGAGCTTGGTGTGCGGGAAGACGCCCGGGTGGACGGTGATCTCGATGTCTTCGCCCAGCGCCCGGCGCAGTCCGTCGAGTGGGGTGACCACGTGTTCCGGTGTGACCTGGGCGCTGCCACCGCCCTGGGTGGCGAAGCGCACCGCGTTGGGGCCGATGAGGGCCACCTTGCGCAGTGTGCCGGGGCGCAGCGGCAGCAGTCCGTCGTTGCGCAGCAGGACGGACCCTTGGACCGCCAGTTGCCGCATGCGGGAGCGGACGTTCGAGGGAACCGGGATGTGTCCGGGGCCGGCCGCCTCGTCGAGGGCGCCGACCCTGGCCGCCAGCCGCAGGATGCGGCGGACCTTGTCGTCGATCACGGCCGGCGGCACGGCGCCCTGCTCCACAGCTGCGATCAGCGCGTCGCCCCACGGCCCGTCCGGGCCCGGCATCACCAGGTCGAGTCCCGCCACGGCGGACGCCTCGGTCGTCCTGGCGGCCTGCCAGTCGGACACCACCACGCCGTCGAAGCCCCACTCCTGTTTGAGCACCTCCGTCAGCAGCCGGCCGTTCTCGGTCATGGTCGTGCCGTTGACGGAGTTGTAGGCGGCCATCACGGCCCAGACGTCGGCCTCGCGGACGGCGGCCTCGAAGGGCGGCAGATAGACCTCCCGCAGGGTCTTCTCGTCGATCCGGGCGTCGTACGTCATGCGTTGGGTCTCGGAGTCGTTGCCCACGAAGTGTTTGACGGTGGCGGCGACCCCAGTCGACTGCACGCCCCTGATGAAACCGACCGTGACACGGGCGGTCAGGTGCGGGTCCTCGGAGTAGCACTCGAAGTGCCGGCCGCCCAACGGGGAGCGGTGGAGGTTGACGGTGGGGGCGAGGAGGACATGGACGCCGATCTCCCGCGCCTTGAGGCCCATCAGCCGACCGGTCTCGTACGCGGTGTCCTCGTCCCAGGTCGCGGCGAGGGAGCTCGGGCTGGGGAAGAGGAGCGCGGGCGGGGTGTCGCCTCCGAAGGAGGGGCCGCGGGGGCCCACGGGCCCGTCGGACAGGGTGAGGGAAGCGAGGCCGGCGGCGGCGACCGGTGTCAGGGTCCAGGCGTCGCCGCCGGTGAGCAGGGTCACCTTCTCTTTGAGGGACATGGCGTCGAGGCGCCGGGTGAGGTCCGCTTCGTCCACCGTCTGCCGACGGGTCATGGGCCGTTCCTGCCTTCCTGGCGGGTGTGGGGGAGCCGGGGCCGCCGCGACGGGGCAGTAGTCGGGCGGCGGCCCCGGAGCGGGTGAGTGCTCAGGCGGCCACGGCCTCGCCCGCCTCGACGTCCTCGGCGCGCTTGAGCCGCGGGATGAGGGCGACGGTCAGCAGTCCGACCACTGCCATGGCCGCGCCGAACAGCATGGCGTTCTTGTAGCCGGCGTCGTGGTAGAAGCGGGTGCCCTGGGCCACCGTGCTGTCCTTGGCGAGGATCACGTAGACGATCTGGGTGACGATGGTCGTCAGCACGCCCTGGGCCAGGCTCTGCAGGCCGTTGGCGGTCGCCTGCTCCTCGGGGCTGACCGCCTCGATGATCAGGACCGGGATGGAGGACACCATCAGGCCCATGGCGATCGCGGAGAAGACGCCCAGCAGCATCAGCTGGGTGCTGTTGTAGTGCCAGCTCCGCTGGAGCACGAACCCGACGGCGGCGAACGCGGCACCGAGCGCCAGCGGCAGGCGGGCGTCGACCTTGCGCAGTGCCACACCGGTCCCGAAGCCGACGACGAGGATCAGGATGCTGGCCGGGATGCCGATGACCGCGTAGTGCGTGGCGGTCATGCCGAGACCGTCGGAGACCGTGGGGATCTTCGGGTAGAGCACCAGCAGCTGGCCGATGATGCCGGTTCCGAAGATGGTCGCGCCGACCAGCGCGGTGGCCAGGAAGACGGACCAGACGCCACGGCGGGAGGCCATCGTCAGGTCGAACAGCGGGTGGGCGCCCTTGAGGTCGGTGACGATGTAGAGCAGGACCGCCGCGACACCGCCGAACATGTAGGCCAGGGTGCCCGCGTCGGTCCAGCCCCACTCGCCGCCCTTGCCGATGCCGTAGGTGAGGGCCGCCGCGCCGCCGCCGAGGAGGAGGCCGCCCAGCCAGTTCACCTTGGTCCGCTCCACGCGGTGCGGGGTCTCCGGAACCAGCGTGAGCAGGAGCAGCAGGCCGATGGCCGTGGCGATGGCCAGCGACCACATGACGCCCCGCCACCCGAAGCTGTCGATGACCCAGCCGGTGAGGAAGGGCCCGCCGATGGCGACGAAGGCGATGCCGCTGCCGATGATGCCGCTGGCCGCACCCACGTGCTTGGGCGGGAAGAGCTCACGGACGGACGCGTAGGCCAGGGCCGCGATGGGCGCGTAGAAGCCGGCGATGCCGCGGCCGATCAGCAGCGTGGCGTAGTTGTTCGCCAAAGCCGCGATGATGTCGCCCGCGAGGCCGATGACGGTGATGACGATCATGACGTTGCGCTTGCCGTAGAAGTCGGAGAGCTTCACGGCGAACGGCGCGACCACGGTGCCGACCAGCGCGTTGACCAGGATGAACCAGCCGATTTCGGTGGTGCGGAAGTGGATCGCCACGGAGGCCTGGGCGTTGCCGCCGAGCAGGCCGGCCAGCGACAGCAGCTGGGTGGGCCACATCAGGGCGAGGGCGATGAGGGCGAAACGGGCGCCCATGCCGGCTCGGGGAGCCTTGGCCGCCGGTGCCGGTGTGGTCGCGGGTGATGGCGAGGGCGTGGTGGAGGAAGACACGGCGATGTGGCCTCTCTTCGGAGGGAGGGTGGTGAGCGGAGGTGGGGCTTTGAGGGACCTCGTCGGGTCGGTGGGGAGGTTCGTACGGGACGAACGACGCGTCCGAGGGTGTGGGCGGATACAGAACGGCGCCCGTCGGTTGGAACCTTTCAACTCCGTGGCGGTCATGGTGGGAGTCGTGCTCCGGTCTGTCAACCCGTCTGGTTCCGGCCGTTCGGCCGTGGCGAGCGGGCGGGCGTGACGTGGGCCGGAGTGCGGCTCCCGCAGGCCTCTGAACCGGTTGGATCCAGAGTCAACGAGAAGTTCACATGGCGGAAACCTAGCTACGTTCGGGATTCGTGGCTAGGGTTTCGCTCATAACTTTTTTGAGTCGTCGTCTGGATCTTCACGGCCACCGCCTCGGGCGGCCCGGGCTCTGACCCACGGGATTTGAATCGATTCAGATCATCGTGGCGACTCATGATGTACACAGGCACACGGTCGTGCCGGCGCGAAAGTGAGGACCACAGGTGAGTCAGGAAACCCTTGACCGGACGGGTGTCGTGAGCGATGTCCGGTTCGAGCACGTGCGTGACGCGCTCGGTCTCGGAACCGCCCGTCCGCGGCTGTCGTGGACCACGCTCACCGAGGCCCGGGACTGGACCCAGACGGCGTACGAGGTCGAGCTGACCGTGCCGGGCGGCGACGGTCCCGCCGTCACGGTGCGGGTCGAGTCGGCCGACTCCGTTCTCGTGCCCTGGCCGTTCGACGCGCTCCCGGCGCGTGGCAGGGCCGACATCCGGGTCCGGGTCACCGGCTCCGACGGCGCGGTCTCCCCCTGGAGCACGCCGGCACCGGTGGAGGCCGGGCTGCTCGCTCCGGACGACTGGTCGGCCGTCTTCGTCACACCGGACTGGGACGAGGACCCGCAGACGGACCAGCCTTCGCCGTTCCTGCGCCGAGAGTTCGAGCTGCGCGTCCCGGTGCGCAGGGCGCGCCTGTACGCCACCGCGCTCGGGGTGTTCGAGGCGGAGATCAACGGCGTCCGCGTCGGCGACGAGGTTCTCGCCCCGGGCTGGACGGCGTACGACAAGCGCCTGCGCTACCGCACCCACGACGTCACCGACCTGCTGCGGCCGGGCCGCAACGCGATCGGCGCGGTCCTCGGGGAGGGATGGTTCCGCGGGCGCATCGGTTTCGACGGCAAGACCCGCGCGGTCTACGGCGACCGGCTCGCCCTGCTGGCCCAGCTGGAGGTGGAGTACACCGACGGCACGACCGAGCGGATCACGACCGACGGCTCGTGGCGTGCGGCGACCGGTCCGGTCCTCTCCTCGGGCATCTACGACGGCGAGGCGTACGACGCCCGGCTGGAGCGCTCCGGCTGGTCGCTGCCCGACCACGACGAGTCGGGCTGGCGCGGGGTGCGCGTCCTGGAACGCGACCTCGGCACCCTCGTGGCGCCCGACGGCCCTCCGGTACGCCGGATCGAGGAGATCGCCCCCGTCTCCGTGACGGCCACCCCCTCCGGCAGGACGCTCCTCGACTTCGGCCAGAACCTCGTGGGCCGGCTGCGGCTGACCGTGACCGGAGCGAGCGGCACCCAGGTCACCCTGCGGCACGCCGAGATCCTGGAGGACGGCGAACTGTGCACCAGACCCCTGCGCACGGCCGCCGCGACCGACACCTACACCCTGCGCGGAGACGGTGAGGAGGTCTTCGAGCCCCGTTTCACCTTCCACGGCTTCCGGTACGCCGAGATCACGGGACAGCCCGACGACTTCGACCCGACCACGGTGCGTGCCGTGGTCCTGCACTCCGACCTGGAGCGCACGGGATCGTTCGAGTGCTCCGACGAACTCGTCGACCGCTTGCACGAGAACGTGGTGTGGGGCATGCGGGGCAACTTCCTCGACGTTCCGACCGACTGTCCGCAGCGTGACGAGCGGCTCGGCTGGACCGGTGACATCCAGGTCTTCTCACCGACCGCCTCCTACCTCTACGACAGTGCCGGCTTCCTCGGCTCCTGGCTCGCCGACCTCGCCGTCGAGCAGAGCGCGGACGGTGTGGTGCCGTTCGTGGTGCCCCGGGTGGGCGTGGCCGGGGCCGACACCCCGACCGCGGCCTGGGGCGACGCGGCCGTGTTCGTGCCCTGGGTGCTCCACGAGCGTTACGGCGACACCGGGGTCCTGGCCGCCCAGTACGGCTCGATGCGGGCCTGGGTGGAGCACGTGGCCTCGCTCGCCGGTGACAGCCGGCTGTGGGACAGCGGCTTCCAGTTCGGTGACTGGCTCGACCCGACGGCCCCCGCCGGGCGGCCCGACGGCGCCGCGACGCCGGGCGAACTGGTCGCCACGGCCTACTTCGCCCGCTCCAGCGAACTCCTCGCCCGCACCGCCGCGATCCTGGGCCACACCGAGGACGCCGAACGCTACCGAGCCCTGGCCGGCGAGGTGAGGACGGCGTTCCAGAGGGAGTACGTCACCGACGCGGGCCGGATGATGTCCGACGCGCCGACCGCGTACGCCCTGGCGATCTGCTTCGAGCTGCTGGACTCCGACGCCCAGCGCGACCGCGCCGGCGAGCGGCTGGCGAGGCTGGTCCGGGGCAACGGACACAAGATCGCCACGGGCTTCGTCGGCACCCCGCTGGTCTGCGACGCCCTGACCCGCACCGGGCACGAGGACACCGCGTACCGGCTGCTCCTCCAGACGGAGTGCCCGTCCTGGCTCTACCCCGTGACCATGGGCGCCACCACGATCTGGGAGCGCTGGGACAGCCTGCTGCCCGAGGGCACCGTCAACCCCAGCGGGATGACCTCCTTCAACCACTACGCCCTGGGCGCCGTCGCCGACTGGCTGCACCGCACCGTCGCCGGTCTGGCCCCCGCCGCCCCCGGCTACCGGCGCCTGCGCATCCAGCCCCGCCCCGGCGGCGGCCTCACCCACGCCGGCGCGAAGCTGCGCACCCCGTACGGCGAGGCGGCGGTCTCCTGGACCCGGACCGGGGCGGAGGTGACGGTCGAGGCGCTGGTGCCGCCCAACACCACCGCCGAGGTCCTCCTGCCGGACGGGGACGAGATCGTCGGGGTCGGCTCGGGCCGGCACAGCTGGACGGTGACGCTCGCTTCCGAGGAGGCCGAACTGCCCCCGCTGTCGGTGGACATGGACGTCGACGCCCTGATGGACCGCGAGGAGGCCGCCCGTGCCTTCAAGGACCTGTTGATCTCCTACATTCCGGAGGCGGCCGAGTTCATCGAGAGCGGGTCGGGGGCCGCCCCCGCCGGGACCACGGTCCGCACGATCGCGGGGATGATCCCGAACGCCGAGAAGTTCCTCGCCGACCTGGAGGCGAAGTTCGCCGAACTGGAGGGCCGCGCCTGACGGCGCCGCCCTCCTGACCGGAGGCAAGCCTCCTGAGCAGGAGGGCGGAGACCGGCGTGGGCAGGGCCCGCGGCGTGCGCACCGACGCCGCCGCGGGCCAGGGGAAGTACGCCCGCGCCGGTTCCCTCTCCAGGGCCCGTACGACATGTCGCGCCGCGCGGTCCTGGCGGATCTGGAGGGGCTTCGGCAGGACCGTCCTCGCTGATCCGGTCGGTGGCGACGAAGCCGGGGTGGATCGAGGCGAACCGGCTGCCCCGGGGCGCCAGTTCGACCCGTGCCGCGTCGAGGAGAGTGCGCGCGGCGGCCTTCGCCGCAGAGGAGGGGCCCCGGCGGGGAAGGCCCATCAGGCCGGCCGGCCAGTTGGCGTGCGCGATCGTGCCCCCGACCCACTGGCCTTCCATCTGCGCGACCAACGGGACAAGGCAGTTCACCACCACGCCGTGGTCGAGGGCCATGATCCGTGAGACGTCGGCCACGGACACCTGGTCCATGGACATGTCCGGTCCCTGGCCGACGTTGAGCAGCGCCACGTCCACACCGCCGAACTCCGCCACGGCGGCCGTCACCACCTCGGCGGCCACCCGTGGGTCCAGGGCGTCGGTGGGTATGTCCAGACAGGCGCTGCCCGCCGCGCGCACCTGCTCCGCCACCGCGGCCGGTTGGGCGGCCCGCCGCGCGGTGAGGACAAGGCCGGTTGCCGCCGGGAGCGAGCAGGCGCGCGACTTCCGCACCGATCCCCGACGAGGCGCCGACGATCAGGACCGTCCTGCCCGAGATCCCCACCACGCTGTTCCTCCGGTCGCAGGGACGACGTTCATGGCGAAGTGCCGGTCATCAGCGCCGTTCACACGGCCTCTCGGGCCGGCCGGTGCGGGAGGGGCAGGATCACGTCCACCCGGGTGCCGCGGCCCGGGGCGCTGTCGAGACTGATCCGGCCGCCGTGCAGCTCCGACACGGCGGCGACGATGGCGAGCCCCAGTCCGCTGCCCCCGCGGGCGCGGCTGCGCCCCTTGTCGGCTCGGTAGAAGCGGTCGAAGACGTGGGCGACGGCGTCCCCCGGGATGCCCGGTCCTTCGTCCTCGACCCGGAGCAGCGCCTCGTCTCCCGTGGTACGCACCTCGACGTGGCAGGGGGCGCCCGAGGGCGTGTGCATACGGACGTTGCCGAGGAGGTTGGCCAGCAGGCTCCGCAGCTGGGCCTCGTCGCCCAGGACGACCACTCCGGCCTCGATGTCCGGCCGGAACGGGCGCTCCGGCTCGACCGCGGCGGCATCGCGGCAGGAGTCGCGGGCGATCCGGCTGAGGTCGACCGGCTCCAGGTCCGCCTCGTCCTCCTCGTCGAACCGGGCCAGTGTCAGCAGGGACTCGACCAGCCGCGTCATCCGGTGGATCTCGGACAGCATGCGGTCCACGGCCTCGTCGACCGCGGCCGTGTCCGGCAGCGCGCCCCGCTTGTAGAGCTCGGCGTAGCCGCGCAGGGACTGCAGCGGGGTACGCAGCTCGTGCGAGGCGTCGGCCACGAACTGACGCATCCGCTCCTCGGAGCGCTCACGTGCGCTGAGAGCGGTCTGGATCTGGTCGAGCATGCGGTTCAGCGCCTCGGCGAGCCGGCCGACCTCGGTGGTCGGGGCGGTGGCGGCCACGGTGAGCCGCTGACCGAACTCGCCGGCCGCGATCGCGTCGGCGGTGTCCGCGGCCCGCTCCAGGGGACGCAGTTCGCGGCGCACCACGGCGGTGCTGATCACCGCCACGCCGGTCAGTCCGGCCAGCTCGACGGTCACGATGACGGCCGCGTCCCCGCTGACGACCCAGGCGAACGCGGTGGCGGCCATGGCGCACGCGCACAGGGCGGTGACGAGTGTGCCGAGCCGGGTCCGCAGCGGCCACCGACGGATCCGGTTCAGCACTCCGGCTCCCGGACGCTGTAACCGACGCCGCGCTGTGTGTGGATCAGCGGGGGACCCAGCGGGTCGAGCTTGCGCCGCAGATAGCTGACGTAGGTGGCGACCACGGTGTCGTCTCCGTTGAAGTCGTACGACCAGACATGGTCGAGGAGTTGGGCGCGGGGGACCACCCGTCCGCTGTGCAGCATCAGGTAGCGCAGCAGCCTGAACTCCGTGGGCGACAGGTCGACGGCGGTCCCGGCACGGCGCACGGTGTACGTGGCCTGGTCCAGTTCCAGGTCGGCCACCCGCAGGACAGGGTCGTCCCGGTCGGGGCGCCGGCTGCGGCGCAGCACGGCACCGATCCGGGCGGCCACCTCGTCGAGGCCGAAGGGTTTGGTGATGTAGTCGTCACCGCCCGCGGTGAGGCCCCTGACCAGGTCCCGCCGGGTGTCGCGGGCGGTGAGGAAGACGACGGCGTGCGACAGGCCGTCCGCGCGCAGACGCCGCATCACCTCGAAGCCGTCGCCGTCCGGCAGCATCACGTCGAGCAGGATCAGTTCGGGCAGGAAGTCCCGCGCCGCCGTCAGGGCCTCCTTCGCCGTGGCGGCCGTGCGGACGTCGTATCCGATGAACCGCAGGAACCGGCCCACGGTGTCCAGGATCGCCGGCTCGTCGTCGACCACCAGAAGCCGTCCGAGCAGCGGCGGCCCCGCCGCGCCGGACGCGGAGTTCCGGTCACTCATGTCGCGTGCTTCTCCTGTCGTGCATGCCGTGCCCCCGTGGTGTCGTTCGATCATGTCGGATCGCCGGGCCTCCGCTCCATGGGAGTTGTGTGTGAAGAACGGTTCCAGGAGGCCGTTCCGGCGGGGAGACGGGCGCCGGGTTCCTAGCGTGGATCACACAGATCCCTTTCCCTTCTCCGGCATCCGGGAGTATTCGCGTGTCCACGCTTCTGTACCGCCTGGGCCGTTTCGCCTACCGGCGCAAATGGTCCGTCATCGGCGCCTGGTCCGTCCTGCTGCTCGTGGCGGTCGTGGCCGCGCTCGGTCTGATGAGGCCGTTCGCC
This sequence comes from Streptomyces sp. NPDC047043, assembly GCF_040644055.1. Taxonomy (NCBI): domain Bacteria; kingdom Bacillati; phylum Actinomycetota; class Actinomycetes; order Kitasatosporales; family Streptomycetaceae; genus Streptomyces; species Streptomyces sp. NPDC047043. The sequence continues at coordinate 71,596 of NZ_JBEYVO010000039.1, forward strand.
TCGGCCACCACCATTCCGGGCACCGAGGCCCAGCGCACGCTCGACGTGGTGCGGGCGAAGTTTCCCACCGACGACACGCACACCACCGGGAAGATCGTCTTCCGGGCGCCGGACGGCGCGACCGTCAGCGCCGGTGACAGCGCCAAGACCGTGCGCCGGACCGTCGACGAGGTCGCCGGCGTCCCGGGCGTGACCGCGGCCACCGCCCCTGATGTGAAGGCCGGAACCGTGTCGGCCGACGGCGGGACGGGCATCGCCCAGCTGACCTTCTCCACGAAGAAGGGCGACGCCCTGCCGGAGGCCACCCAGGCCGGCGTCGAGAAGGCCGCGGCCGAGGCCCGCCGAGCCGGGCTGACCGTGGAACTCGGCGGTGACGCGTTCTCCCAGAGCAAGGTCGAGGTGATGGGGCCCGGCGAAGCCGTGGGCGTGCTGATCGCGCTGGGTGTGCTGGTCTTCGTCTTCCGCTCCCTGCGCGCCGCGGTCGTCCCGGTCGCCACCGCGCTCGTCGGCGTGGCCGTCGGCGTCCTGGGCCTGATGTCCCTGACGAGTGTCGTCACCATGGACAGCACGTCGATCATCCTCGCCGTGATGCTGGGGCTCGCCGTGGGCATCGACTACGCCCTCTTCATCGTCTCCCGCCACCAGACGCAGGTTCGGGGCGGCATGGATCCCGAGGAGTCCGCGGGGCTCGCGACCGGCACGGCGGGCGGCGCGGTCGTGTTCGCGGGCGCCACGGTCGTGATCGCGCTGGCCGCGCTGTCCGTGGTGAACATCCCCTTCCTCACGGTGATGGGCCTCGGCGCCGCAGCGACCGTGGTGGTCTCCGTACTGATCGCCGTCACTCTGCTCCCCGCCGTGCTCGGCCTGATGGGCGGGAGGATCGCCACCAGCACGGTGCCGGTGCTGCGTCGCTCCACCGAGCGCGCCGCCCGCCGGACGGACCGTCCGGCCGCGGGCGTGCGATGGGCCACCCTGGTGGCGCGGCGCCGCTGGACCGTGCTCGTCGTGTCCCTGCTCGGCCTGGGGATCCTCGCCCTCCCGGCGGCCGGCCTGCGGCTCGGACTGGGCGGCACACAGGACCCCGACACCTCCGCGGCGCGTGCCCAGAAACTCGTCGACGACGGCTTCGGGCCCGGCTACAGCGGCACCCTCGTCGTCCTCGTCCAGGGTGGTGAGAAGGCGGTGGCGTCCGCGGCCGGGGAACTCACCTCGACCGTGAAGCGGCTGCCGGGCGTGGCCGCCGTGTCCCCCGTGGTGCCCGCGAAGTCCGGCGACGCCGCCCTGATCAGTGTCACCCCGGCCAGCGGCCCCGAGACGGAGGCCACCAAGGGGGTCCTGGCGGAGATCCGGCACGCCCGCGACGCCGTCGAGGACCGCACCGGCACGGCCGTCGACGTCACCGGCACCACCGCGGTCAACATCGACGTGGCGGACAAGCTCTCCGCCGCCCTGCCCGTGTACTGCCTGCTGGTGATGGGCCTGGCCCTCGTCCTGCTGATCGTGGTCTTCCGCGCGGTCGCCGTACCGCTGAAGGCGGCCCTGGGCTTCCTGCTGTCGCTGGGTGCCTCCCTGGGCGCCATGGTGGCGGTGTTCCAGTGGGGCTGGCTCTCCGGCCTGCTCGGGATCAAGGAGACCGGACCGGTGCTGAGCTTCCTGCCGATGCTGCTCGTCGGCATCCTCTTCGGCCTGGCGATGGACTACGAGGTGTTCCTCGTCTCGCGGATGCGTGAGGAGTACGCCCACGGACGGACGGCCGCCGACGCCATGATCCGGGGCTTCGGGCACGGCTCCAAGGTCGTCACCGCCGCCGCCCTGATCATGATCGCCGTCTTCGGGTCCTTCGTCTTCGCCGACATGCAGGTCATCAAGGGGATGGGATTCGCCCTCGGCATCGGTGTGCTGCTGGACGCGTTCGTCGTTCGCATGGCGCTGGTACCCGCGGTGATGGCCGTCCTCGGCGACCGGGCGTGGTGGCTGCCTCGGTTCCTGCGACGGGTCCTCCCGGACGTGGACATCGAGGGGGAGCGGCTGACCCGCAGGATGAACGGCGCCCCCTCGGCAGCGGTGGCGCCGCCCGGGCGGTCGGGCACGGAGCGGATCGCGGTCCGCTCCGGTGGCGGCGGTGCGTAGCCGACGTCCTCCGTTGGGCGTGAGCACCGGTCGTGCTCCCTTCGCGGAGCCGATCGGGTCGGATTGAGCCGACGCTCAGCCGACCGCGATGACCACGTGCAGGCTCCGCGGGCCGTGCACGCCTTCGACCCGGTCGAGTTCGATGTCGCTGGTCGCCGACGGGCCGGAGATCCACGTCAGCGGGCGGACCGGATCGAGCCGGGGCAAGGCCTGGGGCACCGAGGCCACGATCTGGTCGGCCGCGCGGACGACGCAGACATGCAGGTCGGGGACGAGGGTCAGGGCGCGGCGGCCTTGGCCGGGGCCGCCGTCCAGGACGATGGTGCCGGTCTCGGCGATCGCCAGGGCGCAGCCGGTGACCACGGCGTGGACGGTGTCGAGTTCGTACGGCGACAACGGACCGTCGTCGGGAAGCCGTTCGGCGTCGGTGGTGGCCAGCCACCCGGAAGGCAGCCCCGGCGGGACGGCTACCCGTCCGACACCGTGTTCCGCGAGGAGGTGACCGATCAGGGCCGGGAGTTCGGCCTCCGTGGCACGGTGGACGACGGCCCGGTAGTCGGCGAGGTTCTCGTGCAGGAGGTCGAGGACCGTGTCCGGCGCGTCGGGTGTATGGCTGACGAGGTAGTCGCGGGAGACCTCGGGGACGTCGGGCGCGTCGGCCAGCGCGCGTCGTACCCGGGCCAGAACCCGGTCACGGGAGGTGGCGGTCATCGGCGGTTCTTCCTCCACCAGTCGCGGAACGGTTCGGCGGGCATCTTCGGCAGGTCGCGGCTCTCGGTCCACTGCCGGGCACCGGGACCCGGAAGGCGGTTGGGATGCAGCCCGCGGGTCCTCGACGCGAGCCGTTCACCCGCCGCGAGCGCGGCCGGCCGGTCCAGTACCCAGCCCGCCGCCTTGATCGCGGCCTTCTCCAGCCTGTGCCCGGCCCCGCCCTGGTCGGCGACGCGCTCGCGCAGGTGCACCAGCACTTCGGGGATGTCGATGGCGACCGGGCAGACCTCGTAGCAGGCCCCGCAGAGCGAGGAGGCGTACGGCAGGGAGGCGTCGATCTCGCTCTGCGTGCCCCGGAGTTGGGGGCTGAGGATCGCGCCGATCGGGCCCGGGTAGACCGAGCCGTAGGCGTGGCCGCCCGCGCGCTCGTACACCGGGCAGACGTTGAGGCAGGCCGAGCAGCGGATACAGCGCAGGGCCTGGCGGCCGACCTCGTCGGCGAGCGTGTCGGTGCGGCCGTTGTCGAGCAGGACCAGATGGAAATTCCGCGGGCCGTCCTCGTCGGTCGTGCCGGTCCAGGTCGAGGTGTACGGGTTCATCCGCTCGGCCGTCGAGGAGCGGGGCAGGGTCTGGAGGAAGACCTCCAGGTCCTGCCAGGTCGGCACGATCTTCTCGATGCCGACGACCGAGATCAGCGTCTCGGGCAGGGTCAGACACATCCGCCCGTTGCCCTCGGACTCGACGACGACCAGGGTGCCGGTGTCGGCGACCATGAAGTTGGCGCCGGAGATGCCGACCTTGGCCCGCAGGAACTTCTCCCGCAGATGCAGCCGTGCCGCCTCCGCCAGCTCGGCGGGCGTGTCGGTGAGCCCCTCGGGCGCCGGGCGGCCCCACTCGCTCATCTCGCGCTCGAAGATGTCCCGGATCTCGCCCCGGTTGCGGTGGATGGCCGGGACCAGGATGTGCGAGGGCCGGTCCTTGCCCAACTGCACGATCAGCTCGGCGAGATCGGTCTCGTAGGCCCGGATGCCCGCGGCCTCCAGCGCTTCGTTGAGCCCGATCTCCTGCGTGGCCATCGACTTGACCTTCACGACCTCCGACTCGCCGGTCATCCTGACGAGTTGGGTCACGATCTCGTTGGCCTCGTCAGCGTCGGCCGCCCAGTGAACGGTGCCGCCCGCCGCGACGACCGACTCCTCCAACCGCACGAGGTAGCGGTCGAGATGGCGCAGCGTGTGGTCCTTGATCTGCTTGCCCGCCTCGCGCAGCTCCGCCCAGTCGGAGACCTCCGTGACGGCCTTCGCCCGCTTGGCACGGATCGTGTGCGTGGCGTGGCGCAGATTGCCGCGCAGCGTCTTGTTGCCGACCGCCTCGCGCGCGGCCTCGGGAAAGGCCGGCATTCCTACGAACGTCCCGCTCACTTCAGGGGCTCCTCTTCCGTGCTCGCCAGGATCTCCGCGAGGTGCAGCGGGCGTTGCGGGGCGTTCTGGCGGCGCAGCATGCCGCCGATGTGCATCAGACACGAGTTGTCGGCGCCGCACAGCACCTCCGCGCCGGTGGACAGCGCGTTGGAGACCTTGTCTGCGCCCATCGCCGCCGAGACGTCCGCGTTCTTCACGGCGAACGTCCCGCCGAAGCCGCAGCACTCCTCCGCGTCCGGCAGCTCGACCAGCTCCAGCCCCTTGACCGCCTGCAGGAGGCGACGGGGCCTGTCGCCCAGGCCCAGCATGCGCAGGCCGTGGCAGGAGGGGTGGTACGTCACCGTGTGCGGGAAGTACGCCCCGACATCCGTCACCCCCAACACGTCCACCAGGAACTCCGTCAGTTCGTAGGTCCTCGGTACGAGCGACGCGGCGGCGTCCGCCAGTTCGGCGCCGCGTCCCTCCGCGGCGGCCCTGGCGCCGATGCGCGGGTAGTTGTCCCGCACCATCGCGGCACACGACCCCGACGGGGTGACGACATGGTCGTATCCCTCGAACGCGCGGGCCATGCGGCGGACCAGGGGTTCGGTCTCCCGGCGGTAGCCGGTGTTGAACTGCGGCTGGCCGCAGCAGGTCTGCGCGGCGGGGAAGTCCACGTCCACGCCGAGGCGTTCGAGCAGCCTGACGGTGGCGATGGCGGTGGACGGGTAGACGGCGTCGTTGACGCAGGTGGCGAAGAGCGCGACGCGCATCACGCGTCCTTTCCGGTCGGCGAGATCCTGGCCTCGGCGGCGTCCCAGACGGCCGTGTCGCCGCGAGGGGCGTACCGGCGCAGGTGCTGGGTGTCGGCGACGAGCCGGCGCATCGCGGGCAGGCCGCCGACCAGGCCGGCGGTCCTGGCCTGGACGAGGATGTTGCCCATCGCGGTGGCCTCGGTCGGGCCGGCGACCACGGGCAGGCCGATGGCGTCGGCGGTCAGCTGGCAGAGTAGGTCGTTGCGGGAGGCACCGCCCACAAGGTGGACGTGGGTGATGTCGCGGTCGGCGAGTTCGGCGGCCTGACGGAGCGTGCGGCGATGGGCCAGGGCCAGGCTCTCGAGGATGCAGCGGACCACGGCTCCCCGACTGCCGGGGACTGGTTGGCCCGTGCGACGGCAGTACTCCCGGATGCGTTCCGGCATGTCGCCGGGCGGGAGGAACTCCGGGGAGTCAGGGTCGATGACCGCCGCGAACGGTTCGGCACGGGCGGCGTCGGCGAGCAGACTCGGGATGTGCGCGGGCAGGCCCTTGGCGGCCCAGGTGCGGCGGCACTCCTCCAACAGCCACATCCCCATGATGTTGCGCAGGTAGCGGATGGTCCCGTCCACTCCGCGCTCGTTGGTGAAGTTCGCGGCCCGGGACGCCTCGGTCAGGACCGGGCTGTCCAGTTCGAGGCCGGCCAACGACCAAGTGCCGCACGAGATGTAGGCGAAGTGGGGCTCCGTGGCCGGCACCGCGACGACCGCGGACGCGGTGTCGTGCGAGGCGACGGTGGTGACGGGCGTGCCCGTGGCGAGCCCGGTGTAGGAGGCGACGTGTGGCAGGACGACTCCGGCCGGGTCGCCCGGGGCCCGCAGCGGCGGCAGCAGACCGGGGTCGATGGAGAGACGTTCCAGGAGGTCCTTGGACCAGGTTCCGGTTCTGGCGTCGAAGAGGCCGGTGGTGGAGGCATTGGTCTCCTCGGCACCGATGGATCCCGTCAGCCAGTGGATCAACAGATCCGGAATGAGCAACAGGGAGCGGGCCGAGGCGAGCCGTGCGCCGCCCGCCTCCGCGGCGAGCTGGAAGACGGTGTTGAACGGCAGGTGCTGCAGGCCGGTGACCTCGTACAGTTCCGCAGGGCCGACCTGGGACCAGACGCGTTCGGCGACTCCGTCGGTGCGGCTGTCCCGGTAGTGGAAGGGGTGGCCGACCGGCGAACCGAAGCCGTCGAGGAGCCCGTAGTCCACGGCCCAGCTGTCCACCCCGACGGAGCTGACGCCACCGGCGCGGGCTGCCTCGCGCAGCCCGTCGAGCATGCCCTGGAAGAGGGCGAGGACGTCCCAGCGCAGACCGTCGGGCAGCTGGACGGGGGTGTTGGCGAACCGGTGGGCCTCGGTGAGGTCGAGGTTGTCCGGTCCGACCCGGCCGAGGATGACGCGTCCGCTGGTCGCGCCGAGGTCGACGGCCGCGAACGTGGAGGGGAAGGCGGAGGACGGCGGGATGGTGCTCACGTGGGGTACCTCCGCGGTGTGCACGGTCGGTTGAAGCAGGACAGGGAGTGGAGCGAGCAGTTCGGGAGAGGCCGCGGGAACAGGGCCGGAGTTCAGGGTGGGATGGAAGTCTCGGCTGAGGTCTCCCGCCGGGGCCGCGCCCGGGTCCGCCGTATCGACGCGACGGACCCGGGCACGTTCGCGGAGCGGTGACCGTCAGCGGAGGAAGGCGGCCGCGACACCGGCGTCGACCGGGACGTGCAGGCCGGTGGTGTGGGTCAACTCCCCGCCCGTCAGCGCGAACACGGCGTTCGCCACGTGCTCGGGGAGCACCTCGCGCTTGAGGATGGTCCGCTGGGCGTAGAACTCGCCGAGCTTCGCCTCCTCCACGCCGTACACGGCCGCCCGCTGGGCACCCCAGCCACCGGCGAAGATGCCCGAGCCGCGCACCACACCGTCGGGGTTGACGCCGTTGACGCGGATGCCGTGCTCGCCCAGCTCGGCGGCCAGCAGCCGGACTTGGTGGGCCTGGTCGGCCTTGGTGGCGGAGTAGGCGATGTTGTTGGGTCCGGCGAACACGGCGTTCTTGGAGGCGATGTAGACGATGTCGCCGCCCAGCTTCTGCGCGATCATCACCCGGGCCGCCTCGCGGGAGACCAGGAAGGAACCGCGCGCCATGATGTCGTGCTGGAGGTCCCAGTCCTTGGCGGAGGTCTCCAGGAGCGGCTTGGAGATGGAGATGCCGGCGTTGTTGACGACGAGGTCCACTCCGCCGAACGCGAGCAGGGCGGCCTTGAACGCGCCGGCGATCTGCTCCTCGTCCGTGACGTCCACGGTCACCGCGACGGCCTTGTCCGATCCGCCCAGCTCCTGCGCGACCGAGGCCGCGTTCTCGCCGTTGAGGTCGGCGACCACGACACACGCGCCCTCGGCGACCAGCCGTTGCGCGATGGCCTTGCCGATGCCGCTGCCGGCGCCGGTGACCAGGGCGATGCGCGTGGCGAGCGGCTTGGGCTTCGGCATCCGCTGGAGCTTGGCCTCCTCGAGGGCCCAGTACTCGATGCGGAACTTCTCCGACTCCTCGATCGGCGCGTACGAGGACACGGCCTCGGCGCCCCGCATCACGTTGATCGCGTTGACGTAGAACTCGCCGGCGACCCGGGCGGTCTGCTTGTCCTTGCCGAAGGAGAACATGCCGACACCCGGGATCAGCACGATCGCCGGGTCCGCGCCGCGCATGGCGGGGGAGTCCGGCAGGGCGTGCCGCTGGTAGTAGGCGGCGTACTCGTCGCGGTACTCGGCGTGCAGCACATCCAGCCGCGCGATGGCCTCCTCCAGCGGAGCGGTGGGCGGCAGGTCGAGGACCAGCGGCCGCACTTTGGTGCGCAGGAAGTGGTCGGGGCAGGAGGTGCCGAGCGCGGCGAGCCGCGGGTGCTCGGCACGGGCCAGGAACTCCAGCACCGGTTCGGAGTCGTTGAAGTGCCCGACCTGCGGCTTGTCCTGGGAGGCGATCGCCCGGACGTACGGCGCGAGCGCGGCGGCCCGCTCACGGCGATCGGCCTCGCTGAGCGCGCCGTACCCCTCGATGACGGGCCCGAAGGGCTCGGCCTTCCCCCGCTCCTCCAGGAACTTCTCGGCGGTCCGGATGATGTGCAGCGAGTTCTTCTCGCACTCCTCGGCGGTGTCACCCCAGGCGGTGATCCCGTGTCCGCCCAGGACCACGCCGATGGCCTGCGGGTTGGCGGCCTTGATGGCGGCGATGTCCAGCCCCAACTGGAACCCGGGCCGCCGCCACGGCACCCAGGCCACGGTGTCCCCGAAACACTCCGCGGTCAGCTTCTCCCCGTCGGCGGCGCAGGCGAGAGCGATCCCGGAGTCCGGGTGCAGATGATCGACATGAGCGGCCTCGACGAGCCCGTGCATGGCGGTGTCGATGGAAGGAGCGGCGCCCCCCTTCCCGTGCAGGCAGTAATCGAACGCGGCAACCATCTCGTCCTCGCGCTCAACACCCGGATACACATCGACGAGCGCCCGCATCCGATCCAGCCGCAGCACGGCCAGCCCCGCCTCGGTGAGCGTCCCGAGATCCCCACCGGACCCCTTGACCCACATCAACTCGACATCACCCCCGGTGACGGGATCGGTGTCGGTTCCCTTCGCGGACGCGTTGCCACCGGCGTAGTTGGTGTTCCGGGCATCGGAGCCCAGCCGACGGGAACGGGCGAGAAGGGCGGCGGCTTCGGGGTGGAGTGCCATGAGTGGATCTCTTCCTTGCTTGGTCGGGACCTTGCGGGTTGCGAGAGGTGGGATCAGGCGCCCCAGCCGGCCTGGGTGCCACCGACACGTTCGGTCGTGATCCGCTGCTGCCATCCCGAGGCGCGGTAGGCGGCGAGCGGGTCGGGACCGAGGCCCATCTCCTCGCGGACCTCGCGCAGCAGCGGTCGTACGTCGGTGTTGTACGCGTCCATCAGCACCGCGTGCGCCTCCAGCACGTCGCCCGTGCGCTGGGCGGCCGTCAGCGCCTCACGGTCGACCAGCAGTGCCTTGGCGGTGGCTTCCTGGACGTTCATGACCGACCGGATGACCGCGGGGATCTTCGCCTCGATGTTGTGGCACTGGTCGAGCATGAACGCCACGTTCGTCGCCGCCTCGAAACCGGCGTTCCGGGAGACCTCGTACAGGATGCGGAACAGCTGGAACGGGTCGGCGGACCCGACCATGAGGTCGTCGTCGGCGTAGAAGCGGGAGTTGAAGTCGAACCCGCCGAGCTTGCCTTCGCGCAGCAGGGTCGCCACGATGAACTCGATGTTGGTGCCGGGCGCGTGGTGGCCTGTGTCGACGACGACCTGCGCCTTGGGCCCGAGCTTCAGGCAGTGTGCGTACGCCGTGCCCCAGTCCGGCACGTCGGTGGTGTAGAAGGCCGGCTCGAAGAACTTGTACTCCAGCAGCATCCGCTGCCCGTCACCCAGACGGTCGTACACCGCGGAGAGGGCCTCGGCCAGCCGGTCCTGGCGCCCGCGGATGTCGTCCTGCCCCGGGTAGTTGGTGCCGTCGGCGAACCACAGCTTCAGGTCCGTGGACCCCGTCGCGTCCATGATGTCGACGCACTCCAGCAGATGGTCCACGGCCTTCCGACGCACCTCGGCGTCGGGGTGGCACACGCTGCCGAGCCGGTAGTCGTCGTCCTGGAAGGTGTTGGAGTTGATCGCGCCCAGTTCCAGGCCGCGCTCGGCGGCGTACTTGGCCAGGGCGCCGTAGTCGTCCACTTTGTCCCAGGGGATGTGCAGCGACACCTTGGGCGCCACGCCCGTGAACGCGTGCACCTGCGCCGCGTCGTCCAGCTTCTCGTGGGGCGTGCGCGGTACGCCGTCCTGGGCGAAGACCTTGAAGCGGGTGCCGGAGTTGCCGTAGCCCCAGGACGGCGTCTCGATCCGCTGGCCGGCGAGTGCGGCCTTCACCGCAGCGATGTCAGGCATGTCCACCTCAGGTCACGAAGGAGTCCCACGGAGGGACCGGGATTGACAAGCTATGAAACGATTCATTTTCGCGCTGGAAGGTAGCTTCTGTGGCGACCCCCGTCAACCGGCTCCCGGCGGCCCGACCGGGCCTCGTCGCGTCGGTGCGCCGAGGCGGTATCGACTGCTCGTCGATGGCCGAGTACTCACCTCTCGGCGGTCGTCGATGATGGTTCAGGCCCCTCGTTGGCGGGTTGAAACATTTCAATTCTCCGCATCGCTGCCGCTGTTCTCCAGGCAATAGAAACCTACTAGCATTCGGGATTCAAGGGTACGATCCCTCGTGTACGACGTCACGGCCACGTGGCGACAGGGATGCCCTCTCCGGAGTGCCGACAAGGAGCCGCCCGCCATGCCCAGTGCCACGTATGCCCTGATGGAGGGGTGGTTCCAGGACGCCGCCGCGCAGCGCGGGCCCATGAACCTCGCCGCGGACCGTGAACAGGCGGCCGGCCTGGCGGACATGTACCGCCCCCTGCCCGGTGTCGTCGACGAGCCCGCCGAGGCGCTCAGGCCGGGCTCGTACCTGATGACCCCGGACGGGGCCCGCGACGACATGGTCATCCTGTTCATCCACGGCGGAGGATTCCGCTCCGGGCTGGCCAGGGGGGCACGTGGGCTGGGTGCGCACCTTGCCCTGGCGACCGGGGCGCGGGTGCTGCTGCCGGAGTACCGGTTGGCTCCCGAGGATCCCTTCCCGGCGGGACTCGACGACTGCCTGGCCGCGTTCGATCATGCCGCCTCGCTCGCACCCAGGATCGTGGTGGCCGGGGAGTCGGCGGGCGCCAACCTCGCGCTCGCGGTGCTTCTGCGCCGTCTGTCGGAGAGGCATCCCGGCATCCTCGCGGGGGTGCTCTACGCGGGTGTGTTCGACCTGCGCAAGGAACGGTTCTCCGAGGGGAGCTGGACCGCCAACGCGGACACCGACCCGCTGCTGCCGGACGAACTCGGCCAGGCCATGCACGACGACTACCTCGCCGGTCACCCCGCGGACGACCCCCTCGCCAGTCCTGTCGTCGCCGACCTGACCGGTCTGCCGCCCCTGTTCCTCCAGGTGTCCGGCGCCGAGCGCCTCCTGGACGACTCGCTGACGGTGGCCGACCGGGCGGCCCGGGCGGGCGTCGAGGTCGACCTGGAGGTGTGGCCGAAGATGTTCCACGTGTGGCAGACGGCGGTCGGGTTCCTGCCCGAGGCGACCGAGGCGGTGGCCCGTACCGCCGCGTTCGTGCGGCGCGTCGCCGACGGCCGCTTCGTCGACGGGCCATCCCTCCTCGGCGGCCCGGCGAGCCTCGACGAAGTTCTGTGAGAGCGGCTCACCGGATGTGACGCTGCGAGGTGAGGCCGCTCGGTACATCCCTGGTCGACCTTTCGGGGCGGGCGGCGGTGCCCTCGCCCGTGAACGTGGGGTCGTCGGACCTGCGTCATCGACCGCGAACCCGGTGTCCTCGACCGCCTGGCGTCGCCACCGGCGGAGGAGGGGCGCCTGCGGGGCTGCCGCGTGCGTTGGGCTTGGAGCCGACCGGGTGCCACCTCGCTCGGAGCCGGCCGGGCGCCCGACGGCCGAAGCTGTGCCCATGGTGTGGATCGGCGGCGACTGCTCTGGATGTCGGAGCGAGACGTTGCGCTCGCCGGAATGAGCGGTCGGGGTGCCGGAGCCGGCCGTCGCGGAGCCGAAGCGGTCTCCGTGGGGTAAGTGGCCCGTCGGGAGCCTGTCCTTCCGGCCATGGCCCCGCAGCCCAAGCCTACCGGGCCTGGGAACCTCCGGCATCACACCCCGGCCCACCCCCGTACCCACCCCCCCCGCACCCCCACCGTATGACCGGCCGCTTGGACGCTGCGGCCACGAACTGGAGATACCCGATGACCGATCCTGACCTCGTACCCGCCACCGGGAGTGCCCGTTCGTTCGAGCACTTGTCGGTCGGCTCGACCTTCGCGGACATCGTGAACCACCCGGCGTTCGCGGGCTTCGGCGACTACATGGTGCCCTGGGAGTCCGGCGAGACCGCCGAGATCACCCGCCCCCTCACCGTCGAGGCTCTCGCGCCGCACCTGGGAGCCTGGGACCCCAGGACCATGGTCGACGGTCTCAACTTCCTCATCGACCTGGTCAACCAGGGCAGGACCATCTTCCATCCCCTCTACAGCGAGGGAGAGATCGCCGCCGAACCGGACAAGGCCGCGGCAGGCCTGTTCTTCGTCCCCGGCGCCCCGGGCAGGCCGCTCGCGTTGGTCGCCGCGGGCGGTGGCTTCACCTCGGTCGCCTCGATCCAGGAGGGCTTCCCCCACGCCAAGGCCCTGAACGCGCTCGGATACAACGTCGCCGTCCTCAAGTACCGCATCAGCAAGGACGGCAATGACGAGAGCGATGACAAGGCGGTGCCGCTGGCACGCGCGAACGAGGACCTGGCCCGGGCCATGAGTCTGCTCGCCGAACGCGCGGACGCGTGGGACATCGGCCTGGACGACTACTCGGTCTGGGGCAGCTCGGCTGGCGGACGGCTGGTGTCGAGCTGGGGCACTGACGGACCCTTGGGGGCCCGCGCGCACGGGTTCCACCCGCCCGCCGTCATCATCACCGCGTATCCGGGCACCCCGTTCGGGCCGTACTCGGCGTCTTTTCCGCCGTACTTCGTCACTGCTGCCGCGGACGACGAGCTGATCTCCGTGACCGCGCTCGACCACGTCGTCGACGACCTGCGTTCGCAGGGCGTCGACGTGGAGTACCGCAGAACCGATGCCGGCGGGCATGGATACGGTCTCGGCACGGGCACACCCGCCGACGGCTGGCTCGGCCACGCCGTCGCGTTCTGGCGCTCGCACTCCACCGCCGGCTGAGTACCCCGCGCCCTGCGTCCGGTCCGAGACTGTCGGACCGGCGCCGCGGGAAACGGCCGACGGGGATGCGCCGCGCCCTGTCAGCCGTGTGACCGCAGGTGTTCGAGGAGGAGGCTGTTGAGCGCCTCGGGTGCTTCCTCGGGGACCCAGTGGCTTACGCCCTCAAGGGTTTCGAAGCGGTACGGCCCGCTGACCCACCGCCCGGTGTCGCGTGCGGCCACTGGTCCGAACACGGCGTCGTCCGTGCTCCAGACGTACAGGGTGGGGAGGTCGATGACGCCGACAGCGCCGTCGGGCCGACCGGCTCGGTACCAGTTCAGCGCCGCGGTGAGAGCGCCGGGCTCGGACAGGTGGCGGGCGTGGGCGTCGGCGCCGGCCTGCGGGATCCTGCCCGCGTAGGCGGCCCGCAGCTCCTCGGCGTCGTTCGCGAGCATACGGTTCTCGGTCGCCGGCGTCTCCTGCCAGTCGATCATGTACTGGGAACGCTTGCGCTGGTCCTCGTCGGTGCCGAGGGCCTCGGCGAGAGCGGCGGGGTGCGGGGTCGAGACGACCGTCAGCGTGCGCACCCGACCGGGGTGGGCACCGGCGAACCACCACGCCACCGCGCCTCCCCAGTCATGGCCGACGAGGTCGAACGTCGCCCAGCCCAACTCCTCCGTGATCGCGACCACGTCGTCGGCCAGGATGTCGATGCGGTAGTCCTCGGGCCGCTCGGGGCGGACACCCGGGGAGTAGCCGCGCTGGTCCGGTGCTACGACACGGTGGCCGTGCGCGGCCAGCGCCTCGATCTGCCGTTCCCACGCACGTCCTGTCTGCGGGAAGCCGTGCAGCAGCAGCACCGGGGGGCCCTCGGGCGGGCCTGCCACGAGGGCGTCGAACACGCCGGCGGCGGTGGAGATGCTCAGCTCGTTCACGAGCCACTCCTTCATATGGATCAGTCGGTCGTTGCCGGTGACGGAGCCGGGACGCACAGGCCGAGAACGCCGGCTGATGGACGCCCTCCTGGTAGGAATCTCTGGCGAGCCGACCCGGGGTGGCGCGTGCATCGATTCCTCCGCGATGGTCGCCGCTGAGTCACGCACCTTGCTTCGGCTGTCGTTGCCTCTGTTCCCGGCATCGGTCGGAGCCTAGATCATCGGCCTCCGTCCCCCCGGGCCGGGCCACGAGCATCGGGCAAGGTTCCCCCTCCTTCATCCGCTGACATCCGCTACGGCAGGAATGCCGGGCAGGAGCGGATGTGTGATCGGGGCGCGGCGCGCCGTGGCCAAGGTGCTGGCCGAGGGGTACCTGCCTGCCGTAGACGCACATCGGACCACACACGGATCCCGGCGGGCTCTGGGACATCGACAGTTCCGCCATCGTGAGGTGACGGTCGGCCCACACCACCGACACACACGCGTGAAACTGCGCCACCTCTACCCAACCACACAGCAAGATCAAGCCGAGACAATCCACCAGGAGCGGAGCCCCGACACTGGGTGCCAGGTGACCAACCCCACGCTCACCCGTACCATTTCTGCTGTGAAGAGAGGAAATTCTGGCGCCGCCGGGGAATTCACCACCACTCCGCGGGCACCGCAATACCCGATCGAGTCCGTCGACAACGCCCTGAAGGTGCTGCTCCTGCTCGGCGAGCAACCGGAGCTGCGGCTGACTCAGGTGAGCGAGTACCTGGGCGTGGCCACCTCGACCGCGCACCGCCTGCTCGCCATGCTTCAGTACCGGGGGTTCGTGCGGCAGAACGAGCGGACGAAGCTCTATGGACCGGGCGCGGCGCTGACCGCGGTCGGTTTCTCGATCCTGCAGCGGTTCGACTTCCGCACCACGTTGCGCCCGCACCTGGAGCGGCTGAACGCCGAGGTCGGGGAGACCGTGCACCTGTGCCTGCTCGACGGCTCCACGGTGCGGTTCGTCGACGCGCTGGAGAGTCCCCAGGCGGTGCGGGTCGCGTCCCGGCTCGGTCGGTCGATGCCGGCGAGCTCCACCTCCGTCGGGAAGGCGATGCTCGCCCAACTGCCCGTCAAGGAACTGCGCGCGTTGTATCCGCGGGAGGAGCTCGAAGGGCTGACCGAGCGCAGCGTCCGGACGCGCAGCGTGCTGGAGGCCGAGCTCACGACCATCCGCAAACTCGGCTACGCCACCAGCCGCGAGGAGAGCGAGGCCGGAGTTTCGTCAGTGGCCGTCGCGTTCCCGGCCCGCAGTGTGCCGATGCATCTGGGTATCAGCGTCGCCGCCCCGATTCACCGGATGACCGCCGCCGTCCAGCGTTCCATCTGCACCACCCTGCGGGCCACGGTCGAAGAGGCCGCGACACTGCTGTACGGCTGACCGGCTGAGGGAGCGCGGGCGAACGCGCACGGATCAAGGTCTCGGGTGGCGGCCCGGGGTGACCGGCCGATCGGCCCGGCTCCGTCACCTCGGAAAACCGGCACCGGTCCGCCCGGCCACGGAGACGGAGTCCAGCCGAGTGCACGAGCGGGGACACGGCCGCCACTGAGACGGCGGCTCTCCGCGACGAGACGGTTCGGAGCGTACGGCGCGCTCCGGGCTTGGTCAGTCGAGGTCGGCGGCCGTGCCCGTGACGGCAGCGAGAGCCGCGGAGAGCAGACGGTGGGCTTCCTGCGGCGAGGACGGTGTCGCGGCGTGCCGGTAGGCGATGTGGAGGTCGGGTCGGACGAGCAGGACTCCTCCATCCTCGATCTCGCTCAGGTCCGCCCAGCTGCCGTAGGGGTCCTCGTGCTCCTCCCCGGGCCCGATGGACACGCCGCGCATTGTCAGCCCCCGCTCGGCGGAAAGGGCCTCGGCGGCGTCCAGCCAGGGGCGACCGCCGATGCCGGTGAGGATGCTGAACTCACCGTGTCCGCCCAGGTCGAGGGTGGATATCCGCTCGCCGCCGCGCGTGACCCAGGTGTGCGGCAGTTTGGCGCCGGGCCGGGTGGTGGGCTGGGCGTACAGCTCGGGGTCGCGGGCGAACTCCTCAGGTGCGGAGCCGTCCGGTATCACGGCGTCCGAGGAGTAGCGCTGGTTGTGTTCCACACCGTGCGCGTTGAACTCGTAGGACTTGTATGCGATCGCTTCGCGCAGCGCCCGCCGGGTCTTCTCGCCCTGCGGACCGGGCGCCTTGCGTGCCGCGAGGCGTTCGTCGAGGGTGTCCGGGTCGGAGGTGTCGGTCAGGTCGAGCGCCTGGATGATGCGGCCGGTGTCGGCGATGCTCAGGTTGGCGCGCTCGACGATCTGCCGGGCGATCGGCGCCCGTTCGGCGTCGTAGCTGTCGAGCAGCGAGGGCGCGGCCGTGCCGCGGATGACGTGTGCCAGCTTCCAGCACAGGTTGTAGGAGTCCTGGATGGAGGTGTTGGAGCCGAGCCCGTTGGTGGGCGGGTGACGGTGCACGGCGTCGCCGGCGCAGAACACCCGTCCCTTGGAGATCGTGGTGGCGTAGTGGTGGTTGACCGTCCATGGGGAGGACGACTTCACTCGCATCTCGAAGTCGTCCGTGCCCACCAGCTTGACCGCGAGCTCGCGGACGAACTCCTCGGTCAGCTCCGGCGGGCCGGCGGCGACCTCGTAGCCCCACATGAGCATCCACTCGTGCCACGGCTTGATCATCCGCAGCACGCCGAGGCCGACGCCTTCCTTCTCGGCGCCGGGCTGCAGCATCCAGTACAGGACGGACGGCCGGTGTGCGACGAAACGCGACAGGTCGGCCTCGAAGACGATGCCGAGCGCGCCGGCGACCGGTCCCGGGCCCTCGAAGGGCAGGCCCAGTGTCTCGGCGACCTTGCTGCGGGCTCCGTCGGCGCCTATGAGATAGCGGGACCGGACGCTGTACGTGGTGCCGGTCAGCCGGTCGAGTACCCGGGTGGTGACCCCTTCGCCATCCTGTTCGTGGGAGAGGTACTCGCTGTCGAAGCGGATCTTCGCACCGCGGCGCTGGGCCTCCTGGACGAGGATCGGCTCGGTGATGGTCTGCGGGGCGTCGACCATCGAGCAGGGGCTCGCAAGGACGTAGTCAGCGTGCCGAAGCGCGTCCGTTCCCCAGGAGGGAACGCGTCCGAGTTCCTCTCCGGCAAGGCTGGTGCAGAACGTCGTGTTGCTCATGGACTCCCAGGGAGTCGCCTCACGCAGGAGGCGCTCCTCCACACCGAGGTCGCGCAGCACCTCCATCGTCCGCTGGTTGGTGATGTGGGCGCGGGGTGTGTCGGCGAGGGCGCCGTACTTGGTGATGAGTCGCACGCGGATGCCGTACGTCGCCAGGAGCAGCGCCGCGGACGCGCCGGCGGGGCCTGATCCGACGACCAGGACATCGGTGTCGTGCGAGGTGGACGGGACGGGGGACTGCGGGCTCACGGAAACCTCGTCTCTGCGGGGGGAACTTGACCGGGGCCTCGGCCGGCGCCGGGTGTCGGTCGGGGGCGGGCGCCGACCCGGCTGCTCTGCCCGTGGCGGTGATCCGCCGGCCGAGGTACGGCGCACCGTCACGATGTCGAACGGCGCAGCGGCCGCCCGCCGGGTCAGGTGGCGAAGTCGGGATAGGGCTGGGAGAAGTGCGCGAGCCGGGCCGCGTATTCACGTTGGAACCCCAGTGGTTCGGCGTGGTCACGCTCGAACAGCGCGATGAAGAGGGTGAGGGTGAGGAACGGGTGCGCGCCCAGGGTGAACAGCGACACGTAGTCGTGCGTGGCCAGGGCCTCGTGTTCCTCCGCGGTGAGACGCAGCCAGGTGGTGGCCTCGGCGGAGATGGAGCCCAGCAGGGTGCCCGCCATCTCCTTCTCCCACCAGGTCACGGTGGCACGTGGTTCGTTCCGGTAGCGCTCGACGAGGTCGGGGTCGCGGTCGACGGTGTAGAGGAACTTGTCGAGCAGGTACTTGCTCATGCCGGTACTCCGTTCGGGTACCAGGTGAAATAGGCCTCCATGGTGTGGAACAGGTCGAGGGTGTCGACGTGGTCGGCCTTGGCGCCCTCTCCGGCGACACCCATCATGAGCATGAAGTCCATGAAGCCGTGGGTCGCGTTGCCCGGCGTCCACAGGCTGTCCAGGCTGACCTCGGACAGGCAGCCCTCCACGTCGCCGCTCGCGATCCATTCCACCGCCTTGCGGTCGAACTCCGGATCGGGTCCGTGCGGGCCGAACTGGCGCGGACCGCCCAGCTCCAGCGAGAGGTGTCCGGTGCCGATGACGGCCACCCGCAGATGGCTCGGCCAGGACTCGACGAGTTCCCGGATGGCCTGGCCCAGCTGTACGAACCGGGCGGGCTGGGGCAGCGGCGGGGCGAAGATGTTGGTGTAGATCGGCACGATCGGCAGGTCGGCCTCGGGCCGTAGGGTGATGATCGGGCACGTGATGCTGTGGTCGATGCGCAGTTCGTTGCTGAACGCCAGGTCGAAGCCCGCGTCCAGCCCGTGGCGAAGGATGTGCGTCGACAGGTCCTCCTGGCCGCGCAGCGTCATCCGCGGGAGCCCGAACTCGCGTTCCTCGTTGTACCAGTTGGCGTCGTACATCGGTGCCTTGCCGATCAGGAACTGCGGCATGTTGTCCAGCCACAGCTGGTGGAAGTGGTCCGAACCGACCATCACCAGCACGTCGGGGCGGGCCTTGGTCAGCGTCTCGCGGAACGCGCCGATCTTGGCGACCCACTCGTCCGCGAACGGTGGGCGGTCATCGCCCTCGGTGAGGCTCGTCCGGTAGTAGAAGGGGTGGTGCGTCGCAGCGATGACCGCGGCGAGCGTGGCCATGATGCCTCCTTACGTTGTAGGTGGGTTGATTCCGGTCGCTCGTAGGATCGGGAGGCCCAGGGAGGCCCAGGGAGGCCCAGGGAGGCTCAGGGATGCCGGGTGTGGCTTGGTGCCTCCAGCCCGTCGGTGGCTTGAAAGGATTGGCCGCTCGGCATCCCGCGACGGCTCGACCACTCATTGGGATGCGCGCGACAAGATCGCTTGGTAAGGACACGCTGGCGAGGTCGTCTGCTGGGTTTTGAACGGATACGACTTCGGAGGTGGCCGTGCCCGAACTGTGGGCTGGTACGGACGCGGACAAGGCCGAACATCACTGCGTGGTGATCGACACCGGCGGCAGACGGAAGTTGTCGCGCAGGGTGGCCAACGACGGGACCGAACGGCTCAACCTGATCGCCGATGTCCTCGCGCTGAGCGAGGGCGAGCTGGTGACCTGGGCCATCGACCTCAACGCGGGCGGAGCCGCGCTGATGATCGCGCTGCTGACCGACAACGGCCAGCAGGTCCTCTACATCCCCGGCCGGACCGTCCACCACGCCTCCGGTTCCTACCGGGGCGACGGCAAGACGGACGCGTAGGACGACGCCTTCGTCTTCGCCGACCGGGCCCGCATGCGCCACGACCTCCAGACGATGGACCACGGCGACGACATCGCCGTCGACCTGCGCATCCTCACCTCGCGCCGCCTGGACCTGGCCGCGGACCGCAACCGGGCGATCAACCGGATGCGGGCCCAGATGCTGGAGTACTTCCCCGCCCTGGAACGGGCCATCGACTACAGCACGTCGAAGGCGGCCCTGGTCCTGCTGACCGGCTACCAGACCCCGGCCGCCCTGCGCCGCACCGGCAGGAACCGCCTCGCCACCTGGCTGAAGAACCGCAAGGTTCGCAACTACCAGCTCGTCGCGGCCACCGCCGTGGAGGCCGCCGAGGCCCAGCACACCGCGGTCCCCGGAGAGGGACTGGCCGCCGCCGTGGTGGCCAGGCTCGCGAGGGAGGTGATGGCCCTCGATGAGGAGATCGCCGAGACCGACGTCCTGATCGAGGGCCGGTTTCGCGAGCACCCGCACGCCGAGGTCATCCTGAGCATGTCCGGCATCGGCCCCGTCCTCGGTGCCGAGTTCATCGCCCACACCGGCGGCGACATGCACGTCTTCGGCAGCTCCGACCGCCTCGCCGGCGTCGCCGGCCTGGCGCCCGTCCCGAAGGACTCCGGACGCATCAGCGGCAACATGTGCCGACCACGCCGCTACTGCCGAAGGCTCCTGCGGGTGTTCTACATGTCCGCGATGGTCGCCGCCCGGTGCTGCCCCGTCTCGAAGGCGTTCTACGAACGCAAGAAGGCCGAAGGAAAGGGCCACAGTCAAGCGATCATCGCCCTCGCACGACGTCGCCTGAACGTCCTGTGGGCGCTCATACGCGACGGCCGCACCTTCGAGATCACCGCGCCCCCGAGCCCCGCAACGCTGGGCTGACACGCTCACAGCGAGTCACCGCCCGGGCTTGACAACCTCATTGGGAATCCTTTCAGGCGTTGTCGGCGGGATCCGGGGCCACGTAGGCGGCGTTACGGTCGACAGCCGTGTACACGTCCATGCCGATGGGGTGGCGGCGTTCCTCGGCGAGATGGCCGAGCAGCCCGGCCGCCCGGGCGAGCAGCGCGAAGCCGCGTAGCAGGTCGACCGGGAGACCGAGGTCGGCCAGCGCCGCGCCGCAGACACCGGCGCCGTTCAGCGGCAGGGTGCGGCCGAGCACCTGCGGGTGCACCCTGCCGATCGCCTGGAACAGCCGCAGGTGAGGGCCGCGGAGCTGCTCCTCTTCGGCGATGCGCAGCAGGGCCGGAGTGCGCGGGTCCAGGGTCTTGTGCACCGGGTGACCGAGGCCGGGAACCAGCCGGTGGTCGGCACGGGTACGGGAGACCGCGGCGAGGGCGATCTCGTCCCAACCCGCCATGTCCTGTGGCAGCGGCCCGTCCGTCCGGGCCAGCGTCTCGGCGAGGAACCGGCCGCAGTCCTCGGTGACCCCCAGGAAGCGCGATCCTCCGCCGAGCAGTCCGGCGGCCAGTGCGCCCTGCAGTGACTCCGGGGCGCTGAGGTACGTCAGCCGGGCGGCGATCGCCGTCGGTGTGAAGCCGTGGTCGGCCAGGGCGACCAGGACGCTCTCGAAGACCCGCACCTCGGACGGGGCGGGACGGCGCTGGGCGACCAGCCAGAAGGCGAGTTCACCGAAGCCCACCTGTCCCATGAGGTCCTCGGCGAGGTCCTGGCCGAGGAGGTGGATCGAGGTGGCCTGCGAGGTGCCGATGGAGGTCGGGTAGCTGGTCATCGCGCGTCTCCGGGCCGCTCGGACGCGTCCTCGGGCTGTGGGGAGAAGTCTCCGGGCCGTACGGAGAGCCAGCTGCGGATCTCGGTGCCCTGCTCGTCCAGGGCCGGCGGTGGCAGGTCGTAGCGCGGCGGCGTGGCGGAAAACGTGATGGGGTTGCGGATGCCCGGCACCGCGGCCTCGCCCACCCCCGACGCGACGACCGGATCGAGGCCCAGCTCGGCGGCGAAGGCGACCCCGCCCTCGATGGTGTTGATCGGCGCCGAGGCCACCCCGGCCGCGGCCAGTTCCCGGAACCACTCGTCCTTGGTCCGCTTGCGCAGCCGCTCGACCAGCAGCGGGCGCAGCTGTTCCCGGTTCGCCGTCCGGTCCTGGTTGTGCGCGAAGCGCGCGTCGTCCACCAGCTCCGGCGCTCCCAGGACGTCGCACAGTTTGCGGAACTGCCCGTCGTTGCCGGCGATGACGATCAGCTCACCGTCGGCGGTCGGCAGTGGTTCGTACGGGAACAGGCTGGGATGGGCGTTGCCCATCCGATAGGGCACCACTCCACCGGCCACGTAGGCGCTGGAGTGGTTGACCAGGCCGGACAGTGCCGTGGAGAGCAGATTGACCTCGATCCGCTGGCCCCGCCCCGTGGCGTCCCTGTGCCGCAGCGCCGCGAGGATCCCGATCGCCGTATGCAGGCCGGCCATCACGTCGAACACCGAGATGCCCGCGCGGTACGGCGAGCCCTCCGGGGCACCGGTCAGGCTCATCAGCCCGGAGATCGCCTGCACCATGAGGTCGTAGCCGGGCAGCGACGCGCCGGCCCCGGAGCCGAAGCCGCTGATCGAGGCATAGACGAGGCCCGGATTGCGGGAGCTGACCGAGGGGTGGTCCAGCCCGAACCGGCGCAGTCCGCCGGGTTTGAAGTTCTCGATCATGACGTCGGCGCGGGCCGCGAGTTCGCGGGCCGCCGCGAGGTCCTCAGGAACACGCAGGTCGAGCGCCACCGACCGCTTGTTACGGTTGACGGCCAGGTAGTAGGTGGACACCTCGTCGCGGGTGGGAGGCATCCAGGTCCGGGTGTCGTCGCCTCCAGGGCTCTCGACCTTGATGACCTCGGCGCCGAGGTCCGCAAGCAGCATGGTCGCGTACGGCCCCGCGAGGATTCGTGAGAAGTCGGCGACGAGCAGTCCGGCCAGTGGGCCCGCCACCGGGAGGCCGGACCCCGCCGCGCGCTTCTTCGACATCTCCATGACTTCACCTTTCGACCGCATGACGGACAGCTGTCCGCGAAAACGAATGCCACCTGTGCCTGCGGCCGACGAACGCCCTGGCCAAGGGCACGGACATCCCTGCCCGGCACTGTCCGATCACCGTGTCGGAACACCGACTAGGCAGAGCGCGGGTTAGGTTCTCCGCGGGCTGTCACGCGTCCTGCCGGCGGGGTTGTGGCTCCGCCTGCCGCCGGAGGCGCGGAGCGCTCGCCGTCCCGTCCCGGCCACCTGTCCGCGCCGGCGACCGGGGTGCCGCGCACCCGGTTCACCGCGCGGGTGAGGTGAGCCCGGCCCGGTCGGCGGCTTGAGCTGCGAAGGCCTTGTCACGTGGCCAAGTTCCTGACGGCGACGTACCGGCCGGGGAATTCCCTTCCGCTCATCCCAGGGTGGCGGTGACGCTCTTCGTGGTGTCGACCAGAGCGGTTGCCACCGGGGAGTACCGCAGGGCCTTCTCGGCCAGATCCTGGAAAGTCGCCTCGTCGAGGCCGTCGACCTCACCGCCGACCACGTACTTCATTGTCGCCAGCCGACCGACGGTGCCACCGCGCGGCTCCGGCACGAGGTGGACCTCGACCTCGACGTCGAGATGTTTCGGGTTGCCGCCCGCCCGCCCGACCAGGGTCGCGAGCGCCATCGAGTAGCAGCCGGACGCGGCTGCGGCGACCAGTGCCTCCGGGCTCGTCATCCCCTCCTTCATGTCGTTCTTCGTGACCCGCTCCTCGTAACTGAAGCCGACCGGGGCGGTCTTGCTGGCCACGAACGTGACGTCACCCGATCCGGTCATCGAAGTGCCGTGCCAGGACGTGCGAGCCAATCGCGTGGGCATGTGGGTGAATCCTCTCGTCGGGGTGGTCGGGAGCCGGGTGCGCAACGGAGGGGGCGGGCCGGTCAGGCCACGTCCACGTTGCGGGCGAAGTGCCCAGGACCTTCGAGATACCAGGACAGGATGCGGCGCGGTTCGATGCGGAGCGCATCCGCGGAGAAGCCGCGGGAGAAGGGTTCCTCCACCGGCACCAGGGTGGCGACGCCGCGGACCTCGATGCCCCGGCCCCGCACGTCGCTGCCCTTGTCCTGCCAGTCGTCGACGACCACGGACACCCGCGGTTCGGCCGCGATGTTCCTGGCCTTCTGCGTCTTCGGGAGGTTGAAGCTGCCGACCCAGATCAGTCCGGA
Source organism: Streptomyces sp. NPDC047043 (assembly GCF_040644055.1). NCBI lineage: Bacteria > Bacillati > Actinomycetota > Actinomycetes > Kitasatosporales > Streptomycetaceae > Streptomyces > Streptomyces sp. NPDC047043. The sequence goes on from NZ_JBEYVO010000039.1 coordinate 94,929, forward strand.
GTCGAGGTCGAACCACGCGACCAGCGGATGGATCATCGGCTGACCGGACGGGCCCACCGTGCCCAGGCGGGCCAGCAGACCGGGATGGGTCAGCGGGCTGCCGTAGGGGACGATGTTGTCCTTCGACATCTCATGGATGAAGTCCTTCTCGCTCTGGCTGTAGATCATCTCGTGACTCTCCTCTCGTACGGATCGGGGCGCGACACCGCGGTGCCGCTTCCGTCGGGTCAGGGTGTGGCAATGCCGTAGGTTCGCCGGCCGAGTTCCGTCATCAGGTTCTCCAGGCTGGTGTTCAGGGCGTGGGTCTGCGCCGTCGACATGTCGCGCCATATGCGCTGCATGCGCTTGCCGTCCGCTGCGGCGGTCGAGCCGGCCGTCGGGAACAGGACCTGCTGGGTGACATCCCAGGCCATGTGCCACGCCTCCAGCCCCAGCGCGACGATGTCCAATTCGGTCGCCCTGTCGAAGGGCCGCCTGCCGCTGGCGGAGTCCTCACAGGCGCGCATATAGAGGTCGGCGCCCTGGGCCACGACCGCCTCGGCGGCACGCAGCCTGCCGCGCGCGATGCCGGTCCAGCGCTGGTACTCGGGGCTCTCCATCCGGGGCATGATCGGTGGGAAATAGGTGGTCTTGGCACGGTTGGTCGCGGTGTACTCGTCGAAGGCACCGAGCGCCATGCCGACCAGCAGGGCTCCCATGTCGAGCGCGCTCTGCGCCTGCACCGGACCCGCGTAGAGCGGGTTGCCGTGCAGGCGGTAGCCGGGTGTCCCGTTGGTCACGTCCACGAAGCGCAGGGTGCCCGCGTCCAGCACATGGTCGTCCGGGACGAAACCGCGGTCGAACACGATGGTGTTCGATCCCGTGCCTTTGAGTCCCAGGGTGCCGCCCCAGTCGTCGAGCATCGTCCAGCTTGAGCGCGGCGCGATGAACGGCCGTGGCGAGCCGAGGGGGTTGCCCGCGTCGTCGACCGGGGTGGCGTTCGCTATGTGGTGGGTGGCGTAGGGCGATCCCGAGCAGAAGCCGTAGCGCGCCGTGACCTCCCAGCCGCCGTCGACCTTGCGCATGGTGCCGGACGGCATGATGGCGGCCGACGACACGAAGTCCCCGTCACCGAAGACGGCGGTCTGGGCGCTCTCCGGCCAGAACGCCGCCACCTGGGTCCCGTGGTGGGCGCCGAGGCAGAAGTTCCAGCCGACGGACGGGCAGCCGCTGGCGAGGATCTTGACGATCTCGTTGAACGTACGCAGGTCGAACTCGTAGCCGCCGTAGCGCCGGGGGATGAGGGTGCGGTACAGGCCGGCCTTCTCGAAGGCCTTGTGGATCTCCACCGAGTAGGTGGTCAACTCCTCGGTCTCCGCCTGGCGGGCGATCAGCTCAGGGACGAGATCCCGCGCGCGGGAGACCAGATCCTCGGGCGTGAGATCGGGCTCGGGCGGTGTGATCCGTCCTGTTGCTGTGTCGTGAACCACTGACATCTTTGTCCCTCCGACTGTGTCGGGCGTGTTTCCGGATCTCACCGCATGGTCGGCTGATCGAAAGGGTTATGACGAAGTTCGGTGTCTTCGGATAGCTTTTCAGCTATATGTCCCTCTTCTGAGCCGCCTCATGACGCCGGTCCGACGATGGACCGGACCTTGCTTGCCTGCGCTTCGTCGAAGAACCCCGTTCCGCCGTCCTGGGCCGACTGGCCGGGCCTCGTCATCCCGGCGAGACGGTGGTACTCGGAGAAGATCGCGTCGGCCTCCGCGGAAGGGAGGACGTCGTCGATGTGGTCGAAGCGCTTGCCGCCGGTGCGCTCCTCGACCAGTCGGCGGATGATCTCGGGCCCCTCCCCGCGGTTGGCGATCACGACCCGGTTCGCCGCCTCCCGGCGCTCGTTCTCGTAGCCCTGGAGCGCCTCGATCGGATCGCCACCGCCACCCAGCTTGCGGGCGAGGGCTCCGGCGTCCAGGAGCGCCTGGCCCAGACCGTTGCCGCCGCGCGGGTACAGCGCGTGCGCCGCGTCGCCGAGCAGGGTGACGCGGCGGTCGCTCCAGAAGGGCAGCGGATCGTGGTCCATCATCGGGATGACATACGCCGCGCGCGCTGTCCGGAGCATCTGGGTGATGTCGATGAAGTCGGCGTCCCAGTCGGGGAACATGCCGGCGATCTCGGTCGCGTCGGCGGTCTGGTTCCAGTCCTCGACCATCTGTGGCCGGCCATACTCCTCGATGGCCCAGTTGACCAGGGTGAGGTCGGTGCCGAACGCGTTGTCGATGATCGGGTAGCAGATGATGCTGCCCTTGCTGGGGGCGCCGATGTGGAGAATCGTGCCGCCGGCCAGGTAGGGCTTCATGAGTGTGACACCGCGCCACATGGTGACGCCCGAGTAGCGGGGGCCGGACCTGCCGGGGTGCATGGCGTGCCGGATCGCGGAGTTGATGCCGTCCGCGCCTATGGCGATGTCGGCGCGCACTTCTTCCGGCACCGTGCTGCTTCTGCGCTCGAAACGGACCGTCACCCCTTCGTCATCCTGCTCGAAGCCGATGCACCGTGCGCCGACGACGATCGCGTCGGGACCGAGCCGCTCGGTCACCGCGTCGATGAGGACCTTCTGCAGGACACCGCGGTGACAGAAGCGCATCGGGTGCGAGTAGCCCATGTGGGTTCCGCACCGCTCGCCGTAGAGCCGCTGGCCGTGCTGGTTGTAGAAGGTCGACTCGAGCGCGTCGACCGTCACCTCCTTGACGGCGTCCAGCACGCCCAGTTCGTCGAGTTCTCGTGCGCCGTAAGGCTGGAGGACGATCCCCACCCCGAGCTCGCGCAGTTCGACCGCCGACTCGTACACGCGTGGTCGGAAACCCTGCTGCTGCAGGCGCAGCGCGGTTGTCAGGCCGCCGAGGCCTGCTCCGATGATCGCGATCTCCACGACGCCTTCTCCTTCGGGCTGACGCGTAGGCAGACGAGTCGCCGAGCCGGCGCCCCATCGCCATGGCGATGGGGCGGTCCGGGGTGAAGACCGCTGGCGAGTCGTCGTCCGGTAACGCCCCGAAACGCTATGGCAATCCGATCGAGAGTTCTAGGACTAATCTGTTTTGGTTTCGATAGCTTTTTCGCTATCGGTGAGCTCAAGTTTGTATGACATTCTTGTGGAAAGCCTCTGTGACCAGCACCTACCTGGTTGTTTGTCATACGGAATCCCATGGCCGAGGGTGGCTGGAAGTCCTCTCGCCGACCCGAACAAGGGATCGTCCGGCTTGGCCACTGCGGGTGGTCGGCCGACGGCGTGACGCTGCGCTCCGTCCGAACGGCGATGGACGAGCCGCCGGACACGGCCGACAGCCTCCTGCGCCTCTGCGCGGAGGAAACGACAGGTCAGCGAGTCTGCCGAGCGTTCGGTGCGGCGAAGGCCCTGGTGGCACGGGCCGAGGAGGCAACGGAGTAGTCGCCTGTCAAGATCGTTGTCCGAGTCGCCCGGCCTCGGGTGAGAGCAATGGCGCATGGCCCGCGCCGCGTCAGCGCATCGGTCGAGAACCGCCGTGCCGACTTCTCGGTCGCCGCGATCGTCACCGTCCTGGAGCAGCCGGCGCGGTCGACGTACGTGCGCGAAGGTCGCGCCGCCGCTCACGCGTCGACGTCGAGCAGCCTGAGTCCGGCCAGGGTGGTCCTCCGCACGTGGACGGCGCTGGCCTCGGCCGCCGCGGCGGCGTCCCGGTCGGCCAGCGCCCGGTGGATTTCCTCCAGTTCACACGCCGAGGCCCGGGATCGTTCCCGGCCGACGAGCCCTGCCGTCATGAGGACGCTGACCTGGCGGTAAAGGCCGATGAGCAGGTCCTCGGTCGTCGTCGAGCCGGCGGAGTGCGCCAGCAGGGAATAGAAGCGGTCGTGTGCGACCTGCAGGCGCCACGGCGTCGGTGAGTCCTCTACCACGAGCCGAAAGGCGCGGGCACCCGTCCCGAGGGCCTCGACCCGCGGCTCGGGCGCGCGCTTGGCGAACCGCAGCGTCAGGACTCCCTCGAGTTCGATGCGGACATCGTCGATGTCCGCGATGAGCTCGCGGCTGAGCCGGGTGACGGAGTATCCCTCGGCGGTTCGGACGACGATCCCCACGTGGACGAGTTCCTCGAGTCCGAGCCGGACGTCGGCGATCCGGCTCGCGGCACGTGCCGCGAGAGCCTGGACGTCGAGCGGGGAACCCAGGGGCACCGCACCGGTGAGGATCGAGTCAAGCACGAGATCCCGGACCGCGATCAGGTTCGCCACCTGCGGATTCGCAGGAACGAAGTCGATGAGCACGCCGTCGAGCGTATCCGCGGGCTTCGGCGCGGGCAACGGTTCACCACCGTCTGCGGACCGGGCGAGCGCATCCGGTCGGACCGCGTGCGAGACGGTGTCGAGCGGCGGAGTGCACGGAACCCGCGCTTGTCGGGGATTGCAAATCGTCGTACATTCCTGCAAACGCAGGTTGGCAGCAGACTGCAAGAGAGCCGAGAGTAGGCGGATCCGGCGCTTGCCGAGATCGATGTCGTCATACATTCCCCGGGCAACGACCGGCTTCGGGACGACGCCACTGCGGGTTCGTGACTCCCCTGACAACAAGTGTGGCCGCGGCATGGCCGCCGGCCGGGAAAGGAGTATCCGATGTCCGTGTCGAGTGCGCAGCAGCCCGAGACCCCGGCGCCGAGCAGTCGCGCCTCCGGCGTCACCGCAGACCGGTTCAGGGATGTCCTGGGCAGGTTCTGCTCTGGTGTCACGGTGGTGACGGCGGTTGACGGCGGGGAACCGGTCGGTATGACCTGCCAGTCGTTCATGAGCCTCTCGCTGGATCCTCTGCTCATCGCCTTCGCGCCGGCGTTGAGTTCCGTGACCTACCCGCGGATCCGCCGAGCCGGGAGGTTCGCGATCAGCGTCCTCGGGGAGGAGCAGGCCTCCGTCGCCTTCGCGTTCGCGCGCAGCGGGACCGACAAGTTCGCCGGGGTGGCGTGGGAGCCGGGGATCACCGGCGCGCCGCTGATCCAAGGCGCTATCGCGCACATCGAGTGCCACCACGAGGCCGAGCACGAGGCGGGCGACCACCTACTGGTCGTGGGACGGACGATGGCCGTGCGCGATCAGGCCGACGGGCGCCCGTTGCTCTTCTTCCGCGGGGCGTTCGACGAACTCGGGGCCGGCGCCGCCCGGTCGTGACGAAGGCGCCGCCGTCCTCGGGGCGACAGGTACGCCGAGCGGGATCGAAGTCGTGCGGAGGCGGCAGCCTCACCCGCGCGTCGAGGCCGGTGCGGCGGCCCTACTGGAGCATCAGCGAAGTCAATAGCCCACTGGCTATGTGTTCAGCCAAGACTTTGTCTTGGACCTATTCTTTCGGGCCGACTAGGTTCGAACGCGCCGGACGGGCAGGGAACTGACACTGCCCCCGGACCGCGAGACGAAAGGATCAACCGTGATCCCACGCGAGGTGGCCCTCGTCATCGACACCCATCACCACGTGGGTGAGCTTGCGCTGGGGGTGACCGGTGAGGGCGGTGGCCGATCGGACCAGGACCCCGCCGGCACGCACCGCGCGATGCTCGCCCGGTTCGGCATGGCCGCGGCCTGCGTCCTGCCCGGCATGCAGTACGAGCGTCCGCACGGGATCGTGAACACGCGCGCCGTCAACGACGCCATCGCGGCCTATCGCGACGCGGACCCTCGGCACTTCCCCGTCGCGTTGGGGGTCGTGGAACCGCTCCACGGGCTGGACCTGTGTCGCAAGGAGATGGCACGGGCGGCGCACGAGCTCCGGCTCGACGGCTTCGTCTGGCACACCCGCTACCAGGGCGTCGCGCTGTCGGACCGGCGGATGCACGCGCTGATCGACGAGGCGACAGCGCTCGGCCTACCCTGCTACCTGCACGTGTTCTCCGAGTCCGCGGTGGAGGCCCCGTGGATGCTCGGCGAGCTGGCCAAGCAGCACCCGGACGCACGGCTCGTCGCACTGGACGGGTTCTCCGGGGCGACGCAGATCCACTACATCATGGACCTCGCCGACCGTTACGAGCACCTGCTGTTCGACACGGCGGTCTGCTTCCCGCTGCTGCGCCCGCTCGAGACCTTCATCGCCCGGTTCGGGTCCGAGCGTCTGCTGTTCGGCACCGACTCCTACGCCGATCCCGTCACCTACAACACACCGTCCGTCCTCAACGAGCTGCTCGCTTCCGAGCTGCCGCAGGAGGACCTGGACAACGTCATGTGGCGCAACTTCGAGCGCCTGTTCCCGCAGGCCCGCGCGCGCCGCACCGGAGAAGAGGGCTGACGGAGCGACCTCCGTCAGCCGACTGCGCGGCGCCGCCGCGCGTCAGTCCTCGCGCAGCCTGCCCGCGGATGCGGGGCGATGTCCGCCGTCCGTGCCTGAGCACGCGCCCGCGGACGCGAGGCCGTCCGCCGCGCTTCAGCCCTCGCGCGGCCTGTCCACGGACGCGGGGCCGCGCCCCCTTCGTGTTGGAGCGGCCCGTCCGCGGACGCGGAGGCGCGTCGCCCGTCCGCGCCTGACCACGGGACCACGGACCCGGGGCCGCGCCGTGCCCGTCGACGCGGTGCAGCACGCGTTTCGTCCGACCAACCATCGATGGAGGGGTTCTTTATCATGGACGCGGAATCGAACCAGCACTGGCCAGTCGTCATCGCCGGAGGCGGTCCCGTCGGCATGACGCTGGCCGCCGAGCTCGGCATCCGCGGAGTGCGGACGCTCGTGCTGGAACAGGCACGGGAGACGACCGACAACCCGCGATGCAACACGACGAACGCCCGGTCGATGGAGTACTTCCGCCGCCTGGGCGTCGCGGACAGGATCCGACGGGCGGGCCTGCCGGTCGGCCACCCCACCGACGTCGTCTACTGCACGGCGCTGACGGGCTGGGAACTGACCCGGTTCCCGTTCTCCAGCAGCGGCGACATCCTGTCCGGCCACGCCCCGGAATTCGACGACTGGCCGACGCCGGAGCCCCAGCACCGGATCTCGCAGATCTACCTGGAGCCGATCCTGGAAGAGCATGTACGGTCCATGCCCTCGGTGCAGATCCGGCGCGCGAACCGGGTGGAAGGAGTGACACAGGAGGGTATGGCTGCGACCGTCGACGTCATCGATGTGGAGTCCGGGCGGGAGTACCGGGTGACGGCGGACTACGTCGTGGGCTGCGACGGCGGAGGCAGCACCGTACGCCGGTCGATCGGCGCCGTCCTGCAGGGCGATTCCCGGGTCGCCGAGGCCCGTGTCTCCGTCTACTTCCGGTGCACCGAACTCGCGCGGCACCTGGGGCCACGGCCGGGCTGGATGTACTGGTGGTTCGGGCCGGAGCTGCACGGCTCGTTCGTCCAACTCGACGGCGAGGCGCTGTACCTGTGCCATGCGCGCGTGCCGGAGGACATGGAACCGGAGGACCTCGATGCCGACCGGATCCTCGAAGCGGCACTGGGCCGGCCGATGCCGCACGAGAAGATCAAGGTCGTCCGCTGGACACCGCGCAGGCTGGTCGCCGACCGGTTCCGCGACGATCGGGTCCTCCTGGCCGGTGACGCGGCACATCTGTGGCTTCCGCTCGGTGGCTTCGGGATGAACACCGGGATCGCCGACGCGGTCGGCCTCGGCTGGCGGCTCGCGGCACTGCTCGACGACTGGGGCGGCGAGCGCCTCTTCGACGACTACGCCACGGAACGGCGCTCGGTCGGCGAGGCGACCTCCCGCGCCGCAGTGAAGATCGACAAGGACATGGACGCGATCGGCACCGAACCGGAGTTGCGCGAGAACAGCCGGGAGGGCGCGGCGCTGCGGCAGCGGGTCGGCGAGCTGATCCAACAGGTCGACCGGCAACAGTGGTTCAGCCAGGGAGTCCAGTTCGGCTCCCGGTACACCGGCTCGCCGGGTACCGACGCGGACGCCGGCACCGAGGGGCCCGCGATCGAGGGCATCGGCGTCTACGTGCCGTCGGTGACCCCCGGCGTCCGGTTCCCGCACCACTGGCGTCCGGACCGCGCGTCGATCTTCGACCAACTCGGAAGGGATCTCACGATCGTCCGCGTCGGACCGTCGGCGCCGCCGGTCGACGCCCTGGTGGAGGCCGCCGTGAACGCCGGGATACCACTGACCGAACTGGCCGTGGCTGAGGACGACGCGGTCGCCGTCTACCACCGGCCGCTGGTGCTCGTACGCCCGGACATGTACGTCGCGTGGAGCGGCGACGTGCTGCCCGCCGACCCGGGCGAACTGCTGGCGCGCCTTTTCGCCGGACACGCTCCCGTGGACGCCTGACCACCCGTGGACGCCTACCCCACTCCCGGGGACGGCCTAGATGATTGATGCGCTCTTACGCGCTGGTCAGTGGGGTGGGGTGGGGTGGGGTGGTCGTAGTGGATCAGCGAGCGTTTCCTCTCGGCTCCGCAGGCCCAGTTGTGCCAGATCGCCGCGTTGAGGACCAGGAGCCGCTGGAGCACCCTGGCCCACAGACCGGAGAGCACCCGGCCGCCGTGGGCCTCCAGGCCGAGCTGGCCCTTGAGCGTCCAGTTCACCGACTCGATGCGCTGGCGGAGCCAGTACGGGAAGATCCCCGGGTCCCTCTCATCCTTGCGAGCGGGACGGACCACGATGATCCCCGGCTCGGCCATGTCCGTCTCGAACTCGGCTCCGGCGAAGCCCTTGTCACACACCTGTGGTGCCCGGCTCGGGCCGGTTCTTCTCCAGCGCGAACATCACCCGCATCGCGTCACGCTCCTTGACCGGCTTCGGGTTGACCATGACGAACCCGGTGACCAGCCCGTCCGGGGCGCACACCGGCATCAGCTCGACGCCCCAGTAGAGGCGCTGGTGGGACTTGTCCATGCCATAGCCGGCCCATCCGAACAGGTCCGAGCGTTGCGCGGTCTGACGCGAGGAGCCGCACGGGACGGGGGTACCGTCCCACAACCGGACCACATCGAGACTCGACGGGGTCCGCGCCGCGAGCCAGCGCAGGGTCGCCTCCATCAGGTCACCTGCCCCCCATTACCGTCTTCGTAGCCCCGCAACGGGGTTACCGGCCTTCGGAGTTGGCATGACTACCTCCCCTTGTCGAGTTCATGGCCCGGGGGGGGGGTGTCACCAGCTCCGAAGGCACTGACAGACCGCTGATTAGGGGCATGACCACCGGCCTTTCCGCAGGTCGGGAGGCTCTTCGTAATGTGGATGTGGCGATCAGTGCCGTGGCAGGCCGGGTGAACAGCACCGAAGGAACCACGACGTGATCGACACCAGCGACATCGACGTCTACCTCGGACTGGACGTCGGCAAGGGCGAACACCACGCCACCGCACTCACCCCGGCCGGGAAGAAGACCTTCGACCGCAGACTGCCCAACAGCGAACCCAAGCTCCGCGAGGTCTTCGCCAAGCTGCAGGCCAAACACGGCACCGTCCTCGTCCTCGTCGACCAGGTCGCCTCCATCGGCGCCCTGCCGCTGACCGTCGCCCGCGAGCTGGGCTGCCACGTCGCATACCTGCCCGGCCTGACCATGCGGCGGATCGCCGACCTCTACCCCGGCGAGGCCAAGACCGACGCGAAGGACGCGTTCATCATCGCCGACGCGGCCAGGGCGATGCCGCACACGCTGCGGTCGGTGGACCTCGACGACGAGACGATCGCCGAGCTGTCGATGATCGTCGGCTTCGACGACGACCTCGCCGCGGAAGCGACCCGCCTCTCCAACCGGCTGCGGGGCCTGTTCACCCAGATCCACCCGCACCTGGAACGGGTCCTGGGCCCGCGCATGCAGCACCCGGCCGTACTCAGGCTGCTGGACCAGTTCGGCTCGCCGGCCCAGATCCGCAAGGCCGGACGCCGACGGCTCATCGCACTGATCCGGCCGAAAGCACCCCGCATGGCCGAGCGGCTGATCGACGACGTCTTCACCGCGCTCGACGAGCAGACCGTCGTCGTTCCGGGCACGGACGCAGCCGCACTGATCGTCACCAGCCTCGCCTCCTCGCTCCAGGCGGTGCTCGACCAGCGCAGACTCCTGGCCCACCGGATCGAGGAACTCCTGGAGGCCCACCCTCTTTCCAAGGTCCTGATGTCCATGCCCGGCATCGGCATCAGGACCGGCGCCCGCATCCTCATCGACGTCGGCGACGGCACCTCGTTTCCATCCGCCGCCCATCTCGCCGCCTATGCCGGCCTCGCCCCGGCGACTCGAAGCTCCGGGTCGTCCATCCGCGGCGAACAGCCTTTGCGGAGAGGAAACAAGCAGCTCAAGCGAGCCTTCTTCCTCTCGGCGTTCGCCGCGCTCGCCGACCCGGCCTCCCGCACCTACTACGACAAGAAGATCGCCCAGGGAAAGCACCACACCCAGGCCATCCTCTGCCTCGCCCGCCGCCGCGCCGACGTGCTCTTCGCGATGCTCCGCGACGGCACCTTCTACCAACCACCAACCCCGATCACCCCTTGACTAAAGTCATAGGGGCACCCCCCGCAGCCGCCGGTTGTACTCGCTTTGCGACAGCAGCCGCGGGACGCGATGCCCGACCAAGGACAGGGCCGACCGGAGGCAGTGCCACTCGTCGTTGAACCGCAGCAACACCTGCGCCACCGCCAGGCAGACCAGTTCCGCGTCGGTCACCTCCAGCGGATGCCCCGGCCCCGAACGCGCCCTGCGCGAGGGGATGATGCCGTCGTCCAGCTCGACATGCAGTGCTGTCAGGAGAGTGTCCAGAGCGGTGTTGATGCAGAGCGGCAAAGGGGCCTCGCTCGACCTGATGGAGGTACGGCGACTGCTGGAGCACCTGGCCACCGCCCTCGCCGCCACCCGGATCACCGACGACGGCCTGGCCGAGGTCAAACGCCACCTGGACACCATGCGGGGGGCTCGTGAGCATGTCGAGCGGCCGAACTCGCACGACGCCGCGTTCCACCGTGCCGTTGTGGCCGCGACGGGCAACGAGTCACTGCTCACCCTCTTGGAAGGGATCTCCGGACGTACCCTGCGGGCCCACATCCGGCGCGGTCTCGTCTACGACCAGGCCGCGGCGAGGACCCTCGCGGAACACGAGGCGATCTGCGCGGCCCTTTCGGCACGGGACTTCGCCCTCAGCCAGGCCGCGGCGCTCCTGTACGTCGGCAACACCGAGGAGTGGCTGTGCGAGCACCTCCGCTCGTCGGGGTCCCTCGGGGCCGTCTCCGGGGAGACCGCCCTCGAAACCGCCCGCAAGGCATCCTGAGCGGCACGGACGCCGCGGCCCGGTCGACGGCACGGGTCGAGGCCTCCGTGGGGCCGCGGTGGACCGGACTCGGCACGAACATAGCCGACCGATCGTGTTGACCGAGCGGTCGCCTGCCGAAAACCTTGCGTCGTTCGGTTTTGTCCTCTACGTTGCGCCGTGTTTCCGAATCGTTTCACTCGCTGGTGCGGCCATGAGGTGGGCGTCGTGCGCGATGCCCGGTACCGGTCGTCGACGACGTTCCGTGTGCCGCACGACGCGGCCCGGGGTTGATGCCTGGCCGGACAGTGGTGTGTTCCACAGGAGGGCTGTTCCATGCCGTACGACCTGGATGCAGACGGGTGCAGATCCACGAAGGCCGGGGCGCTCGGCCGCCGGCGGCTCGTGTCGGGCGCGGTCGCCCTCGCGGTGCTGACGGTGCCGCTGGCCGCAGGCGTCGCCTCGGCGGCGCCCACGGGCGGACCGGGGACCCCGGTCTGCAAGAAGGGGTGCTTCTCGCACATCACCGGCGCCGAGACGTTCGGTCAGCTCGCCGAGCATCCCGCGTTCGCCGGCTTCGGCCGGTACATCGGTCCGTGGGAAGGCGGTCCGACGTGGGAGGTCGTCAAGGACCTGCCCATCACCCAGGTGGCGCCGTACCTGGCGCCGTACGGCTGGGACGTGCCGACGATGGTGGACGGCGTCAACTTCCTCATCGACCAGCGCAACCAGGGCAGCCGGCTCTTCCACCGGATCTACTCCGACGCCGACATCGCGGCCGACCCCGCGAAGGGCACGGCCGGTGTGTTCTTCATCCCCGGAAAGCCCAACGCGCCTCTCGCGGTCGTTCTCGCGGGCGGAGGGTTCACCTCGGTGGCTTCGATCCAGGAGGCGTTCCCCCACGCCAAGCGCCTCCATGAGGCCGGGTACAACGTCGCGGTCCTGAAGTACCGTGTCAGTCCCGACGGCCGAATGCCGGGCCGCGAAGGGGAGTTGAAGTCGATGGCTGACGGAACGGACGACCTGGCACGAGTGTTGAGGTTCACCCGTTCGCATCTGCTACCCAAGAACTACCGCATGGACGGCTACGCGCTCTGGGGCAGCTCGGCCGGCGCCTCCATCGTCGGCGCCTGGGGCTCCGACGGCCAGTACAGTGCGGAGGCCCATGGCTTCCGCGACCCGGCGGCCATCATCAGCGCCTATATGAGCCCGCGGTACAGCGACTTCGTCGGGCCGTCCTTTCCCGACTCCTTCGTCACCCACGCCGCCGACGACACCGTAGTGCCGATCGCGGGGGTGGACGCGCTGGTCGAGAAGCTCCGCGGCCTCGGCGTGACCGTGGACTACCGGCGATACGACACCGGTGGCCACGGCTTCGGGCTCGGCGTCGGCACACCGGCCAACGGCTGGTTCGACCAGGCACTCGCCTTCTGGGCCGCCCGCACCGGACCGGGCAACTGCCCGCCGAAGAAACCCCGCTGACACTCGTCGGCCGGGGCCTAGCTCGTCCTGTCGGTGCCGTACGCGCGGGACCCGGTCACCGGTTCGGTGTCGTGGTCCCGCCATGCCACCATGAGCAGGACCAGGCCGACGGTGAGGCTGACGCCGGAGTTGACCAGCAGGTCCGACGTGGCCATGCCGATGGCGCGGCCCCAGTAGACGAGCTGCGCGATGGCGTCCCAGAGGATGTACATCAGCGCGTTGACAACGATGAGCCTGCGGCGGTCGGAAGCCCGCCCGAGGCCCATCGCGACGACGGTGACGGCGACGATCAGCATGTGGTAGCCGGCGACGGCGTACCACTGGAACTGCCGGGTGGGGGTCATCTCGCCGCCGAGATAGGCGCGGTCGATCACCTCGGGGGCGAAGGTGAGCACGATGGTCTGGATCAGGTTGAAGACTATGTAGATCCAGAGGACCACGCGCAGCGGGGGTCTCATGTCGTCATGATGTCAGGCGAGTTGGCGATCGACCGGGAGGGGTGCCTGGCGGGACCCGGCCGACGCGCGCCGGCGCTCCATGGGCGCGCGTGCCGCGACAGCGTCACTGTGGAGGCTCGTGTCACCGCCGACGGCCGTGCCCCGGCAACCGTGGCCCCGTCGTACGGGCAGGGTCGTCTGGTGTCCCCGGGCCGGCCGGTCCGTCCCGTCGCCGGCGAGATGCCCGGCGTCCGGTCCGTCCGGTCCGCGATCGCGGCCGCGGTGCCGGCCGATCACACCCGTGGTGGGCCGCCGGGCGTGCGGCTCGGAGCCGTACCCGGCGGTCGGCGGTCGGCCTGAGAAGGCCGCCGCGCCCTCTGCGACGACAGCGGCACCGGTGGCCGAACGCTGCGCGTCGCCTACGCCCTGGTGTCGACGATGCGGCGCAGGATCTCCGCGAATCCTTCGGCCAGAGCGTCCAGTTGCTCCGGAGTGAGGGCGTCGATCACCAGCTCGCGGACCAGGCTGACGTGACCGGGCGCCGCGCGGTCCATCAACTCCCTGCCACGCGGAGTGAGGGTGGCGCCCACTCCGCGGTCGTCCGTGCCGCAGGCTCCGCGAACGACCAGGCCGTCCTTCTCCAACTGCACGATCTGGTAGGTCAGGCCGCTCTTGGTGACCTTCAACGCGTCGGTGAGCGCCACCATGCGCATCGACCCGCCGGGGGCGTAACCGAGGTGGGCCAGGATCGCGTACTGCACATGGGACAACCCGGCGTCGGCGCGCAACTGCTGATCGAGTACCCGGTTGAGCAGCGTGGTGGCGGTGACCAGCGTGTGCCAGGCCCGCTCCTCGCGCTGGTTCAGTGACCGTGACGTGTCCATGTTTTCATCCTAGCGGAACTTGTTCAAATTGGAACTTCACGCTAATGTCGAAGTCGTTCAAGTTGGAACAACTTGTCCTGCCCGGCGCGGCCTCCGCTCGCCGGGAGCGGGCGCCGGTCGAGTGCCCGGCCCGGGAGCGGACCCGTTCCGCGTCCTGGAGCCACTTGGTGCAACCCATGCCCGATACTCCGCGCAGCCTCGACTGCGCCCGTTCAGAAACGCGCGATGAACCGTATGGAAATCTCCACAGCCGTACCCGTGGCAACCCACCTGAAGAAGCGGTCCGGACCCGCGGCGGTGATCGCCGTGGCAGCCCTCCTCGTCTCGGCGCCCTACGCGTCCGCGGCGCCACGGCAGGAGTCCCCGCGACCGGCCGTCACCGGCGTGCGGACACTCGCCGCACTCGACTTCACCGCTGGTGACTCCCCGGAGAACATCACCGTCAACCCCGACAACTCGCTGACCGTCTCCACGCTGGGCGGGAGCAGCGCGCCGGGCGAGCGTCCGGCACTGCTGCGGATCGGTCCGTCCGGGCAGCGTGGGGTGATCGTGAGGGGGCAGCGGGGCGACGCGTTCACCGGTCTGGCGCGTGGCCGCGACGGCACCGTCTACTACAACGTGTACTCCTCCGACGCCTCCCGGGCCGGTGTGTGGAAACTGTCCCCGGGCGGCACCCCCGGCCGTATCGCCGCCCTGCCCGCCGACGGGCTCCCCAACGGCCTGGCCCTCGACCCCGCCGGGCGCACCCTGTACGTGGCGGACAGCAGCAAGGGCACCATCTGGGCCGTCCCGGCCGTCGGCGGCGAGGCGACCGCCTGGCTGGCCGACCCCGCCCTCGCGGCTGATCCGGCCAACCCGTCCAACCCGTTCGGTGTCAACGGGCTCCGGTTCCACCGGGGGGCGGTCTGGGTCTCCAATGCCGCGCGGGGCACCCTGCTGCGGATCCCGGTCACCGGCTCCGGTGCCCCCGGCCGAATCGGCACCGTGGCTGGCGGCCTCACCAGCGTCGACGACTTCAACTTTCTCAACGACCGCTCCGACGTGGTGTTCGCCGCCCTGAACCGCCTGGGTCAGGTCGTGATCATCCGTCCGGGCGGGGTCACCGAGACCGCCCTGACCGCCTCGGACGGCCTTGCCTCACCGACCGCCATCGCGGTACACGGAAACCGGATCTACGTCACCGACGCCGGCTTCCCCGAGCCCCACGACGCCAAGGTGCAGCGGGGGACGATCGATCCGGCCGCGCTCGACTGCGGTTGGCGCTGAGGAGTCCTCGCCTGTCCGGCACGGACGACTCCTGCGCCGCTGACCGCGCGAGGCGTGGTGTGACGGCGGCCCCTCACGCGGTGTGGAGCTTCTCCCTGCAGGGTGCGTTTCCCGTCGAGTGAGCTGCCGCCTCGTGGTCGTACCGCGCCGGAACCGCAAGGCAGTTGCTCCCGAGCCTCACCAGCCGGCGGACCGCACGCCACCGGGGCCGCCGCGGAGGCCACAGCCACAGACGCGGACGGCATTGGCTCGACGGGCGGCAGTTCAACGGCGACCTGGCACGCCGTAGTGACCCGGGCCGGCTCCCGCGCCGTCAGCGACTCCCGGGCGCGGGGGTTGTTGCTCAGGGCCGCGCAGCGGCCTGCGGTGCGGCATCAATCCCGCAGGTGCGCTCCACGCCCACGGTCCGGCGACGGTCCCGTAGTCGGGCGTGGGGTTGATCCGGCTGTCCAGTACGGCCTGTCCGGCTCCGGCGGCGACGCGTGGACGATGGCCGACGTGCGGACTTCCAGGCCGTAGAGCGCCGTCACTACCTTGCTCTGCGGGGGGGTGCTTCTATCTGTTCGGTCAAGGTCTGTGGGCTTGGTCAGGCTGTTTGTTCGTGCCCGGGTTGGTAGAGGGTGCGGTGCTTGAGCATGGCGTGCAGGACGTCGACGCGGCGGCGGGTGAGGCAGATGAGGGCGGCGTTGTGGCGCTTCTTCTCGGCGCGTTTCCTGTCGTAGTAGGTACGGGATTCGGGGCTGCTCAGGGAGGCGAACGAGGCGAGGAACAGGGCGCGTTTGAGCTGCTTGTTGCCGCCGCGGGGCGGTCCTTCGCCACGGATGGAGGTCCCGGAGCGGTGTGTGGTGGGGGTCAGTCCCGCGTAGGAGGCCAGGTGGGCGGCGGTGGGGAATGCGCTGGCGTCGCCGACCTCGGCCAGGATGCGGGCTCCGGTCCTGACCGCGACCCCGGGCATGGAGGTCAGGACCTTCGCGAGAGGGTGGGCCCCCAGCAGGGCGGCGACCCGCGTCTCCAGCATCTCGCGGCGCTTGAGGACGACAGCCAGAGACTCGGCCAGGCCGGAGACGATCTCGGCGGCCGAGCCGGCGCCGGGAACCTGCACCGTCTGCTCGGCGAGTGCGGCGGTGATCTGCTCGGTCAGGTGCCGGGCGCTGCGCATCCGTGGTGCGGCAGCCAGCATGACCTCGATGATCCGGTCGCCGCCCGCCTCGGCGAGGGCGGCCGGGGAGCCGAAGTCCTGCAGCAGGGCCAGGACGGCCGGGTGCCGCAGGCGTGGCCCCAGGACCCGTTCGAGGGCCGGATGGATCGAAGTGAGCAGGCCGCGCAGCCGGTTGGAAGTGCGGGTGGCGTCCCCTGCGAGGTCGTCGTCATGGCCCAGGATCATGGTCAGTTCGGCCCGCACGCTGTCCTCCGGCTCGATGGAGTGCAGCAGGTGGGGCAGGGTGCGGGCGGCATCGGCGATGACGTAGGCGTCGCGGGCGTCGGTCTTGCCGCTGCCTGGGTGCAGGTCGGCGAGGCGGCGCATGGACAGGCCCGGAAGGTAGGCGACCTCGCAGCCGCTGGCGCGGGCGACGGTCACTGCCAGGGTGCCGATGGAGGCCGGCTGGTCGACTACGACCAGGACCTTCCCCTTGCGCTGAAGGCGGGCGAACAGCTGGCGCAGGGCCGGTTCACCGTTGGGCAGCGGCTTGTCGAAGGTGGTGCGGCCATCTCGCAGCAGGGCCGTGCCGTGGTGCTCGGACTTACCTACGTCCAGGGCGCAGAACACGTCGATCGAGGTGAAGTCGTTGCTGGTCACCGGGCTTTCCCTCCCCGGGAGTTGCAGCCGGTGGCCCACCGGGCACCGGAGATCGGCAGCCACATTACGCAGCCCTGCCGACGGGTGGACATGCTTCTATCAGCGACCTTCCGGTGCCACCGGAACCGGTGGCAGCACCCCCCAGATCATCAACGACAGGGGCAAGGAGCCATACCGGCCCCGGAGGCCACGAGCCCAGTTCGGGCTCTACTCGGAAGGTAATGGGCGTGACGGCGCCGACGACCGTGATCTGCTGCCCGTCCGCCGGTTCCACCCGAGGCGTGCCGCTTCCGCCTCCCCGTAGGCGCAACCGGACAGCGGTGGGCTGTGAGTCCTGCCGTCCGTGGTGGTTGAGGACGTCCGTGTCCGTCAAGGACGGGCGGCTCGCTTCGTCGTTGGTGCGCGAGACGCTCCTGGTGAACAAGTGATGAAGTGGCATCATAAGAAAGCTGATATGACGTCACATAACTGAATACTGTGATTCGTCTGAAGATGTCACTCTTTTCGTGAAGCCGATGGCCACCGAGTCGGACAAGATCTTCAGGAACTGGAGTGCATCCACCATGCGTCAACCGCTTTCCCGGGCAGCCCTCAAGCGTGCGGTGATAGCCGGCGCTGTCGGCCTCACCGCGACCCTGGGGCTCGTCGCCCCGGCGCACGCCGACAGCGGGGTCGTCAACATCCGTGGCAAGGAGTCCTTCAACACGGACACGCTTCTGAACTCCTTGTGCAACGGTGACACCGGCACCACGTACTGGTTCATCAACGTGCAGACCGGTCAGCTCACCGTGGACTCGGGCCGCGGT